>VGVY01000003.1 GCA_016873835.1 Ignavibacteria bacterium
TGAAAACATCCGTGAGACTTTTATACATTATTAGAATATCAATTTTAGCAGAAGGGAATTCATCACTAAGTTTTTTTAGTGAAGGTGTGAACATTAAAGCATCGCCAATGCCTGATAATGCTATTACAAGAATTTTCATTTGAAAGGTTTTTAGGGTGCAAGAACTGCACCCAATAAATTATTTTATTTGTAATTCTTTTGGCGCAGTTTCACTTTTACTCATTCCAGCGCGAACTTTATATTGGTTTAGCAAATCTTTAACTGACTCATCATTTGGGACAAGCAATTGAAGCTGCTGCAAAACTTCAACTGCATCTTTATATCTGCCTAAATAATCGTAGTGAGTCAATAAAATATCATAAGGATTATACCAGCTTGAAAAATTTCTAGGATTTTTTTCTAAAGATTTTTTTGCTTCATCGATTACTTCATTTGCGTATTCATTGTATTGTTTCATTGCATCGGCATTAAAATAAATTTTTGCAACGTCATGTTTAATTCTGTAATCAAGCGGTATTACAGAACGCGGAATTTTTGTTTCCATCATGTCTAATGTCTCAACAACTTTAGAGTTGTTCGATTCATTATAAAGGTAATGAATTGCTAATCTAATAAATGCATTACGATAATTTTGAGTTAAACGTTCGTGGTTCTCATCAAAGAAAATCGTTTTGTCATTCAAACCGCGGAATTTAAAGCCGGGTTTATATTCCGTACTTACTTCCTCAGATTCATTAAATAATTGTTGTCTCATTACTGGTTCGTTCAAATACTCATTTGATTTTGATTCAGATTTTTTAGGAATAACTCTCATAGCCATACCTTCCATTATCAAATAATCATCAAGACTTAGTCTACTGTCTTCTGAACATGTTACAGCATAATATACTGGTCGTTTCCATTGACTTTGCATAATTATATCAAGACAAACAATATCTTGAACTCTAATAGCTTTATACTCTCCAAAAGTTACACTGTTTTCCATCTTCCATTTGATTTTACCGGAATTAAGTGCTGCAGTATCTTTTACACCAAACTCTTTTATTACTTCCGGTGTAATTGCAATTGACATTTCTTGAGGCTCAAAACGGATTGGCGAAAGCTGATCAATTTCTGTATCAGTAAAACTAATATTGACTTTTTGCGCACCATGCGGTGTATTATTTTTTAATTGTTTAATGTACCAAGGAGTGTTCAACAAACTGAGATTTGCAATTCGTACATCTCTTCTTATTCCTTCAACATCTTGTAAATACCAAAGAGGGAATGTATCATTATCACCATTGGTAAATAGAATTGCATTTGGCGCAACACTCTGTAATAAATTGTATGCATAGTCCCACGGAACATAATTTCTTGCTCTATTATGTTCAAAGTAATTTACGTTTAACATGTTCGCTGGAACAGCTATAAATCCAAGTACCAGTAAACTGCCAAGTACCGGTTTTACTACTTGTGTTTCTTTTAACTTTTGCCGTACAATTTCAATAAGTCCATGCATGCCGAAGGCAATCCAAATAGAATAAACAAAAAATGCGCCTACATAAAAATAGTCTCGTTCGCGCGGTTGAGGCTGCTGTTGATTCTGATAAAATGCTGTTAAATATCCAAGAAAAACAAACATAACTAAGAACACAGATGCCATTTTCCAATCACGGCGGAAATGATAATACAATCCGAAAAGTCCTAGGAAAAAGGGAATTCCATATAGGTCTGTCCAATCAATGCCAGTATCTTGAATAGTTGATTCTCTTCCAACGTAATTCCACATCAAGTATCTATTAAACATATGATTCATCTGATAGCTCCAGAAAAAATCAAGATCACTTGAGTAATCATTATATATATCTAATTGATGCGGTTCGTTTGAGTATCGTCGTTTGAATGTAGGAAAGTCACCGTATTGTTCACGATTTAGATATGATTCTAATTCCGTGAATGTTTTTGGACTATTCATGTTTATAGGCGGTTCTTGATTTGCACGGATGATAATCATTGTATAAGAAGTGACGCCTATAAGCGTAAAGAAGATACATTTAAAAACTAGGTTAAGAGTAGGTTTGTTATTTTTAGCACTCCAAAAAATACCTCCTCCAATTAAAGCAAATATTCCGATGGCAACAATTAAATCAACAATTGTATTATTCTTTCCAATGATTGTAATAAGCTTAGGAATAAATTTTACCATTCCGGGATAAACAGCAACAAGCGTGATACCGCCAATCATAATAGGAATGTAAAATGAATTTTTTTGAAAAATCTTTTTATACATTGCCGCCATAAAAGCAACGCTGATGATAACAAAAATCATCAGAAATCTTGAATCAGTTGCTTTATAATCTTCCATTCTTGGAGGCACTGCATCAGTTAATGAACCCCACAAAATTAATGCAACTACAAGAATAAGCGCAGAATGCATTAGGAAGATATAGCCGGTCTTTTTCAGAATTTCTTCATCAGTTAAATATTTTCTGAAAATTACAACCATCACTACGGGCACAATTGCAAGCACTGACATTAAGTGTACGCCGGTGGATAAGCCAATTAAATAGGCAATGAAAATCAGATACTTTTCATTGTCTGGCTGATCTGCTCTTTCATTCCATTGAATCATCAACCAAATAACATAAGCAATAAAAAAAGTAGAGAATGCATATACTTCAGCTTCTACAGCATTAAACCAAAATGTATCGCTAAATGCTAATGATAGTGCTCCAATTGCTGCTGAAACATAAATTACTAATGCATTAAAATTATCTTCAATCTCTTTTTTGACATAAGTTTTTATCAATTGAACGGCAACCAAGTACAAAAACATTACAGTAAATGCACTTGATAGAACTGATATCATATTAACTCTTAAACCAATATTCTCTGTAAATGGAATCATTGAGAAAAATCTTCCAAGAATTAAAAAGAATGGTGTTCCCGGAGGGTGCGGTACTTGCATTAAATATGAAGTTGATATAAACTCACCACAATCCCAAAAAGAAGTTGTAGGCTGAACAGTGGATAGATAAACTAAAAAGCTAATTAGAAAAATTGCTGCTGCAAAAATTCGATTTAATAATTTCTGATTCATTTACTCACCAAATTTTGGATTAATTGGAGTTATCTTCTGGAGCTATTTCATCCTTAGTCTTAAATAGATTATCCAGATTAGGTTTAATTCTATTAACATGGTATTTTTCATAAAGTGCAATTAGTCTCTGCATCGATAATTTATCGAGATCTTCATCATCTTTATTCCGTTTTACAAGCATTTTATAATCTTCTAACTCTGTTTTATCAAATTTCCGCTCGTATTTTTTGAGAATTTCAAAATACTTTCTTTGCTCGCGAATTCCCATTAAAATTCAACTGTTGTTGTTTTGTCGAGTGGTGAAATTAATCAAAAATTCAAAGAATAAAAAACTATATTTGCCATAAGTGTTAAAGACATCCAATTATTTTATTATGATACAAGTTTACAAAGATTATCTGCCAGAAGTTTCCATAATTATGCCAACCTTTAACAGAAAAAATTATGTAAAACGTTCTATTGATTCTGTAATTATGCAATCATTCCGGAATTGGGAATTAATTATTGTCGATGATGGTAGTACAGACAGCTCGAATCTTTTAATAGACGATTACATTTTCAAGCACACAAATATCAGATATTTAAAGCACTCAAATAGAAAACCACCATTATCAACTAATGCTGGTATTTTAGCATCTGTAGGACATTTTATTACTTTTATTGGTAGTGATGATGAATATAAAGAAGACCATTTAAAGTTAAGGTACGATCTAATGGTGCGTAATAATAGCTTGGATATTATTCATGGAGGGTTCAAAGTAGTTGGACATCCTTATGTTAAAGATAAAAATGATTTGTCAAAAGAAATTCATTTATCAGAATGTGTAATTGGCGGTACTTTTTTTGGGAAAAGAAACGTATTCATTGAATTAAATGGATTTCAAAATCTAGCTTATAGCGATGATTCAGATTTCTTAGAAAGGGCTATGATAAGGTACAATGTATTAAAAGTGGAATACCCAACATATATTTATTACCGTGATATTCCTGATAGCATTTGTAATACCATCAAATGAAACTTGATATTCTAAATCAAATACTTTTGAATTAAATCATCTGGAATTCTGGTTGGTCTTCCGTTTTTAAGGGAGATCAATGTATAAACTGCCCAGCCTTCTGCTGCAACTTTGTTAGTTTCTTTTTTAACAAACCAGAAATTCACTTTTATTTGTGCGCCGGCATAGGAATCAACTTGAGTTTTCGCAATAACTACATCTTGCATTTTTACTTCTCTTTTGTAGTTAATATTTACAGTTGATGCAACCCATGAATAACCAAATGCAACGAAATCTTCCATAGACACTTTGTAACACCTTTTCATTTGATCATATCTGGCGAGAAGCAAATAATCTAAATATTTTGAATAGTGAACATGTTGATTGATGTCAAGGTCGCTTGGGCGAACTATTATTTCAGTTTCAAAAATGGAATAATTACTCATTTATTCAATTAACTTTTTTAAACAAGAAATGAGTATAAACTGATAATGTAACTGCAACAATTATTTGCAAATAAATTGGAGTTGATAGTAAAACTCCATCTATCAGTCCCGTACTTAACAATCCAAGCTTAAGTGTATAATAATAGAATTTACTTATTAAAATACTTGAAAACATAGCAAGGAATAAATTATTAATTCGTTTTACCAAAAAGAAAAAAAGCCAAACGTTTAATGAGAGTTCGGAAAAAATTAATAATGTTTTAAAGATTGAAGGGTGACTTGAAATTAAATATGAGAATAAAGGAAGTATTAAAGCAATTAGATATGTATTATTTTTTGATGTATGAATTAAAGAAATTATTGCTAGAATTCTCATTGGTTCCAATAGATAAATTGGAACAGAAAGCATGTGAGAAATTGCCGGTGTGAAAGAAATAACTAGAAGAGCAATAATATCAATTGTAATTGCCTTTACGTTAGATTTAGAAAGAGCAGTTGATAAAACGTTCATTTTTCATCCCATCTTTTTTAATCCTTGAATACAATATAATATGTTTATATCTTTTTCGTATAAAATTTGAGCATAAAAAATATATTGGACTGAAATGAAAAGAAGAGAATTTTTATCAAAAAGTTTCAAAGTTGGAGCATTTGCCGGCTCGGTATTTACTATTCCTGGATTTTATAATAATAATTTTTCGAGCAAAAGCTATGCCTCCTCAAATTATGATTTAGTAGCTATAAAAGGTGGTGAACCTGATATTATGTTTGATGAAGCAATCAAACAGCTAGGAGGAATGCAAAACTTTGTAAAGAAAAATCAGAAGGTGGTAGTAAAACCTAATATTGGATGGGATGTTGTTCCGGAATTAGGTGCGAATACAAATCCCAAATTAATTTCACGAGTTATTGAACACTGTTTTAATGCCGGCGCAAAAGAAGTTTATGTTTTTGATAATACTTGTGATGATTGGCGTAGGTGCTATGATAGAAGTGGAATTGAATCCGCAGTAAAAAATGCAAAAGGACAAATTGTACCTGGGAACTCTGAAAGTTATTATCAATCTGTTTCCATTAAGAATGGCAAAAAATTAACTAACGCAAAAGTTCATGAACTTGTTTTGGATTGTGATGTATTCATAAATATACCAGTTTTAAAGCATCACAGCTCAACTCAGCTTTCAATTGCGATGAAGAATTTAATGGGTATTGTTTGGGATCGTCGTTACTGGCACAGAAATGATTTGCATCAATGCATTGCAGACTTTTCAGCCTTTGGCAATAAACCAACTTTGAATATTATAGATGCGTATAATGTAATGAAGAAAAATGGGCCGCGTGGTGTTTCAAAAGCTGATGTTGTAGTAATGAAATCGCAGATAATTTCAAAAGATATTGTTGCTGCAGATGCAGCTTCGGCAAAATTATTTGGAATGGAACCAGAAAATATTGGTTACATAAAATTAGCAAATCAACTTGGTGCCGGAAAAATGGATTTGAATTCGCTTCAAATCAAAAGAATTATACTATGATTTTGAAAAATATGCTCACACTATTCTATGAATAGATCAAACTTGTGGAAACTTAGAGTATTCCTATCTATAATATTTATTTTACCAATCACTATTATTCTTGCTGATTTCAGCGGTTTAATCCCATCTTCAATTATAAATTGGATAACATATTTTCAATTTGTTCCTTCAATTTTAAAGTCTTTTACATTTTTCTCATACATAACGACTGGATTTATTGTAGTAATAATTTTGACAGCATTATTTGGTCGGATTTATTGTTCATCAATATGTCCGCTTGGAATTCTTCAAGATATAGTGAATTTCATTTCAAGAAAAATTGCGAAGAAACGTAAGAAAAAAAATTACCGTCAGAAATATCTATATATAAAAGAAAATAAAATTTTAAGATGGACTCTTGTTGTTATTCCAACTGTTCTGTTAGTTTTCGGTATTTCTCTTGGTATCAATTTACTCGATCCTTATAGTTTATACGGAAGAATAATTGGAAATTTTATTAGACCAGTTGTAATTGGAATTAATAATATTACAGCTTTTACTCTTGAGTCTTTCAAAGTCTACGCAATTTTTCCATACGACCTAAAAGTTTTTAATCTAATTCCATTTGTAATTACATTATCATTTTTTCTTCTTGTTTTAGTAATGTCAATTATTAAGGGGAGATTATACTGCAATACAATTTGTCCGGTTGGTACTGTTTTGGGAGTTATATCAAAATATTCGCTGTACAAAATAGTTATTGAAAATGAAGAATGTATTAATTGCGGCATATGCGAAAAAGACTGTAAAGCAAATTGTATTGACAGCGAAAAAATGAAAGTAGATTTGAATAGATGTGTGGCTTGTTTTAATTGCATTAGTTCTTGTCCAACTGATGGAATAAAATTCGAACATTCGTTGCCAAAATTTAATAACAGAAAAGATGTTTTTGATCAAACAAAAAGAAACTTTTTAATAGCCTCTGGAATTTATATTTCAACACTTTCAGCACTATTAGCTCAGGCGAAAAAGAAGATTGTTGCTACAAAACCAAGTACAGTTCCAGTTTTCAGAAAGTTTGCAGTTTCGCCGCCCGGTTCAATTAGTCTTGATAAGTTTAACAGCAAATGTACATCTTGTCATTTATGTGTTTCATCATGCCCAACTCAAGTATTACAGCCTTCGTTTCTTGAATATGGTTTTACTGGAATGCTTCAACCAAGATTAGATAATCTCGCTGGGTTTTGTAATTACGACTGCGTCATTTGCAGCGAAGTTTGTCCAACTGGTGCAATACTTCCAATTAATGCTGAAAAGAAAAAACTTACTCAGCTGGGTAAAGCAAAATTTGTTAAAGAAAATTGTATAGTGGAAACAGAAAAGACTGACTGCGGCGCATGTTCTGAACATTGCCCAACAAAAGCTGTGCATATGATTCCATATCAAGGGAAGCTGTTCATTCCAGAAACTCGAGATGAATTTTGCATTGGTTGTGGTGCGTGTGAATATGCTTGTCCGACTATTCCATATAAAGCAATTTATGTTGAAGGTAATGCAATTCATCAAACTGCAAAGAAGAATGAAGAGAAAGATAAACCGATACAAAAAATTGATTATAAAGAAGAATTTCCATTTTGATTTGAAAGCTTACTTTTAAATTATTGATATCACACGGATGACACGGATTTGGCAGATTTTCACGGACTATGATCTGCGTAAATCCGTTAAATCACCGTAATCTGAGTTCTATTAATCTTAGTTGTTAATCACTCATCAAATAATTTTCCTATCGCTCTATTTTTTTTAACGCTTCTTCGTCAACCTTCAACAATCCATTCGGTATTAATCGTGGAGTTAACAATTTCCATTTTGAATCCTTGCTAAAAATTTCTTTGAACATTGGGAGCGCTTCATTCAATCTGTTATTATTAGCAAGTGTAACAGCAGTCCAATATTTCATTTCAAGATTATCAGGAAACATTTTCATTGCTGCAGTATATTCATTCATAGCAGTAATCATATCATTTTTTTCAACTGCAATATCGCCTTTGTTCATATGTTCGTAAGCTCTATGGACTTTAAGTAACCTTCTTAATTCAATTAATGGTTCATTAGCATCATCAACACGAAGCTCAACCAGGCGATCTTCCCACACATTTCCAGTTGATTTTCCCCTAACAACCAAAAGCGCTGCAGACTGCTTTCCGCGAATATCTCCGCCGGCTTCTTCTGCTGCTTCAAGAGCGATTAACATTCTTTCTGCTAATGGTCCATTTGAATTTTCAAATGCTTCTGCCATTGCCGGCCATACTTTATCATTCAACATTAAATTTGCTTGAACAGAAAAGTTCTCGCCAACTATATTTCCAGCGGGTTGTATACATTTTACGCCGGTAAATGATGCTGCACTGCCCTTAGCATCTAAAACTGCAAGCTGCCGAAATTCTCTTCCTTCATCACTCTTAATTAATTCATCTACTGCTTGTTGTGCAGAGAATCCCTTTTTGAGTAATTCTAATCCACGAGGACCAAAGGATACATTTACAAACGATTGAGTTGCGATTACACCAACACCAGCTTCACCCCACGAAACAATGGTGCCGACTGAATACCAATGCGATTGAACTGCAACTCCCATGTCACCAGTATCTTTATCGTAAGCTACAATAGAATAAGTATGAGCGAAAGGTGAATTCGTTTTATAAAATTGTGCGAAGGAAATTGTCAATTGGGAATTAAGAATTACAAGAGATATAATTATTAAGTAATTTACATGCAGTCTCATAAAGTCCTCTATTCTTTTTGCTTCAAGTTATATTTTTAGATTATTTATAACAAACACATAATAATTTAGAAACTTTATCTAATTATGAAATGTTCAATTTGCTAATGAAATAAAACGCAGTTATTTTCGTTCCCCAGAATTATTAATGAAATGTTGGAGATGATATGAAAAAAATAGTAATAATCTTAATCGGATTATTTGTTGTTAGCCTAACAAATGCGCAAACAAAAAATGTTCTTAAGACTCAAGAGGACTCTGTGAGTTATTGCATTGGGCAAAATATTGGCACTAATCTTAAAGATCCAAACATGAAAATCAATTTTGATCTTTTAATAAAAGGTGTTAAAGATGCTTCCACCAATGCGAAATCAATATTGACGGAGGAAGTTATGCAAAAGGTCATGATGGAATTCAATCAAAGATTAATGGCAAAAAGAAGTGAAGAAATGAATGCTGCCAAAGAAAAAAATAAGAAAGCTGGTATTGAATTTCTCGAAGCAAATAAAAAGAAAGAAGGAGTAAAAGTTTTAGAGAGCGGATTGCAGTATATAGTGCTTGTGGAAGGACAAGGACCATCACCTACCAAAGATGATAAAGTTAAAGTTCATTACAGAGGCACTTTAATAGATGGAAAAGAATTTGATAGTTCTTACAGCAGAAATGAACCAGCTGTTTTTGGAGTCTCTCAAGTCATAAAAGGTTGGACAGAAGCACTGCAATTAATGAAAGCCGGAAGCAAATGGATGCTTTATATCCCATCAGAATTAGCATATGGTGATAGTGGGGCCGGAGATGTTATTGGTCCAGGCTCAGTTCTAATCTTTGAGGTTGAATTAATCGAAATTGTCAATTAAAAAAAATGCCGGCATTTAACCGGCATTTATTTATTCTTCAGGTTTTACTTCAGATATGTCTGTTGAGTTTTGTTCTTCTTCAAGCTGAGAAACATCATTAGTTGATGATTGTTCTATTGATGAGAATTCTTCCACTGCAGATTCTTCAGTAATAACCTTTTCATTTAGAAGTTCTTGTTCAACTTTTACTTTTACAACTACTTTTCTTACGGTTGTAGAAATGTTTAGTGCAATGCAAGGCATGTGAATATCTGTAGGGAAGAAAAGCGCAAAGTAACCAGATTCAGCGGTTAAGAAATTTCCTTCGCCCTTTAAATACATTACATCTTTCTCATTGTTGTAATCTTGAGTAACTATCATTTTTTGAAAGTTAGAGTAACCTATTTTTTCTTTCCCGAAAACAATAAATTGAATATCAGCATATTTCTTATGTGCTTCCCATTTACCAGCAGTTGCTGGTTTTGTATCATATTCTTGAACAATGGCAAATATATTTTCACCTTCAATTTCGTATTTACCAGGTTCAAGAGAATTAAAGTCAGTTGAAGATAAGTATTCGAATGCTCGTGTGAAATTTTCACCGAGCGTGTAATAATTTTTTGAATTTTTTAACTGATCGAAAATCATAATACCTCGAGTTTAAATTTTTGATTAAAGTCTGAACATCACTCCGCCTACAATTGCAATGAAGTCACTTTTTAAATTACTTACATTTTTTAAATCTTTTAATTCACCCATTTTTACATAACGAAGATCAGCGGTTAATAATAAATTACCAAGTTCTATTTCGGCGCCAGCACCAGCATGGTAACCAACTTCTTTTTGAGTTGAAGAAGGGATCGCACTTAGTGCTCCTTTGTAGGTTATTTTAGTATTGTACCATCCTAATCCGGCTTCTGCATGGATGAACGGAAGTATTTTTAGAAGTGCTGTAACCATTATTGGATAACTTGTAGTTTCAATCAATCCGTCAAAAAACTCTTCTACTTTGTAACCAACGGAACCTTCAATTCCCAGTCCGCCTAAGTTTAAACGAATTGCACCAGCTGGCATAATTACGCCTTTTTCTGCATCAGAAGTTTTTATATATGCTGCTTGCGGACCTATTGCGATTGATTGAGCAAATGTCAATCCAGAAACTGAAACTGCAAGAAGAACAATTACAAATAATTTCTTAAACATATTTCCTCCTTATCGTGAATTTAAAATTCTTTATCTCACCACTGTAAATTTAATACTTGATGGATAATTTTCCGAGAAATAAACTCGATTAAATGCTTTTTGAAAATCTTCTTCCTTTGCCTCGTAAATATCGCAAAACTTTTGAGGATTTCGGTCGATAAAAGGGAAGAAACTGCTTTGTATTTGTACCATAATTTTATGACCTTTCAAAAAAGTATGGTCAATATCTTGCAATGGGATTTTAATATTTGTGACCTCATTTGGAATAAATGGTTCAGGAAATTCATAACTATTTCTGAATTTTCCTCTAAATGCTTCAAACCGAATTAATCTCTGGTAACCACCTAGTTCAATACTATTTGGATTAGGATTTGGATTTACTTCTCCATCCGGAAAAACATCAATAATTTTTACTATCCAATCTGAATCGGTTCCAGTAGTTGAAACAAATAAATCAGCTAATAGTGGACCGCATATTGTAATACTTTCTGTAAGAGGTTCTGTTTCGTATACTAATACATCAGGACGGGAAGAAGCAAATCTTTGATCTTCACTCATGTAGGTTCTATAATACATCTGCTGTGAATCATGAAACTTAGCTGTGTAAGGAACGGGTCTATTTGGATCGCTTAAAAATTCATCGAATGATTCATTGTTCTTTATTGTTTCCCAAGTCAATTTATTTTTTTGATTAAAAAATAAATTCTTTTGAGTTCCATTTTTTGGCGGCCATTCAGAATGGTAAACCCACTCATTTGTCCCGGTTCTGAAAGTTACAGCTTCCGGCAGATTAATTTCACCTTCTTCTTTGAGGTAAAAATTGAAAAAGGGGAGTAATAAATTCTTGTTATAATATTCTGAAGTGTTTTCTTTAAATTGAAAATCACCAAATTTACTTCCATCACTTCGCGCCCAGCCTCCATGACTCCATGGACCCATAACCAAATGGTTTTTGTTTTCGTGATTTTTTTCTTCGATTGAGCGGTAAATATTCAATGGCCCGTATAAATCCTCAGAATCATACCATCCGCCAACAATTAATACAGCCGGTTTTACGTTTTTAAAATGAGGAATATTATTTCTGGTTTGCCAGAATGAATCATAATTACCATGCTGAACTATATTATTCCAAAAAGGAAGTTTATTAAAAAAATATTTTGATTGAATATTAGAAATTGGTCCAAGCCTTAAAAAGAAATTATACATATCCGGGGAATCATATTTATCGATTGATTTCCACGTTGTTGTCAATCCTTCGCGTGGCTGATCAAATCCCTTAAAAAAATTAAATGACATTGATAGAGTTATTGCTCCATGATGATGCATATCATCAGCAATAAACCAATCTGCAATTGGAGCTTGAGGAGAAACTGCTTTTAGAGCTGGGTGCGATTCGATAAGACTCATTGCAGCATAAAAACCGGGATAAGAAATTCCCCAAATGCCGACCTTACCGTTATTTAATTTTACATTATTGATTAACCAATCTATTGTATCATAAGTATCAGTTGTTTCGTCTATTTGTTCTTTTGAGTTTTTATTTGGAATAAATGCTCGCATATTATCAAATTCGCCTTCACTCATAAATTTTCCTCTAACATCTTGAAAAACAAAAATAAAACCTTGTTTTGCAAATTCATCGTTCGGACCAAGATTATTCGGGAAATTTTCTTCGCCATATGGAGCTACAGTATATGGTGTTCTTATCATAAGGATTGGATACGTTTTAGAAGTATCTTTTGGACTATAAACAGAAGTGAACAATGTAAGACCATCTCTAACCGGAATCCTATATTCTTTTTTAAAATAATTTTGTTTTATCCAATCTCTGCCTTGTGCAGCTAACAGAGAAGTTGAAATAATTACAATAAAAAAAAGTTTTTTCATTTGAAGCTCCAATCACAGTTAATATAAAATGAAAAAATTTTTTGATTTACTGATATTAAATTATTGCATTTGGTTTATCAAAATACCATTCAATTCGTGTACAGCTAGTACAGATCAATGCCGATGCGGTTCTGTTTGCCCAGTCAAATCCAAAAAATGTCATCGCAGATGTGTTTAGCAATACATCTCTAACTTGGAATTTTTCATTTCCACAATTTGGACAGATGATTTTTTTGTCAAATAGCTTATAAGCTGAAATGAAAGGATCTTTAGGTTGCTTATCAAAAATACCCATAATAGCCTCTGTTATTTTATCATTTTAAATATAACCTCTAATAATTCAGAGGTTATATTCATAGAATAATTAAAATCTCATTCTTCTTTGTGGTTCTGCATTAGGATCGAAAAATTTTCTTGGAAGTTTTTCATCACGCATAGAAGCATTATAAACAAATGCTGCCATTATAACTGCAGATTGAATTAAATCACCTCTAATTGCTAAATCATACACATCCATATTTGAATGATGTGTTCGAGTATCATAATGAATTTCATCTTGAATAAATTGAAAACCGGGAAGCCCAACGCCATCAAATGATTGATGATCTGTACCGCCGGTATTTCTTATAGTTACTGTTTTTGCATCAAAGCTGTGAAAGGGTTTCAGCCATTCTTCAAAAATTGATACAACAGCTTCATTCCCTTGAGCATAAATTCCACGAATCTTTCCAGTTCCGTTATCATAATTGAAATATGCAGACAGTTTATCATACTCAGGCTTCTTCTCTTTTTTCCCTCGATCAAAGAAGTGAGCTTTAACATACTCTCTTGAACCAATTAATCCAATTTCTTCAGCATCCCATAATGCAAGGCGAATTGTTCTTTTAGGCTGCACACCTAAGGCCTTCAAAATTCTTAGAGCTTCGATTGCTATCGAACAGCCGGCAGCATTATCAGTCGCACTAGTTCCGGCATGCCAGGAATCAAAATGACCGCCGAGCATTACAATTTCATCCTTCAACTTTTTGTCGGTTCCTGGAATTTCGCCTATAATATTGTAACCAAGAGAATCTGCATCAGTATAATGAACATTAATTTCTAATTCGATAGTTACTGGTAATTTCTTTTTAAGAATTCTAACAATTCTGTTGTAATGTTCTACTGCAATAGCAACTTGGGGAAGAGGTTTATCAGAATTTCTTTGGTATGAACCACCGCTCTGAATAAAAATAGTTCCGTGCTTTCCACGAGCTGGTTCAACAATAACTGCAACACCCTCGTCTTTGAAGAACTTTGTCATTTTTTGCTGCAATTCTCTTCTTGCAATAAATTCAGCCATTCGATCAGCAAATGGATTTCTTCCACTAAGCTCCGGCATTTTCATCAACTGTATTAAATCTTCGTCATTTCTTCTTTTGGCATCAGCTTCAAATGAGTTTTCGTATTCTTGTTCTCCCTGAGTTAATACAATTGCATCTTTTAGTTTTCCAGAAAATTTATCTAAATCCTCTGGTTTTTTAATATCTAGCAAAATAGGTGGTCCTTGAATTGTTCCGGGTGTTCCTGGAGTCCATGCCTTTGGATAACCAATTATTGGCATATATTGAGGTTCGGTCATAGCCATGTAAAACTTTTGTAATTCCCAGCCTTGTCCATTTAAAGGGAATGGTTCCATTGAAGTATTTGTTACGCCAATTTCCTTTAATTGATCTATAACCCACTTAGCAGCAGATCTATATTGCTGTGAAGCAGAGAGCCTTGGCCCATGAACATCTGTTAAATAACTTAGATATTCCATCACTTTAGAATTTTGTGTGCCTTCACTTTTAATTCTCTGCATCATTTGATGATCAATTTTTTCTTGTGCAAACGATGAGATAAAAATGAAAAGCAGAACCAAAGAGTAAAACCGAATTTTCATACCTACTCCAATTGGGTGTTATTAATTTTCCCTTTAATCAAAAGTTCTTTGTAATAATAGCAAAAATATCTTTAAATAATTATGAAGTAATTTCGTAGTTAAGAATAGTACTTAGCCATTTTTCCATTTCATTTATACTCATTCCTTTGCGTCTTCGGTAATCGTCAACTTGGTCCTTTCCGATTTTTCCAATAGAGAAATATTTTGCATGAGGATTTGCAAAGTACAATCCAGAAATAGAAGCAGTTGGATACATAGCCATGCTTTCAGTCAAAGTAACAGAAATATTTTTTTCAACTTGCAGCAAATTCCAGATTGTTAATTTTTCTGTATGATCTGGTTGAGCTGAATATCCAGGCGCGGGTCTTATGCCTTGATATTTTTCTTCGATCAATTCTTCATTTGATTTTTTATCATCAAATTCATAACCCCACAGCTCGCGCCTTACTTTTTCATGCAATAATTCCGCAAAGGCTTCTGCTAACCTATCAGATAAAGCTTTTACCATGATTACATTGTAATCGTCGTGTTCTTCATTATAATGTTGGATTAGTTTTTCAATCCCAATGCCAGTAGTTAAAGCAAACATGCCGATGTAGTCATTTGCTCCGCTTCCCTTTGGGGCAATGAAATCTGCAAGTGCAATATTGGGCAGTCCGGATGATTTTACTAATTGCTGGCGCAGAGTGTGAGTAGTTCCAATTATTCCATTTCTTGAATTATCACAAAAAATTTCAATATCATCTCCAATTGAATTTGCTGGAAACAAACCTACAACTGCATTTGCATGTAGTAAATTTTTATCTATTATATTATTTAATAAGTTAGTTGCATCATCAAAAAGTTTTAATGCTTCATGTCCATATGTTTTATTTTCAAAGATTGATGGATATTTTCCTCGCAATTCCCATACTTTGAAAAATGGAGTCCAATCGATGTAGTTTTTAATTTCTTCAAGTGAATATTTTCTGAAAACATGAACCCCAAGTTTATTTGGAGTTTTAATTAAAAAGTTTGTCCAATCTAATTTGTATTTGTTTTCTCTAGATTCAAGAATTGTTAAATATTCTTTCGAAGTAATTTTTTTGTTGTATTCTTCTCTTAGTTTTTTATAGTCAGTATTCAGCTTTGCTATAAACGATTTTTTTGTTTGTTTGTTTGAAAGTTGATTTACCACAGAAACTGATTTTGAAGCATCTAAAACATGAACAGTTGTGCCATTATATTCTGGCGAAATTTTTATTGCTGTGTGAACTCTTGAAGTAGTTGCTCCTCCAATTAAAAGTGGAATATCTAATTTGAGCCTCTCCATCTCATTAGCAATATGAACCATTTCATCTAAGGAAGGAGTTATTAATCCGCTCAGTCCAATAAAATCGACTTTCTTTTCGATAGCTTCTCTTAGAATTTTGTCTGTCGGTACCATTACTCCAAGATCAACCACCTTATAATTATTACAACTTAGTACAACACCTACAATGTTTTTCCCAATATCATGAACATCACCCTTTACAGTTGCGAGTAAAATTGTCGCAAATTCTTTATCTGTAGTCAAATGGGTTTTGGAAATAATTGGTTCTAACTTTGCTACAGCTTTTTTCATTACCCGTGCACTTTTAACAACTTGAGGCAAAAACATTTTACCTGATCCAAAGAAATCACCAACGGTATTCATTCCTTCCATCAAAGGACCTTCAATAATTTCTAAAGCAGAATTATGAATACTCAAGGCTTCATTTAAGTCTGTATCAATAAATTCTTCAATTCCGTGGATTAGAGCGTGTTTAAGCCTTTCATCAACAGAACTGATTCGCCATTCTTCATCTTCCTTTTTTATTTTCGAATCACTTGAAATATTTTGTGCATATTTAATTAATTCTTCGGTTGCGTTTATGCTTCTGTTGAAAAGCACATCTTCAATTTTATTGAGCATTTCAGATGGAATTTCTTCATAAACAGCTAATTGACCGGCATTAACAATTCCCATATCCAAACCAGCTTCTATAGCATGAAATAAGAATGCTGAATGCATAGCTTCTCTAATAGCTTCGTTACCTCTGAAAGAAAATGAAATGTTGCTTACGCCGCCGCTGACTTTTGTGAACGGATAATTTTTCTTTATCCATTTAACTGCTTCAATAAAATTGAGAGCATATGAATTATGTTCCTCAATTCCAGTTGCAATTGCAAAGATGTTTGGATCGAAAATAATATCTTGTGGCGGAAATCCAACTTGTTCGGTTAATATTTTATAAGCTCTCTTACAAATCTGAATTTTTCTTTCAAAAGAATCAGCTTGGCCAATTTCATCAAACGCCATAACAATGACCGCAGCACCATACATTCTTGCTTTTTTTGCATGTTCAATAAATATTATTTCACCTTCCTTAAGTGAAATTGAATTTATTATCCCTTTACCTTGGATGCACTTCAGGCCAGCTTCAATTACATTCCATTTTGATGAATCAATCATAATTGGAACTCTCGCAATATCAGGTTCTACTGCAAGAGCATTGAGGAAATTTGTCATCATTTCTTCAGAATTAATTAATCCTTCATCCATATTGATATCAATAATTTGAGCACCGTTCTCAACTTGTTCGCGTGCAATCGATACAGCTTCATCATAATTTTCTTCTTTTATTAGTTTTGCAAATTTTCTCGAACCAGTTACATTTGTTCTTTCGCCTATGTTTACAAAATTTGTGTTTGGTCTGAATACTAATGGTTCCAATCCGCTTAGTCTTAAGTAAGGATGAATAGCTGGAATTTTTCTCGGCGCGTATTTTTCTGCAATTGATGTAAAAGCTTTTATATGATCTGGAGTGGTACCGCAGCAACCGCCAATAATATTAAAATATCCTTCGCTTGCAAATTCTTCTAAAGTAGCTAACATAGACTCTGGTGATTCATCATATCCGCCGAATTGATTTGGCAGACCAGCATTCGGATATAAACTCACAAAAACATCGGCTACTTTTGATAACTCATAAATAAATGAGCGCATTTGTTTTGGACCGAGTGAACAATTTAGTCCCACGCTTAATAAATTTTTAGTATGTGAAATGGAATTCCAAAATGCTTCTGTTGTTTGTCCCGAAAGTGTTCTTCCGCTCATATCAATTATGGTTCCTGAAATCATGATTGGGAGGTCAATATTTTTCTCATCTAATAATTCCATGATCCCGTAAAGAGCAGATTTTGCATTAAGTGTATCAAAGATTGTTTCTACTAATAATATATCAACGCCGCCATCAATCAATCCTAATGCTTGTTTTTTGTAAGCATCTTTCATTTGGTCAAAAGTAATTGATCTGAATCTTGGATTCATAACATCTGAAGAAAGGGAAAGAGATTTATTTGTTGGTCCAATTGCACCAGCTACAAACCTTGGTTTATCTGGATTTTTGATTGAAAATGAAATCGTTGATTCCTTTGCAATTTTAGCAGCTTCAAAGTTTATTTCGTAAACATAATCTTCAGTTTTATAGTCTGATTGAGAAATTGAGGTCCCATTAAAAGTATTTGTTTCAATAATGTCAGAACCAGCATCCAAATACGCGGAATGAATTTCCCTAATTATTTGAGGCTGGGTCAAAACGAGAATATCATTATTGCCTTTGAGATCAACGTTATGATTGGTAAATCTTTTTCCGCGATAATCAGCTTCTGTCAGTTGATAGCGTTGAATCATTGTCCCCATCGCACCATCAAGAACAAGAATTTTTTTCCTTAGGAGATTTGAAAGTATTTCTATTTTATTCTTACTATCATTTATCATTAGTAGTAAATTTTCTTTATTATTTAATAATAGTTAATTTTCGTTCAAATATAATAAATAAAAGAGTTTCATATGATAATTGTAACTGGAGGCGCCGGGTTTATTGGAAGTGCAGTAGTCTGGAAGTTAAATAAATTGGGAGCTGATAGAATAATAATTGTTGATGAACTTGGAATTGAAAATAAGTGGAAAAACTTAAATGGTCTTAAGTATGAAGATTTTTTGCACAAAGAAGATTTTATGAGTATGATTTTGAGAAGAGCAATACCATTTAAGATCTCATCGATCATTCATCTTGGTGCTTGTTCTGCAACTACAGAAAAAGATGCAGATTATTTGATGGATAACAATTTCCATTATTCTCAAGAATTGGCTAAATACTGTTTAGAGCACGGGGTTAGATTCATTTATGCTTCCTCTGCAGCAACTTATGGAGACGGCAGTAAAGGTTATTCAGATGATGAGAATTCGCTTGATAAGCTTCTGCCTTTGAACATGTATGGTTACTCTAAACATCTATTCGATCAATGGATTAAAAGAAATGGATTGATAGACAAAGTTGTTGGACTGAAATATTTCAACGTTTATGGACCAAACGAATATCATAAAGGTGATATGAGAAGTGTTGTTCATAAAGCATTTGAACAAGTGAGAGATTCTGGCCAAGTTCGATTGTTTAAGTCATATAATCCTGAATATAAAGATGGAGAGCAGAAAAGAGATTTTATTTATGTGAAAGATGCTGTAGATATGACATTATTTTTTTGGGAACATTCTGATAAGAATGGAATTTTTAATATAGGCACTGGCAAAGCTCAAACTTGGATAGAACTTGTGACTGCATTATTTAAAGCCGTTGGAAAGCCAGTTAAAATTGAATTCATCGAGATGAATGAAAAGATAAAAGATAAATATCAATATTACACACAAGCTGATTTGACAAAATTAAAAAATGTTGGTTATAATAATCCCATAATGAGTGTTGAAGAAGGCGTTAAAGATTATGTACAAAAATATTTATTGAAAGATTTTCATCTTGGAATGAGAAAAGATTAATGGAGGAAAATTGATTACTGAATCATCAAAAGGAGAGTTTAGAAGAAGGCTTTATTTTCTTACTCTTAAGCTAATTGAATTTATAGATCAGCTCCCTAAAGATACAGTATCTCAGAGAATGGGAGATGAATTATTCAATAGCGGTACGAGTGTGATCAGCAATTATATTGAAGCAACTTCAGCGTCCGAAAAAAAGGATATGAAAAATTACACTAATTCATCATTGAAGTTTGCTAATGAATGTAAGCTATGGCTTGCACTTGTTAGAGACAGTAAAAGAGCAAAGCCAGAGAAAGTAAAATGGTTTTTGGATGAGCTCGATGAAATTTCAAAAATTCTTTCTGAATCCATGAATTGATAATTTTGAAAGGAATTGAATGCAGCTTGCAACATTATGTTATGTGATGAATAAAAACAGAACTTTAATGATACATCGTACAAAAAAGAAGAATGATTATCACGAAGGGAAATGGAATGGACTCGGTGGAAAATTTGATTCCGGTGAATCACCTGAAGAATGTGCAATTAGAGAAGTTAGAGAAGAAAGCGGATTGATTGTTGAAAAACCTAAGTTAAAAGGATTTATTACTTTCCCAATGTTTGATAATGTAAAAGATTGGTATGTTTTTGTTTTTACTTTTAATGAATTTAAAGGAGAATTGATTGAATCAAATGAAGGAAGACTAGACTGGATTCCAAATGAAAAACTGATCGAACTTAATTTATGGGAAGGAGACCAAATTTTTATCCCATGGTTATTCCAAGATAAATTCTTTAGTGCAAAGTTTAATTATTCAAATGGTAAATTCGTTGATTACAGTGTACAGTTTTACTGAGATAGTGGCATGAATCATGGCTAAAAGAAAAATACCCCAAATAGAAATTCCAACGCAAGCTCCAACAATTAATAAAAATCAGGAAAAAATATCATATGAGACTCTATTAAGTCAGAGGATACATTTTATTATATTATTCTTTGTAATTGTAATCGGAGGTACATTAGTAACGTTAAACTATTCAAAAAATTATTTGATTTTAGTATTATCATTGGGTGCAATAATTAGTTGGGCATTAACTTTTTCAGTTCTTCAACTTTCTTTAAAATTAAGAGCAATTGAAAAAACTTCTGGAAATATAATTACTAAACCAATTAAACTAATTCTTAAAATTCCTAGAATTATACTTGGTTGGCTTGGAGATCTTTTTATTCCAATTTTTTGTTCATTAGTAATTACTGTTAGTTTGGGAATGGCATTTACTGGCTATTTTGATATACCTTTAATACCTAATAAAATGGATGAAAAAATAAAAGATGTTCTCCCAACTGATAAAAAGATTAAGTTGGACACAACTAAAAAGAAAAGCGAGTACATCAAAGAATTTCAGAATTTAGACAGCTTACTTAAAAAGTAATGATTATTTTTTTTTAAAAAACTTTCTAAGCAAATAATTTGAAACTACATTGTAAAACTCTTCCGGTTGCTCTAAAGGCAAAGTGTGCCCGGCGTTTTTAATAATAACAAACTCTGACCCAACCATTTTTTCTGCAAGCTTTTTTACTGAACCAGTATCAATCAATTTGTCATCTTCACCAGAAATTATAAGAGAGGGAATTTTAATTTTTGGTAAATAAGATGTTGTTGAAGTTCTAGTCATCATTGCTAATATCGATCCCTTAACACCAAGCGGATAGTGTTTTAATGCATTATTATAAGTTGATATGAATAATGACTCATTATTCTTAAGCGTGTAATCTGAAAAACATTTTTTTAAAAACTTATCAATGTATTTTCCCAATCCTTCTATGTTGATAAGATTTATGGAATCGGATCGGGTAAGTTTACACTGATCATCTTCAGATTCAGAATTTGTGTTGCAAAGAATTAAACCCGAAAAAGATTTTTGATTTCTTTCAACAGCTCTTAGTGCAATATAACCGCCCTTAGATAATCCGCATAAAATTGGTTTTTCAAAACCGAGCTGATCCATAATTGAAAATAAGTCCTCAACATAAAATTCCATTGTGTACTGCCCATCGCCAACATAACTTTCACCAAGCCCTCTCAAGTCATAAGTAATACAATAAAAGTCCGAAAATTTTTCAGCTAAATTAAACCAAATTGACTGATCGTAAGGAAAACCTTGAATGAAAACAATAGACTGGTTTGTTGATTCTCCAAAAGTATTAACTGTCATTCCACTGATATAATGTTTCATTGTATCCTCCATTAATTTTGCGTAATCGTTAAAATATTCCATAAAGTCTGCTAATATATTAATAATCAAAAAGTCAATTAAAAGCAATATTTACAAGGGTTTTTTTAAGTGTGGAACTACCTGAAATTGACTAAATAAGAGTCAATAAAAAAGCTTATCTATTTTTTGAGAGGAAGCCGATTATTAAGTCGTTAACACAATCAGAATTTTCTAAAGGTGCTAAGTGACCGGCTCTTGGAATAACCGCAAATTCTGAGTTTGGAATTTTTTCTGCCATCATTCTCATTAATGATGGTGAAGTTAATGCATCGAATGATCCGCACAATACTAAAGTAGGGATTTTTATTTTCGATAAATATTCGGTTGTATCTGTTCTTGTTAAAATTGCAATGAAAGCACCTTTAACTCCAATTGGATTATTTCTATTTGATTTGTTAAGCGTTTCAAAAAATAGATATTCATTTTCATCTATTGTTATATCTGAAAAACAATTCGTAATAAATTGTCTATTAAATTTTTCTAATCCATCTGTGTTTATTTGATTTATTCCAGCAGAACGTTTGATTTTTGCGTTATTGTCGTCTGCTTCAGATTTTGTATCGCAGAGAATCAATGCTGAAAAAAGATTCTGGTTTCTTTCAATTGCTCGTAAAGCAACGTATCCACCCATTGAGAGTCCGCAAAGAATTGGTTTATTCAACTTTAATTCTGAAATAATTGAGAAGAGATCTTCTACCATAAATTCTAACGTATATTGTCCATCACCCACTATGCTTTCGCCTAATCCGCGGATGTCATATGCAACACAGTAAAAATCATTTTGCAGAACTTCAATTTGGAATTTCCACATTGAATGGTCAAAAGGGAAACCATGTACAAATATTATTGGGTGGTTGTTAGGATTACCAATTAGATTGACGGACAAACCATTAATGATTTTTTTCATTTCTTCTTCAATTGTTATTTAAAAATTGGGTGTAAAGTTAAGTTATAATCTCTAAAAAGTCATTTATTAGAAGAATTTTGTGTAAATCTGTAACGCAATTATTGTTAGTTTATTTATGATTTTATTTATTAAATTAAACCGAACAAAAAAATTAAATGTCAAAATAATAAAGAAAAAAATTATGAGGGTAATATGAAATACAGTAAGTTATTTATATTCATTATAAGCCTCACGTTTTTATTCTCAGCTTGTAACCAAAGCAACGAAGTTGAAGTTTCGAAACAAGTAAACTTCGATTCGCCAGTTTTTGCAACTATAGATTATTCAGATGTATTAAATGGAATTGACGATGCAACTCTTACATCTGATTTATCTTTTAATTCCTCACTGCTTAGTTATTCATTTATAACAACTCTGCAATCATTTTCAATGAATAACGTATCAATGATAAATACCAGATGGATGGCTCTTTATGATTGGGGTAAACATCTTGGATTGATTCTTAGAAAGCTTGACCTTAATGATAGGCAAAAGGAAGCTGTTCAAGGATTTATGAAAGAATACCATGAAGGAATGAAAATTCTTGTTAATCAATTCCATGAACTAAACAAACCAATTTTTGAGCAAGCCAGACTTGACAGAAAAGCAATAATGGATGACCTTAAAGCTGGGAAAATTACTCGCATGGAAGCTGCGCTTAAGTTAAAAGAACTTAATGAAAAAGTTAGAAAAGAAATTACTGCAAACCCAGCAAACGAAAATATTAAGAAAGAGATGTGTGAACTTGGTAAAGCACTTTTTGCAAATATTAAATCAATTTTAAATTCCGAGCAAAGTGAAAAGTGGGAACAAATGATAAAGAGAATTAAGAGACCTTGCTGATTTATTTTTTGAATTAAGAACTGTCTTCACAAATTTTAGTCACGCTTCATAAAAATGAAGCGTGACTTTTTTTGCTAACCTTTTATCACTCCAAGCGGTCTTAACTTTGCAACTTTCTTACTAATTCCCGAAAAATGCATTGTGTCTACCACATCCGATACATCTTTATATGCATTAGGCATTTCTTCTGCAATTGTTTTCATTCCTTTTGCTTGGATCACTATTCCATTTTTTCTTAATTCAGCAAAAAGATCTTTTCCTTTGGAGCTCTTTAAAGCTTGTGTTCTACTTTGTAAACGTCCGGCTCCATGACAAGAACTCCCAAATGTTTCATCCATTGCTCTTTCAGTTCCAACGGCAACATAAGAGTATCTACCCATATCGCCGGGAATTAAAACTGGTTGACCAACATTTCGATATTTCTCTGGAATGAATTTACTATTTGGAGGAAAGGCGCGTGTAGCTCCTTTTCTATGAACACAAACTTTTTTTAATATTCCATCAATTTTGTGTTCTTCAATTTTTGCAATATTATGGCTTACATCATAAACTAGTTTAAAACCAAGTTCAGTGTCAGAAATTTTTAATTCATTTTGAAGAGAATTTTTAGTTAGATGCATTATGATTTGTCTATTGTTCCAAGCAAAATTTGCAGCACATTTCATTGCGGATAAATAAGCTTTTCCTTCTTTTGAGTTTAAGGGAGCACATGCCAATTGTTTATCCGGAAGTTTGAAATCAAATTTTTTCTCAGCCTCCAGCAAAATTTTTAAGTAGTCATCACAAATTTGATATCCCAAACCCCGAGATCCGGTATGTATTTGAATTACAATTTGATTTTTGAATAATTCGAATACATCTGCAATGACTTCGTCATAAACTTCTTCAACCACATCAATTTCTAAAAAATGATTTCCAGAACCGAGTGTACCAGCTTGATCAAGTCCGCGTTCTATTGCACGTTCACTTACAAATTCTGGCTCAGCATCTGCCAGCTTTCCGCATTCTTCAGTTAATGTTAAATCTTCACTCGTACCAAATCCATTTTCAATTGCCCATCCAGAGCCAGTTATTAAAATTTTCTTTATTTCCTTGGGTGATAATTTCTTTATTGCTCCGCTTGATCCAACGCCGGTAGGAATATTTCGAAACACGCTGTTAGTTAAATTTTGAATTTTGTCTTTAATATAATTGTATTCTAATGAAGTTCTTGCTAACCGGACACCGCAATTAATATCATAACCAACTCCGCCTGGAGAAATTACACCATCATTAAAATCCGTTGCAGCAACGCCTCCAATTGGGAATCCATATCCCCAATGAATATCCGGCATTGCAAGACTAAATTTTTGTATTCCCGGTAAATGAGCAACATTAACAACTTGTTTAATTGCTTCATCATTTGTTAAAGAATTCTTAACCATTTTTTCTGAAAGATAAATCTTGCCAGGCACTTTCATTGAACCGTGTTTTGGAATTTCCCAAACCGTGTCTGTCATTTTGTTTATTTCGATTCCATTAATATTCATAATTACCTCAGCTTAATACATTTCTTATATTAAACGTTGTTAAACATCAAAAATGATTTTTGTCATGAATAATCCGTTGATTTCTTCAATTTTCATTTGATGAAAAGTTACGGCTTTTATTTCTTCTTTTATTTTATGATTAATAGAATTAAAGCACTGTCCAAATACTTCTGCATCCAATTGAATATTTAATTCTGTTTTTTGGAATAGTAGATTTTTACATGATATGAAGCACCATTTTTTGGTATAAAGCTGAAAATTTAATTCGCTTAAAAAATCTACAAGTAATCCTTCCATTGAAACTGAATTGAAAATAAATTTTTTTGACGATTCCATCAAAGTATTTTCAAATTCAAGTATGGTATCCCGCCACGCTTCACTAGCTGCGATGAACAGACTTGAAATTGAATTACCGGTAACTTCAACTGCTATATCTGCAGTATGATCAATTAATTTGTAAGGCATATTTGAAAATTTCTTTATAGTGAATTTAACAAAGGAGTGGAAGAGGGGCAATTTAATAAACCGGACTTGCAATAATATGGTATACTATGCTCAGATATTGGTTGTTAGCTGAGAGGTGTGATTTTAATGAAATCACAGCATGCCAATTGCAAGTCCAGATTTAAATTTTTCATAAATAATACAAGTACTTTAATTTAAAAACAGATATTCTGTCACGAAGTTCCATTGTTCTAAAATTATTATCTCTGTCATGCGATTCATTTATAGCTAAATAAATCCAGCTCTTTGGTAAAAATTGATAGGAGAAAAGAGCTCCGATAAAAACTCGTTCCATTTTATCCGATGATTTTATAAAGAGATTATCAACGTATAAATAAAAATTCAAATCGTTAACTGGTGTAAAAGATAACCATGGCCGCGCATTATAAGTTATGTCTTCAATCTCATTATTTGGATTTCCTTCAATCCACATATTAAAAGAGGTCCCCAACTGCAAAATATCTGTTGCTTTCCATGATAGATGAGAGCCCATCCATGAATAAAAAGCTAAAAAATCTCTGGAGAAATTGTAAGTTTTTGAATATCCTCCGTATAAATTTGCATTCCACTTTGGATCAACATTAAACCAAGAAGCGAATGAAAGTTCATATGAATTGTATTTCTTGTCCAAATCTTTTGATTTTCCGAAACCCAAACCAATTTCGTAGCCCCAATTGCTTCTAAATTGCATATCGAATCCAAAGTGCCATCCATAGTCAGTATAACTATCTGCTTTTTCATAATCAAGGAACGGTCCAGTATAAATTAGGATTTGTGATATCGAACCTTCATTTATATACCAAATTGGACCAGTAAAACTTACAAACTGGGCAGTCCCCCGCCAAGGAACATAGCCGACTTGATCTACATCAAACTTTTCTCCGATATATCGAGAACGGATTCCAGTAACCCAAGTTTCACCAATATTTATATATCCGGCAGAAGCAGCAAAATCTCCTTCAGAATTTTTTATTGATCGCGCAAGTTGATATGATAATTGCCATGATGAAGTTCTGAATGCTCCATCAATATCAAGTACTCCATATGTATCGTTTGATGTTTGCTTGCCGACAAATAAAACTCCAATGTTAGAGTTATCAAGAAATTGTTTTTTTACTCTTCCTGAATAAAACATAGCAGAAGGTTCAATAGCTTTTTCATCATTACTTTTTATGTAATCTTCTTCAGGAGTTCTTGCCACAAAACCACCATATTCCCAATCATCATATCTTCCAAAAGCCTTAGCACCGAAGGTAATTGGAATCACAGAACCGTCTGATAATATTTTACCAATTCTTCTTGAATAGAATAAATCTAACGGCCGGTAAAAACCGGTATTTCTTTGTCTGCCAGAAGGCATAAATATTTCATTCCCTTGAACAAAGAACGGTCTTCTCTCTGAGAAAAAAGTTTCGTACCGAGAAATATTAAATTCATATGGATCAGCTTCAATTTGTGCAAAGTCTGGATTTGCGGTGGCTTGTAAAGTGAGTTGCGGCGAAGGATTGTAGAAAATATCAAGCCCGGTATTCGGATCAACTTTATATTTTGAATTCCCGATGTATGTTACTTTTCCCAATGCAGTTGGGTAAAATTCTAAGTTTAATCCTTTTATAGTCGGTTTGAAATTTTCAAAAACTAATTTGCCAAATTTAGAAATACGCTGACCTTCATTCTGCTCATAACTGCACCAGTAGAGATCTTCTTTAGATTGCGGAATCCATCTATCAATGTCCATTCCCCAATAGTCTAAATTCTCATTGTATTGGATTGATTTATAAGGAATTTCCATTTCAACAACATAACCCCAGTCATATATTTTACTGTCAGAAAACCAGATTCCATCCCAGCTATAATCTCTATTTCTAGCATCATCAAGTAATCTACAATCTGCTCTCACTCCGGAAGCAGAGACGGAAAATTTATATGCAGTTCTTTTATCACCAAATGTATCTAACATCAGAGAGACGACATCCCCCCCGAAGTCGTCAAGCTTTCCGGTATTTTGTTGAATATTACTAATATCATCATAACATACAATTAAGCAGTAGAGAGCAGTTTCTGTAGTTAAAATTTTTGCATAAGTATTTTTTGAGGGTTGTTTTCCATGAAAAGGCTTAAACTGAAAGAAATTATTTATCTCGTCCGCTTTTGACCAAACTTCATCTATTATTCCATCTAAGATTATTGGAGAATCAACTTTTTTTAAGAATGTAACTTTTTGATTACTTGCAGAGAAGATTATTAATGGAAAGCATAATAGACAAGCTGTTACATATTTCATCAAATTTCCTTTCATCAACATTATTTTAGACGCCGTTTTCTTCAAAAAAGTTGCAAATGAAAATATATTTTTTACTCAAAATGAATTTTTTTGTGGATTGCTTTTAATATTTCATTGTTACTATGTTAGTTCAAGGCATGAAAGTAAAAATTGAATTAGTCAATGAAATTCTCCCTATTAATATTCCTTTTTGTCACTGAATTAATCTGCAGTTCTAATGGACTTATGCAGAAGAATTTCCAAGCTTTTTCCTTTGAGGATGAGGAAAAGACTATTCTACATTTAAAGGGTTTAGAAGCATTAAAAGCACGAGACACTCTTAATGCTGAATCCTTATTTAAAGATTCAATCAGAAAATTTAATGATGCAGCTTCTCACTATCTTTTAGCACAAATATTACTGAACAGAAACACATTCAATTCTCGAGACCAAGCATTCGAGCATCTACGTTCTGCGGTTATGATTAAACCAGATAATTTGGAATACCGATTTGCATTTGCAAATCTAATGAAAGATTTTGCTCGAATCAGCTCTTTTGAAGAATTTAAGAAAATCATCGAAATGGATAGCTCCCAAGTTCAAGCATGGATTAGTCTGGGAGAAATGAAAGCAAGAGATTTTTCAGAATTCAATAAATCAGTCAGAGATATGGGTGAAATATACGGCTCGCTCCAAGAGTATGCAGATAAAGACTATGAGGAGTCCGAAAAATATTTTCTTGCAGCTTTATCAAAGGATTCTTTGAATTATGATGCGATATTGAATCTCAGCTTGCTTTATGAAAAAGTTGGAAAATCAGAATATGGAATTCCACTTCTTAAAAAATTAGTGAGACATACTAAAGATGATAAAAAAATTCATCTCTGTCTTGGGCTCCTCAATTATAAAAATAGAAATATTGAAGAAGCCCATAAAGAATATCAAATAGCAATTTCATTAATGAGTGAAGACGAAAAAAAAGATTTTATTTTCAATTCTGTCAAAATGATGTTGGATCCAGTATATCAGGGCGAGCTGAATTTATACAGTGAAGAAGAGCTTATAGAATTTTTCAATACTTATTGGAAAGCTTCAGATCCGCTTTACTTAACAGATCAGAATGAAAGGTTGATAGAACATTATTCTAGAGTTGCATATGCAAATTTAAATTACGGAATTCCATCAAAAGGAGTTATTGGCTGGAAATCAAACATGGGAGAAACCGTCATTCGCTATGGCGAGCCAATAGATAGAATGAGAATAAGACCCCAGTTTAATAATAACGGCATTGGTATGAAAACAGAAGTTTGGCATTATAAAGACATGACTTTTGCATTTTCAGATTTAGCTTCCAGCGGAAATTTTCAATTTGTTTGGCCAGCCGGTGAGAAAGATAAATTGGTTCCTCAAGTTGCCGGAAATTTTCATGACTATGCAGAATATCTTAGAACTGCGCGACCGACGTATTATATCCCAAAATTTGAAGGACCAAATTTTACAACGGAATTTTCTATATCGCAATTCAAAAGTAATGAACGAAGAAATCATACAGATGTTTTGTTAACTTATAAAATTGAAGCAGAGGACAGCCTTTTTGAGAAGGGAATAACAGAGTTAAATCATAAAATTGGATTTTACTTTTTCGACAAAAACTATGATGAATTAATTAAAAAAATTGATGAGCAAAAAATTTATAAGAACAATAATTCTGTAAACCGTAATCTCATATTCACTGCAAGACCTGATTCTGGAGTTGCTTCATTTGAAATGATTAGAGAATTGGATAAAGGAGTTTCAACAAATAAAATTCCTTTGAAGATAAATAAATTCAGCAGCGACCGGCTTGATATCAGCAACATTGTTTTTGCATCTGATGTCTCAAGTGAGAATTTAGGAGCAGCATATTTTGAAAGGGATGGATTGTTTATTAAACAAAAGACCTCGAACAATTTTGGTATAAAAGAGCAGTTCTTTATCTACTTTGAAATTTATAATCTAAAAAAAGATGAAGAAGGTTTAACAAATTTTGAACAAAGCATTACAATAAGTGAGGTAACGGAAGAGAAATTCGGATTAGAAAAATTCTTTACTTCAATTGCAGAATTTATTGGCTTAACAAGTAATGAGAAAATTACTCTTTCATCTAATTACAAAACTCTTGTGTCTGATCCTAAAATTTATTTCCAATTGGATTTTAGCCGTTATCAGGCGGGGAATTATTTGGTTACTGTAAAAATAAAAGACAATATAAAAGGAATTGAAACTGAAGTTAGTAAACCGCTGACTTGGATTAATGATTTAGAGTCCAATTGAAATTTGTGTTTGTAATGTCCAGCGAAGGGAGACATCTAAAAGATTTCTCAGTCGTCTAGACAAAACGTGACTCCTTCAAAATGACAATAGAAATTTTTTTTGCAAAAAAATCAGCTTCGTTTCAGAACAACCATTGTCATATCGTCATGCTGGGGATAATTATCAACAAATCTTTTTACATCTTTCAAAATTAGATTTAATAAATCCCTAGAGTTTAATCCTTTGTTGTTTTCAATTAAATCAACAAGTTTTTTTTCGCCGTATTGTTCTTGTTTCTCATTCATTGCTTCAGTAAAACCATCAGTATAAAGAACAACAACATCGCCAGAATCGAGATTTATTTCTTCTTCATTTAATGTTGATGTAAATTTACTTCCTTCCTCAAGACCTAAAGCCATTCCTTTACTTAATAATAATTTTGGCTCCATCCCTTTTTTACTGCAGAGAATTGCTGGATTATGACCAGCACGTGAATACAAAAGTGAATTATTATTTACATCCAAAATTGCATAGAACATGCTCACGAATGAATTTTTTTCAATTGTTTTATAAAGAAGCCGATTTACTTTAGTCAGTACATTACTCGGAGAAACATTCTCTTCAGCATGTGCTTGAAGTATACCCTTAGTTAAAGTCATGTATATAGCGGCTCCAATTCCTTTGCCGGAAACATCTCCAATAGCTATTCCAATTTTATTTCCGCTGAGTTTAACAAAGTCGAAATAATCTCCGCCGGCTTCAACTGCCGGGATGCTTGTACTGGCAATATCATATCCTGGAATTTTTAATTCTTCTTTTGGCAATAAACTTAATTGTACTTTTGCAGCAATTTCCATTTCTTTTCGCAGTCTTTCTCTTTCAGAAATTCGTTGAACGTGTGCTGGCAAACCATAGCTTTCTAAAATAAATTCTTCATTTTTAATTCTGCTGATGAAATAAATTATAGGAATAGTTAATAGAACGATTGCAACTATTATTAAGTTTATTGTGAAAAATGGGTTATCTGCTGCAACTAAAATATAACTTCTCGAGATAATTCCAGCAGTAAAATGAAGACTGATTAGAGTGAGAAGATCGAACATAAAATAGAGATAAGCTACTGCAGAGCCAAAAATAAACCAGGCAAATATGTTAACTGTCAAATCGTTTAAGGAGGGAGGCGTTGAAGCAATTACAAACCCAATTGATGTAACCAAACCGGCAATTACAATTGAAATCCATTTTTTCTTCCATCTTTGATATGAGATATTAACTATAAAGAATGTTACAACAACAGCTGAGAGAATCGCAAAGCTTGCAGAATCCAAAACAATAGAAAGTGCCGGAAACCAAGGCATCAAATTTTCAAAAAATCCGGCTGGTGAAATAAATATACTTGCATTAGGCTGATTAACAATTATTCCAATTACTAAATAACTCATTGCTAAGGTACTTCCTAATACAAATCCTTTTAATAACGATGAACCGGAGTCCAATGCAAAAATATGTCCTTTTAGAAAAGCATCCGTTCCTTTTAATTTGTTAGGCCATAAACTTCTTGCATAAGATTCTCCAACAGTCCATGATGCAAAAATTAATAGTGCAATAAAGAAGTTTACAATCAAGCCGTTAATAATTGCAAAGATTATTCTCACGTTTGTAAAGGAAAGATTTCCAATACTTGCATTCAGTCCAATTGCCGGCCAAAAATTTATTAAGCTAACAATTGACATAAGAAAATAAATTAGGAACATTGTACGACCAACATTAATCCATACTTCACCTTGATGATATTTTTTAAGGAAAAGATAAAATGCAATTAAAATTAGGATGACAACAAAAATGACAGAACCGGTTCCAAAAATTGCTAGATCAGCTTCAAAATATTCTCTTTCGCTTTGAGGTACTTCAAAATAGTGGCTGAAACTTCCAACACTGTTTCCATTGACTCTTGAGGTAATAACAATTTTAGCATTTAATATCGGTTCATCTTTTTCCCATCTGAATGAATAATCAGTTCTAGCTCTTAGATTTTCCTCACGAGTTTCAATTAATTTGTATTCATTAAAATCTTCTCCAATTTCTTCTTGCAAATAATTCTCAACTAAATTAGTAGCTTCTTGTTTTGAAAGTGAAGGGAGTGATAAAGAATCAGGAATATTCATTCTAAAACCAAAAACTTTTCCATCACTAGAAATATCAATCCAATAAGTACTTTGTTGAATTTGGCGTGGTAGATTTTGGTGAATCATTACCATCCAACTTAGGTTAGACCATTTTTTCTTTTCATGATATTTCTTGAAATCTTCATTCCCAAGTTGTTTGAGTATGTATTTAATTTCAATCGGAGAATTATCCAAGAATGCTTCTTCTTCAAATCCTTCAATATTCACCTTTTTTGCTTTTAGAAAATCCTTTGCTGTTTCAATTGCTTGCGGTCTTGTTGTTTTCAAATTTAGACCATTATAAATATTTAATGGATAGAGAATCATTATCAATCCGAAAACAGCCAATGCACTTATTAACCAGTATCTATTATTTGAAAAATCAGTTCGCATTTTTACCTCAATTCAAATTTTGAGCAATTGTCAATTAAGACGGCTAAAAGATAGAAATGTTAGGATTATCAAGCAATTTCAAAACAATTTGATTTAAAGAATTCTAATTCCTATTGGAAGGCAAATTATAAATAAGTGATATTAATTCGAGGAAAAACACAAATGTGTTATATTTGCTACTCTAATTTGAGAATTATTAGAATTTATGATTGAACCAAAAGTAGACTTAAACCTAGCAATTGATCATGGTTTAACTGAAGATGAATACAATTTGATTTGCAAGCGGTTAGGCCGCGTTCCAACATTTACTGAATTAGGAATTTTCAGTGTAATGTGGAGTGAACACTGTAGTTATAAAAATTCTATTGCATTATTAAAAAAATTGCCAAGAAGTGGCGGAAGATTGCTTGTAGGTGCCGGCGAAGAAAATGCCGGTCTTGTTGATATTGGAGATGGTTTAGCTATTGCATTTAAAATTGAAAGTCATAATCATCCTTCAGCTGTTGAACCTTACCAAGGTGCGGCAACCGGTGTTGGCGGAATTCTTAGGGATATTTTTACAATGGGTGCACGACCAATTGCTTGTTTAAACTCACTAAGGTTTGGTTCGTTAACCAATGCTCGTACAAAATATTTATTTGAAGGAGTTGTAAAAGGAATTGGTGATTATGGAAATTGTTTCGGAGTTCCAACAGTAGCTGGTGAAGTATACTTTGATAATTCTTATAAATCCAATCCGTTGGTTAATGCAATGGCAATTGGACTTGTTGATAAAAAATATTTAGCCTCTGCAACTTCTCACGGTAAAGGAAATCCGGTAATGATTGTCGGCTCTTCAACCGGCAGAGACGGCATTCATGGCGCAACATTTGCATCAGAAGAAATTTCTGAAAAATCTGAAGCAAAGCGTCCTTCTGTTCAAGTAGGCGATCCATTTATTGAAAAATTGTTACTCGAAGCAACGCTTGATGTTATAAAACAAGGATTAATTGTTGGAATTCAAGATATGGGTGCTGCTGGAATCTCTTGTTCCACTTCTGAAATGAGCGCAAAAGGGAAATCAGGAATGAAAATAAATTTAGATAAAGTTCCTTTGCGTGAAGATGGTATGTCTGCCTATGAAATTATGCTTTCTGAAAGTCAAGAGAGAATGCTTGTTGTTGCAAAAAAAGGATTTGAAGAGAAGGTAAAAGAAGTTTTCAATAGGTGGGATTTGAATTGCGAAATTATTGGTGAAGTGACTGATGATAAAGAACTTGTGATTATGCATCACAATGAATTGAAAGCTGAAATGAATCCGTATGAATTAGTTTTGGGTGGTGGTGCTCCAGTATATCACAGAGATACAAAGGAACCAGAATATTTAAAATTGGCTCACTCATTTAATTTGAAAAGTGTTGCAGAACCAGAATCAATTAAAGAAGTCTTTAAGAAAGTATTTGCTTCTCCAAATATAGCGTCCAAGAGATGGGTTTTCGAACAGTATGATTCCATGGTTAGAACAAATACAATAGTTGGTCCCGGTGATGCTGATGCAGCAGTTGTTTATATAAAGGAAACAAATAAAGCTATTGCTGTGAAGACTGACTGCAATAGTAGATATGTGTATTTAAATCCAAAAGTTGGCGCTAAAATAGCAGTTGCTGAGTCGGCGAGAAATGTTGTTTGTACCGGTGGTGTGCCATTAGCAATTACAAACTGCTTGAACTTTGGCAATCCATATAAGCCGGAAATTTATTGGACTTTCAAACAAGCTGTTGAAGGGATGGGAGAGGCATGCAGATTTTTCCATACTCCAGTCACTGGTGGAAATGTAAGTTTTTACAACGAGAGTCAAGATGCTGCTGTTTACCCTACACCAGTTATTGGAATGGTCGGATTGATTGAATCATTAGATCATATAACAACAGCAGAATTTAAAAAAGAAGGGGATTTGATCTATCAGCTTGGTGTTGATTATGAAGAAATTGGCGGAAGCGAGTATTTAAGTATAGAACACAACTTAGTTACTGGCGATATTCCCAAAATTGACTTACAAGCTGAAAAGGATTTACATTCATTATTGCTCGAATTAATTAGAAATAATTTTATTAATTCAGCTCATGATGTTTCTGATGGCGGTGTTTTAACTGCTTTAGCAGAATGCTGTATTATGAATAGAGAAAAAATGATTGGTGCAACGGTACACTTACCTATAAAATCGAGAGAAGATTTTACATTTTTTTCTGAGAGTCAATCTAGAGTACTTGTTTCAGTTAATCCAGAGAATCAAGAAAAATTTGAGCAATTAACTTCAAAAAGTTTTACACCTTATAAATTATTAGGTAAAATAGGCGGAAAAGAATTAACAATTAATGATAATTATTGTTTTTCACTTGAAGAGCTTGAAAATTTATATTTTAATTCAATTGCTAGTAAAATGAATATTGTTAAAGGTGAGTAAATGATTCGTTTAAAATTATTTAAACGAATAAGTACATTTATTTCGTTATCAACACTGAAAAAAATTATAGAATTTTTTAAACATTATTTCGGTGGAATTTATCATCGTATTGATGAGCATCATTTATTTATTTCAGGTGGAGGAATTGCATATTCGCTTTTCTTAGGATTAATTCCTTTCCTACTTTTAGTTTTTTCATTACTGAGTAACATTTTTGATGTTGAAACTCTCGAATTACAAATCTATCAAGTCATTGATACAGCAATTCCATATCCGGCTTATGCTGATTACATGAAAAGAGTAGTTACAACTCGTTTGCCGGAACTTATTGAATATAAAACTATAGCTGCGTACGTTGGATTAATTGGATTGATTTTGACTTCAACGTGGATTTTTAGCAGCATGCGTACCATTTTAAATCGCATTTTTCATACAGAGATAAAAAAGCATTTACTCGTTGGAATCCTTCGTGATGTGGGAATGGTTTTACTTTTAATTGTCTTCATTTCACTTTCGACATTTGTATTCCCGGCTTTGAATTTATTTTTAGAGATTGCAGAAAATGCACGTATGATGGGAATTATTGATCTTGGGTGGCTTTCAAATTTTAGTTTTTGGATTTCTTCCGTTCTAATTATTCTTGTAATGCTATTTGCTCTCTACTATTTAATTCCTTATGAAAAATTACCCAAAAGAGTTGCTTTGTTAAGTGCAATATGGACAACTGTACTCTGGGAATTTGCAAGAAGTATATTTGGCTACTACGTTCAATATTTTTTAGGTTCAAGCGCATTATATGGGGCATTTGTTTTAATTATTGTTATTCTTTTTTGGGTATTCTATTCCTCATGCATTTTTATTATTGGTGCCGAGATTGGGCAGTTATATAGAGAACGGTTGGAACAAAAATGGGGAATACAAAATTAAAGTGAAAAACTATTTTTACATTATTGAAATATTTTGAAGGATTATTAGGATGAATTATTTAGCAAATTATCTTTTCTCAAAATCGAATTTTCTTTTACTCGTAATTTCATTTATTGTTTTTATTTCTTGTGGGAATTCTAAAAATGAATCAACAGAATTTCAAGATAAAAAAATTGTTAAAAAAGAAAGAATAAAAGAACAAAGTGAAAAAGAATTAAATAAAGCAAAAGCATCTTTTGTAAAAGTCAGAAAAAAATACGCAGCAATTTATCTGCCTGATGGATCGCTCCCATTAGAAAAAACTTTAGTCGAAGAATTGCATTTTGATGAAAATGGCATAAGAACAGAATTAATTCGATATAGATCTACCGGATTAGTTGATATGGTTTATTTATTTGAACACGATTCGTTGGGTAATTTAACTATGATAGAAACACAAAATGCAACTGGTCTATTATTGAACAGAACGGAATTTAAATTTGATTCTAAAGGAAATGAAATTACTAAAATAATTATTGATGGAAAAAATGCTGGAGAATTAAAAACCACCACGAAATATGACGATACAAACAATCCAATTGAAGTAAATGTATTTGATTTACGTGGAAATCTTTTTTCAACACAAACACTTGAATATAAAAATGATATTTTAATCAAATCAATAACAAAATCATCTCAAGGAATAATTGTTCTGGAGTCTGTCTTTAAATATGATGAAAATGGAAATTTGATAAAGGAGTTAAGGATGGAACAAAAGCATGAATTAGTATTCATCCACAAATATGATGAGATGGGCCGGGTAATTGAATCTATTAGTCCAGAAACAAAAAGAATATATGATTACAATTCGAATGGAGATTTAATTGAAGACAAATTATTTTTTACCGATGGATCGCGACAGTTTAGAGTAACATTTAATTATTCTAAGATTGGTTTGATGAATGAGGAGATAAGGTATTCAAACGATGAAACTCCGGCATTCTATACAAAATATGAATACGAATTTTATAAATGATTAAATTTTTACCGCTCTGCGGTGATGATCACATTAGAACAAACTGTTTTTATTTAAATATTGATGGTCCCGGTCTTCTTCTGAATTGCGGAATGCATCCCAGAAAGATTGGATTAGAATCCCATCCCGACTTTCATTTGATTAGAGATCAAAATTTAGATTACGTTTTATTTTCCATGCGTATCAAGATCATATCGGTGCTCTTCCTTTTTTAATCCAGGAATTTCACCACACAATTATTTATTCCACATATGAAACAAAAGAAATAGCAGATGTAACTCTTCATAATGCTGTAAATTTTTTTTCGAAGAATTTTGATCTGTCATTGGAAAACCAGTTCTATTCCCATGATGAGATAAATTTATTGGTTAATACAATTCGTACAATAAAATATAACATTCCATTATTTCTGTGAGAGATGATACATAAATCCAAAGAAAACATTAGCGTTACATTTTTCGATGCCGGCCACATCTTGGGTTCAGCATCCATTCTAATACAATATGGAGAGAAAAAGATTTTTTACACTGGTGATATTGATTTGTCAAATCAAACAATTATGATTAGAGCAGATATTTCTAAAATTAAAAACATCGATACACTAATTTTAGAAACTACATATGGTGCATTCGATTCACAAATGATTGGTTCTTGAGAGTCTGAAACAAATAGAATAGTGAAGAAGAGTAATTCAATTTTACATAAAGGCGGTTCTGTTCTTATTCCAGTTTTTGCATTAGGTAAAACTCGGGAGTTAATTTCGTTACTGCATCATCAAATTAAGAAAAGGAAATTGACTGAAGTACCAATTTATTCGGGTGGAGTTTCAACAGATATCTCAAGGATTTACGATCGAAACAGATATTTAACAAGACGGAAAGACAAAGAATTTGAAATTGGGAATGTCCCCAAAATAAACCTTCTTGATGTTGATGATTACAACGTCTTCAAGAAAAATCCAGGAATTGTATTAGACTCAAGCGGAATGATGATTGAGAGAACAACATCATTTCTGTTTCTTGATTTTTGGCTAAGTCAGAAAAACTTTACTATTTATGGAGTTGGATATATGGAACATATAACTCCGGGTTTTAAAGTAATGAACTCAAAGTGCGGGGAAATCATCCAGTATTCTGAATTTAAACCAGAACAAAAAGTAAATTGTGAAATAGAACGTTTTTACTTTCCATCACATGCTAAACGAGAAGACCTCGAAAAAAATGTTGAATTAACCAATTCTAAACATGTAATCTTGGTTCATGGCGATCCTAATGAGAAAGACTGGGTTAGAGTAAGTATTATAGGCAAATTAAACCACATAAAACTTTTTTCTGCTCAAACTGGATATCTCCTCAATTTATAAATCATAAGATTGCTAAATAATAGATTTACAGTTATTAGCTGAATATTTATATTAGAGTGTCAATCAAATTAAATAAACGAGCAAACTGAATCGCACAATCTCATGAATGTTAGTAACATCTTTTATTAATTAAATAACTTCTAGTTCCTTTCCGAAATTGAAAAAGGAGGAATTATGAAAAACAAATCTTCTTGGTTAGTATTAGTTTTAATTTTCAGCATTGGTTTTTTAAATTGTTCAGATCGAAGCACTGAACCAAATGAGCAAGTTAAAATATATCCTCAAATCCCTAATTCACAAATAATCACTTCACCTTCTCATGGTGAGATAATTAAACCTGGTACAACTTATACAATTCGATGGTCTTATCTTTCAGATTTTGGGAAAGTGCAAATTAAGCTTTATAGGAAAGAAGAATTAAAAGCCATACTTGCAACTGCATTAGAAAGCAACGGAACTTTTGTATGGAAGGTACCGATTGATATTCAAAACTCAGTTCATTACAGAATAAAAATAACTTGTTTAGATGTACCTACCGTTTCTGCATTAAGTGACTATTTTTATATAGTTGAATAACAAAACTAATATCAATTGGAGGAGACTCATGCGAATTTCAAAAATTTTACTTCTCTTGTTAATTATTTCTTTCGTAGGTTCCATAGGACAGACAAAAAGTTCTTCTAAATCAAAAACAACAAAAGCTAAAGAAGAAACGGTTCAATACGTTCCTCCACCACCGCCTCCTAAAGACGGTGTAATAATCCATATCAGCAGCGGACTTGATAGTCCAACTTCTGTCTTAGCTGGATTAACGAAAGCTTTAAAAATGTCTGATCGTTATGATGTTTATGTTTTTTTTGATGTCAATGGTCCTGAAGTTGTTCTGTCATCATCAAAAAGTCTTGAGTATAAAAAATATGAGCCTTCAAAACTAATTATAACTAAGTTAATTGATAAAGGTGTACCAATTGCTGCTTGTTCTATGTGTTTAGAAATGATGAATAGAACACAGTTCGATTTGATGAAAGGGGTACGATTAGCAAACTTGGAAGATTTTTTTGATTTCACTAAAGGAAGAATTTTAACTCTCGATTATTAGTAGGAGGTGTCCGATTAGCTTTTCAGCTAATCGGACTTTTTGGTTTTGGGACTCTCGAGTTAGAACTTGATGTAGGTAAGTTCTGTAGCTTTTTCAGGATGTTTTTCTAAGAATTTTTTCATCAAATAAGAGAGATAAAACTTTTCACTCATCTTTCTTACCCCTTCAATCTCGTTAAAAAGTGAAGTACGGTGAACAAAATAAACACCTTTAGGATTATCAATCTTAATCAACGACAATGCCGCAACAATACGAGCTGCATAACATCCATCCTCGCGGAGTATTGACATCAATTGATTAACGGCCTTTTCAGATTTCATTTCACCTAGATAATATGCGCAGCTTATTTTCAATCCTTCATTATCAGAATTAAGGCCAACTAATAAATTAGCTTCGATTGTTTTGTACTTAGCTTTCACAATAGGGTCGAGTTCTTGATTCGCTAGAATTGTTGTTGATAGGATAAAAATAGATAAAATAATAACTGAAATGATTCTTGTTATTTTCATATGCCCCCCATACGATTTATAATTTTCAAAGAAGAAATTCAGCAACATTACTTAAGACGATTAATTTTGCGATTAGTTCAATAGTGTATTGTTTATTGCATTATTGAAGAAAACAGAATAAAAATTTCATCCAAACTAATTTTTTGTTTAAAATGTTAATATTATTTTGGCACGTAAGTGAAAATAGTTATTAATATTAATCGAACTTATTTTATGAAATTATCCTTTGTTCAAACATTGTGTAATAGAGAAAATTTTCTTTTCTACAAAAATTTTCATCTGGCGTTCATTACTTTATTTTTTTCATCAACTGTTTTTTGTCAAGTTGAATTAGATTCATATGGACTAAGAAGCGGTTTATATGCTAGCAGAGGTTATGTTGATTTTCATCAAACCGAGCTTTATATAAATTGGAGTTTGCCAATGGATTATGCGATTAATGATGAATATACAATTAAAAATAAACTAGAATTTACGATTGGTAGATTAGCTGCAACGGGGGAAGAAGCGTTTATAACATCTTTTGGAGGAAAATTTCTTCTTGAAAAGAAGGATTTCCCCGTAACATTTGCATTCGCTAGCGTTCCTACCTTTATTAGCAGATATAAATTTCCTAGAAGAAATCTTGGTACTAAGCTACAATTTATTACTTCGTTCGGTTTGGAATTTAAGATTACAAAATCTTTTGAAGTTTCATATCGATTTCAACATATGTCAAATGCAAGTTTAAGCAGAAATAATCCTGGTTTAAATTTAAGTATGTTCTCATTTGGGTATCGATTTTAACTAACAACATGAATATAGATTTTGACAATTACCTTAACTTAAAAGAAATCACTAAGGAGAATAAGTATGAAAAAACTTTCTGTAGTTCTTTTATTTGTATTTATCAATATTTCTTTTGCTCAGCAGACGCCATTAATCGATCGAGAAATATTTTTTGGAGATCCAGAAATATCTGCAGCTCAAATTTCACCAAATGGTAAGTATATAACATTTGTAAAACCGTTTAATAATGTTCGCAATATTTGGGTAAAAGAAAGAAATCAAAAATTCGATGAAGCTCGCCCGATAACGGCAGATACAAAACGTCCGGTGACTAGTTATTTTTGGTCGCACGACAGCAAGTATATTTTATTTGTTCAAGATCAAGGCGGTAATGAAAACTTCAGAGTATACGCGGTTAATCCAATGGAAAAAGGAGATCCAGTACCTACTGCACGTGATTTAACACCAATGGAAAATGTTCGCGCTATCATAATTGATGTTCCTAAAAATAATCCACATGAAATATTAGTTGGATTGAATGATAGAAATCCTCAACTGCATGATGTTTACAAATTGAACTTAATTTCTGGTGAAATAACTTTAGTAAGAAAAAATGATGAAAATATTGCTGGTTGGGCAACCGACCTTGATGGAAATTTGAGACTTGGCGTTAGGTTAATGTCAGATGGAGGAACTGAAATTTTAAAACTCGATGGAGAAAATTTAGTACAAATTTATTCTGTCAATAATGAAGAAACTGCCAGCCCAATTCAATTTACTCCAGACGGGAAAAATTTCTATATGATTACTAATAAAGGGGCTCGGGACAAAACAGAATTTTCTATTTTCAATCTTGAGACTGGTGATGTAAAATTGATTGAGAAAGATCCCTTAGATGAAGTTGATTTTGCTGGTGCAGTTTTTTCTGATGTGACTAATGAATTATTAGCTACTTATTACTTGGGTGATAAAGTCAGAATTTATTTTAAGAACGATGAATTCAAAAAAGCTTATGAAAAAATGAAAAGTTTATTGCCAGACGGTGAAATTGGATTTACTTCGATGACAGCAGATGAAAATGTATGGCTTGTTTCTGTTTCTCGTGATGTTGACCCAGGTTCTGTTTATCTTTTTGATAGAGTTGCTGGAAAGACCGAATTATTATATCGTTCTCGTCCAAACTTACCAAGTGAACATCTAGCAACAATGAAACCAATGAGAATTAAAGTTCGTGATGGTTTAGAAATACCAGGTTATCTAACTTTGCCAAAGGGAGTTGATTCTAAAAAATTTCCACTTGTAATGTTCATTCATGGAGGTCCATGGGCAAGAGACAGATGGGGATACAGTTCATATCCGCAATTTTTAGCAAATAGAGGTTATGCAGTATTTCAACCAAATTTTAGAGGATCCACTGGCTATGGGAAGAAATTTTTAAATGCTGGCAACAAACAGTGGGGCACGGGTTCGATGCAGCACGATATTACAGATGTTGTTAATTATCTTGTAAAAGAAGGAATTGCTGATCCTAAAAAAGTTGCGATAGCTGGTGGTTCTTATGGCGGTTATGCTACATTGGCTGGATTAGCTTTTACTCCGGATCTTTATGCATGCGGATTTGATATTGTTGGACCATCAAACATAATTACTTTGTTAAATTCAATTCCTCCTTATTGGGCTCCTCTCAAAAAAATGTTTGCTGTACGTGTTGGTGATATGGAAAATCCAGACGAATTGAAAATGCTTGAATCTCAATCGCCACTTAACTTTGCAAAAAATATTAAAGCTCCGCTATATGTAGTTCAAGGAGCAAATGATCCGCGTGTTAAAAAAGCTGAATCAGATCAGATTGTTGTTGCTCTTCGTGAATTAGAAAGAAATGTTGAATATATGGTTGCGCCAGATGAAGGACATGGATTTGCGGGCCTTGAAAATAGATTAGCAATGGTTGTAGCCATGGAAAATTTTCTTGCTAAATATTTGAGTGGCAGAGTCCAAAAGGATGTTTCAGAAAAGATTCAAAAGAGATTAAATGAAATTACAGTTGATATTAAAACAGTTGAGTTACCAAAGAAAAAAGAAACGTCAGAATTAAAAATTCTCGAATCATTTGATGGCTCGAAAATCAAAGAAGAAAATTCAAAATACAAAATGACTGTTGAAGCTCGTGGACAAACTATCCCAATGGGAGTATCAAGTGAGTTAATTAAAACGACTCTTAATGGGAAAAACGTTTATAGAGCAATTGATGTAACTTCTGGCATGATGGGAGGCGCTGATACTCTTTATGTTGATGTTGAAACACTTCTGCCAATTCAGAGAAATGTTAAACAAGGTCCAGCAGTTGTTAATGTATTTTTTGAAAAAGGAAAAGTTGTTGGTAATATTATTGCTGGTCCTCAAAATATTCCTATCGATGTTAAATTAAATCAAGCTGTAGTAACCGATGGCTCTGGAATTGGACTTTTAATCGAATCACTTAATTTGAGAGACAATTTTACAGCGCAGTTTAATCTTTTTGAATTACAAACAGCTCATGCAAAGAAAATGAAATTAAAAGTTATTTCCAGTGAAAAGATCAAAGTCCCAGCTGGAGAATTTGATTGTTATAAGATTGAAATCAATCCAGTTGAAGGGACTGACGGCGCATCAGTAGTTTGGGTAAAAAAGTCTGATCAAAAAATGGTAAGGCTGCAAATGAGTTTAGGCGGCCAAATGGCTGGCGCTACAATTACAATGGAATTAGAGTAAATAATTTACAAATCTGACAAAGATTGATTTCATGTTTTCTGAAGGGAGAATTCTTTTATTATATAAATGGTTCTCCCTTTAATTTTTAAGTGGAATTTTGCTCATTGCTCTTTCACTTAAAGCAAGAATTGTAAGTGAAGGATTAACTCCTGGATTTGCAGAAATCATTGAACCATCACACACATACATATTTTCGTAACCAAAAACACGATTGTTTTTGTCAATTACTCCTTCTTCAGTATTTGCACCCATTGTAGCTCCGCCAAGAATATGTGCAGTAGTTGGTATTCCAAAAATTATTTCCGAAAGTAATGCTCCGGGAGTACCATTTACAATTTCAGCATATTTTTTTGCAAGTTTGTTTGCTTCTGGTAAAAATGCAGTTGGTAAAGTTCCTTCTCCAATAGCACTTTTCATTCTGAACCAACCATTTTTGAATCGGAGAGTTCCACTGATAGTTCTCATGTATAAAAGTATTTGAGTTCTTTTTGCCCAATCTCTAACAAAGTAGAGTTTAAAATATTTTATTGGATGTTTGATGATTTCAAAAATTGATTTTAATAATCTTGTAAAAACATTTTCTCCGATGACCAAAGGCGCAATTTGCAATCTCCAAAATCCTGATCCTGATGGATAACGTACTGGCTCTAAATGGCTGTGTTCATCGGTATGTAGAATTGATCCGATTGCAATACCATCTGAAAAAACAGTTTCTTTTTGAGGAGCAACAATTCCCATCAGACTTTCTGAATTTGTTCTTACATTATATCCAACTTTCTCTGAAAGTTTTGGAAATGTAGTTTTTTTCAATTTGAGTAAAAGGGGAAGGGTGCCTAAAACACCGCCAGCAAACACAATTCCCTTGGTGACATATTTCCCTTTTTTCTTGAAAAATTTTGTTGAGCTTTTCCAATAGACTTCGTAACAGTTTTGATCATATAAATGAACGATATCATAAACTATAGATTCAGCTTTTATTTGAGCACCTTTTTTTTGCGCAAGGTATAAATAGTTTTTGTCTAATGAATTTTTTGCATTTTCACGACATCCAACCATACAAGCACCACAAAAAATGCAGCCCGCTCTTTCTGGTCCATCGCCATTAAAATATGGATCTTCAACAGTTTTACCTGGTTCTCCAAAATAAACTGCCACATCAGTCGGTTCAAATGCAGTTTCTTTGTTTATTTCTTTTGATAATTTTTTTAGTGCTAGGTCACCATTTTCCAATCTTGGATTTTTTACAACTCCCAACATTTTGGAAGACAATTCATAAAATTTTGAAAGTTCTTTTTTCCAATCTGCAAGGTGTGCCCAAGATTTTGCAATGAAAAATTCATCTTTTGGGACTGGTAATGTATTTGCATACACTAGTGATCCGCCTCCAACTCCAACACCTGATAAAATTCCCACATGGCGGAAAAAAGTAATTTTAAATATTCCGTAAAATTTAAATAACGGGATCCAAAGCCATCGTTTAAGATTCCAATTTGTTTTAGCAAAATCTTTTGCGTGATACCATCTTCCTTTTTCGATTACAAGTACTTTGTAACCTTTTTCTGAGAGTCGAAGTGCTGCAACTGAACCGCCGAATCCGCTGCCTATGACAATGTAATCAAAATCGAGTTGTCTATTTTCTATCATGGAATTTTAGATTATTTCGGTGAGAAATTAAGAAGAAAAAAATCAACAATCATTAAAATAAAAAATCCGACATAAGTCAGATTTTTATTTTTGTAGCGGAGGTAAGATCCAGATTTATTTCGGGATTTCGCTCATTGCATTTGCACAGCTGAAAAGCAGATTCTGTTTTTATCACTATTTAAAACAAAAAACCCCACACATACGTATGAGGTTTTTTTATTTTTGTAGCGGGGGTAGGACTTGAACCTACAACCTTCGGGTTATGAGCCCGACGAGCTACCAATTGCTCCACCCCGCGGTTTAATTTTTTATTCAGAAGAACAAACTATTTCAAACTTGGGTTTCAAATATATTAAACCATAACTGTTCTGTCAAATAATCATTTTATGTAAAACAAAAACTTGCTTAATACTGATTCATTCATAATATTCGTGAAAATCAAATCAGAGAAAATGCTTAAATCAATCCAGATAAAAGATTACGCGCTTATCGAGAATATTTTTGTAGAATTTGGCGAGGGCTTGAACATCATAACCGGTGAAACCGGCGCCGGGAAATCAATTATTATTGATGCAATGAGTTTATTGTTGGGCGAAAGAGCGACGATAGAGGTAGTTAGAAAGGGAACAGAGAAATCAATAGTAGAGGGAATTTTTGATGTCAAAAAAAATAATAAGGTTAAAGAAATTTGTAAGCTGAACGAGATTGAATATTCCGATGAACTAATTATTCGTAGAGAAATTTCTCTCAAAGGCACAAATAGATGTTTTCTGAACGATACACCAGTAACATTAAATCAGATAAAAGAAATTGGAGATTTGCTTGTCGATCTTCATGGGCAGCATGAACATCAATCTTTATTAAAAGCAGAAACTCATATTGATATGTTAGATGATGTTGCGGATTTGACAGATCAGTTGATACTTTTTTCCGAAGCTTATTATAAATTGAATCATTTACTTAAGGATCTCAAGAATTTACAAGAAAAGGAAAGTTTGTTAAAAGAGAAAAAGGATCTCCTCGAATTTCAAATTAAAGAAATAGATTCTGTATCGCCCGAAATTGATGAAGATGAAAAAATTGAAAATGATTTGCGGATATTAGAGAATTCTGAAAAGTTATTATCGTTGACAAATGAAATCTATGAATCGATTTATGAAGATGAAAATTCCATTCAAGACCGCCTTTCAGAAATAAAATCAAAATTGAATGAACTAAGTCATATTGATATTACGCTTAATGAAAAAGTAAATGAATTTGAATCCGTTGTTGCAATCTTAAATGATATATCTTCTTATTTAAGAGGGTATAGAGATAAAATTGATATTGACCCAGATTTACTTGAAAGCATGAGAGCAAGAGTAAGCTCAATTAATATGTTAAAGAAAAAATTCGGAGTAACTTTAAAGTCTGTACTAGAGCATCGCAAAAAAATAGGAGATGAATTTGATCTCGTTGAAAATTTTTCATCCAAAATAAGTGAAATAAATAATTTAATTGAAATTGCAAGGAAAGAATGTGGTTCGTTAGCTAAATCAATTTCAACAGAAAGAAAAACAGTTGCAAAGAAAATTAAAAAGGAAATTGAAGCTGAGTTAAAAAATCTGGGAATTGCCGACTCAAAATTTGAAGTAAAAATTGTTAATGAAAAAGCAGAGGATAATTATATTCTTATTGATGGACAAAAGTTTACATATGATCATAAAGGATATGACAAAGTAGAATTTTATATTTCAACGAATTTAGGAGAAGATCCAAAACCGTTAATTAAGGTTGCTTCCGGCGGTGAAGTTTCGAGAATAATGCTTGCTTTAAAGTCTATACTTGCAAAATCCGACAAGCTTCCTATTCTGATCTTTGATGAAATTGATATTGGAATAAGCGGACGAATTGCGCAGAAAGTTGGTAACGCATTAAAAGCATTGGCATCATATCATCAAATAATTGCAATAACCCATTTGCCTCAGATAGCTGGAGTTTGTGATCATCATTATTCAGTTGAAAAGAAAAAAATTGCCGATAGAATTGTGAGTTCAATTCGCAAATTAGAGTTTGATGAAAGGGTTAATGAAGTTGCAAAATTGATGAGCGGTGAAAAAATTACTGAAGCAGCAATCAACGGAGCAAAAGAATTAATTGCTTCGAAATAAATATCATAATTCACTTTCTATGAAAAAAATTTTACATCTATTTTATGATTCATTAAATTGAATCAAGTATTTAGAACTGAGAGGAAAAACTATGAGAAAGATAATAACAATTTCATTTGCCTTAATTGGTATTCTCTTTTTTGTTCAAAAATCTAATGCTCAAAACCTTGAAGAGTCATTATCAAAGCTGACTTCAACTGTAAGCACAAAATATTTATCACCCGTAGTTAATGCATTTGGTTCAAATTTAAATTCTGGCTGGGTAAACAATGTGCCGTCAGCCACAAAATTAGGATTCAATTTCAATATTAAACTAATTGGTATGGCTTCTTTCTTTGGTGATGAAGATAAAAGTTTTTCAGCTTCTGGAAAATTTTTCTTCGATGAAAATCAAATTCAGTCTATACTTCAAAACTCCAATATCACGCCGCAATCAATTGGGCAAACAAGCTATAATGATTTGGTCAACCAAATTAAAAAAGATGAATTCACTGTAACCTTCTCCGGTCCAACAGTCGTCGGCGATAAAAATGACAAATTAAAAGTTTCATTTCCCGGGAAATCTTATACTGTAGCAAGCGGAACTTTTAATGTTAATCCTTATAACGTATTCATAGATCAAGTGAAAGGGTACATTAATAAATTTTTCCCGACTGGCGCCATTCAACTTACCGTTGGAACTGTTGCTGGCACAAATGTAGCTATGCGATACTTTCCAAGTATTGAAATTGAAGATTTTGGGAAATTTAGTTTTTGGGGATTTGGTGCAATTCATAATCCTGGTGTATGGTTAAAAAATCCTCTGCCGTTAGAAATTGGATTAGGATATTTTTTCCAGAAGATGACTGTAGGAGATATTTTTGAAAGTAGTGCAAATCAGTTTGGGATTTATTTAGGAAAACGAATTGGCGGAATTATTGCAGTTGAACCCTATGCTGGATTAACATTTGAATCAGCTAAAACTAAAGTCAATTACGATTATCAATCCAATGAGACCATTAATGGTGTTAAGGTTAAGCCCGTTAATTTAGGATTTGATATTAAAAGCCAGAATTCAGCTTCATTTGTAGTTGGATTGAGTATTAAGCTTGCCGTTATAAATATTAATGCAGATTATAAAATGGCTAATATCAATACTGCAAGTGCCGGAATCTCATTAGGTTTTTGATTGAATGTTTAGATAAATACCTTTTATTTATCGCCAGTTTTACTGGCGATTTTTTTTGATTGGAATTCCCTTTATGAACGAAACAGCAATTTATATTCACATCCCTTTCTGCGATCATAAATGTATTTACTGCGATTTTTATTCAATCATCAATTATGATAATGTTTCAAGTTATCTTGCTTCGCTTAAAACAGAAATAAATTATTATTCAAAAAAATTTTCTAACGACAGAAAAATTATTTCAATTTTTTTTGGCGGCGGAACTCCGTCATATATGGAACCGCAATACATTCAGCAAATTATTGATATAGTGAAAGAAAATTTTTTTGTTGCTGATGAAGCAGAAATAACACTTGAAACTAATCCCGGAACAGTTGATAAAGAGAAATTAATTGAGTTTAAGAAATCTGGAATAAACAGAATAAGTATTGGCGTTCAATCCTTTGATGATGATGAATTAAAATTTCTAACTCGAATTCATAATTCTGAAACTGCTGTAAAAACTGTGCGCGATTCATTTGAATCTGGAATTGAAAATATTAGTCTTGATCTAATTTTTAATCTGCCAAAGCAGTCAAAGCAAAAATGGCTGTCAAATCTTGAAAAAGCTGTGGCATTGCCGATTAAACACTTATCTGCATATAGTTTAATTCTTGAGCCGGGAACTATTCTAAATAAAATGGTGATGGATGGAAAGGTAAAAATGCAAAGCGAAGAGCATGATGCTGACTTGTACGAAATGACAATCGATTTTCTAACTCAAAATGGGTATGAGCAATACGAAGTTTCTAACTTTGCAAAACCCGGTTATCAATGCATTCATAACATTGCATATTGGGAATACAATGATTACATCGGTTTTGGTACTTCTGCACACTCATTTGTAAATGGAGAAAGATGGTGGAATTATTCGAGTCTTAATTTTTACAATGCTGCAGTTAAAGCAAAATACAATGCGGTTTGCGGAAGTGAAAAACTAACTGATAAACAAAAACTTGAAGAGTATGTCATGCTTTCTTTGCGGAGTGAAGGATTAGATATTGATGCTCTTAAAAATCGTTTTGACCTTAACTGGTTTGCAGAAAATCAAAAATTAATCACTCAACTAATTGAAGAAAAATATTTAATCCTTACAGATTCGTTTCTAAAGTTAACTCCAAAAGGTTATGCAGTTTGTGATGAAATTCTTACGAAAATTGTAAATAGAGACTAAACCTCTTTATTCAAAATTTTTTGAATTGTTTTTTAATTTAATATTGATAAATTAGACTAAAAGCTTTTATAATTGAGTTGAAAAGTTTAAAACCATTCATATCGATTTACTTAATTCTAATTTCAAATCTGTTAATAACACAAGTCAACTTATGCCAAGTTCAACCTCAACACTATTATAAACACTATTCAAAATTTAACATCAATAAGATTTCCACTTATATTTTTAATAATGGCGAGGCTGATATTAATATTAATGGAAATTCTGGTTTCGTATATCCAAGGAATTTGATTGGGCATTATGGAAGTTTAACTTCAATTTTTCAATCAGGTTTTTTATGGGGCGCAAAAATAAATGGTCAAATAAGAACTGGCGGTTCTGCTTACAGAAGCGGTTTAACACCTGGGAGAATTTTAAATCATGGAAAAGCTGAAAATCCAAATTCAGTAAGTGTTCGCGTCTATAGAGTAAGAAGAGATTATAAAACTGCAGATTTAACTTCTGAAGCACTTGATGAAAGAAAAATTGTTCTGGAAGTATATAATCAATATCAAAATGATTGGAATGAATGGCGCGGGAATGATGGCGCTCCATTTGAAGATATTGATAAAGACGGTAAATATAATCCATCAATAGATATTCCCGGAATTCCTGGTGCAGACCAAACTCTATGGTTTGTTGCAAATGATCTTGATTCTAATCAAACAAAATATTTATACGGTTCTTTACCAATGGGAATTGAGATGCAGACAACTGTTTGGGGATATTTTAATCCGACACCTTTTTCAAACATAGTATTCAAAAAATATATACTTATAAATAAAAGTAGCACAACATTTAATGATATGTACATTGGAATATGGTCTGATCCAGATTTAGGATATGCTTCGGATGATGCTGTTGGTTGTGATAGTTTATTGGAAGTTGGGTACATATATAACTATAATCCGACTGATGGAACATATTTGCCTCTAAATCCTCCAAGCGTTGGTTTTGCATTATTGCAAGGTCCAATTGTTAATGCCAATACTAATGATAATGCTTTATTCTTAGGTAGGAGTATCAAGGGTAAAAAAAATCTAAAGATGACAGCTTTTAGTTGGATTTATAAAAATGGACCTTATCCATGGCATGATCCACAACAAGGAAATTATGAGCGTGGTACACTTTTTCTTTATAATCTATTCCAGGGTTTGCTTGGAAATGGTGAAGGTCACCCTCTAGAGTTATCATTAGGACCAGGAACCACTAAATTCCCATATTCTGGGGATCCATTGACTAAAACTGGTTTTGTTGATGGAATAATAAATTTTAACACTACCGGCAGTACGCAACCTGGCGATAAAAGATTAATGGTTTGTTCCGGTCCATTTAATATGGCACCGGGTGATACACAAGAAGTGATTTTTGCTCAAGTTGCTGGCGGTACTGAATTCAGCATAGATCATTTAAATGCAATTACAGTGATGAAGTCATATGTTGCAAAAGCTAAATTCTTTTACAATCAAAATAAACCGTTTGCAAATTTTGAAACAATTAATCCTACAGTTATTCAACTTGATAGGAAGATTATTTTATCATGGGGTGAAGAGATTGAAAAATTAGAGAGAATTGAAAAGGGAATTTACTTACATAAATTCCAAGGATATAATGTTTACCAACTTCCATTATATAATTCCAAAATCTCTGATGGAAAATTAATTGCAACTTATGATGTTGTTGATGGAATAGGAAAAATATTTGATTATGAATTTGATCCAATCACTCAATCCTTAAATAAAAGGGTAAAGTTTTTTGGAACGGATTCTGGCATTAAAAGATTTATAGAAATCAATAAGGATTATTTGAAAGATCAACCGCTTGCAAATGGAAGCAGTTATTATTTTGGTGTAACAAGCTATTCCAATGTAAATAATTTTGAATTCCCCTCAAGTTATGAAACGCCGTTGTTAATAAAAAAAGTAGTTCCTCAAACGAGAAATCCGGGGATTACAAAAACTTATGACTATGGCGAGGAAATAATCCCTCAACATGTTTTTGGAAACTCTGATGCAAAAGTATCTGTAATGATAATTGACCCTACAAAGTTAAAAGATTGCGAGTATGAAGTTACCTTTCAAAAGGTAAACGGAGTTTTAAGTTTTACTATAAAAAACAAAACAGAGAATAAAGTTTTGGCTGTCAATCAAACCAACTTTAGTGGAGATTATGACTATTACATTACAGATGGATTTTTGGTGCGGGTAAAAAATAATAGTTTAAGACCACTGAATGAAAGTGATGTTTATAAATTCAGTTTAACAAAACAGACATATGAAAAGAATTTAGCAAAATCTGATGTTGAAAAAATAAATGTATTTCCAAATCCATATTATGGAGTTAATTCTCAAGAATTAAGTAAGTATGAAAGGATTGTTACATTTAGTCATCTTCCAGATAAAGCAACAATAAAAATATTTAATCTAGCTGGTCAGCAAGTAAGAAAGTTGGATAAAAACTCAACAGAACAATTTTTAAGATGGGATATGCTGAATGAAGATCGTTTTCTAGTTCCGAGCGGAATATATATAGCATATATAGAAATGCCTGAATTAGGAAGAAAAAAAATATTGAAGCTTGCTATTATACAAGAAGAAATTGTACCGGATTGGTTTCCTTTGGGATACTAAATTGAAAATTATGTGGAGGATTTTTGAGAACTGAAACAAAAATATTTCGTATAGGTGTTTAGTCTATCCATTGGTATTTATTTTTGCAGATTTCAAACCAGTGACTATTCCCAAATAAAATAGATGATAATTCTAAATTAATTATTTGAAATTCCTATCTGTTGTTTTATATTGCCCTCAAATAAGAGGGTATATTTATGAAAGAGAAAAATAATTTAATCATTCCGTTTTCAGTCATAGCTGGATCATTAGTTCTATCTGTAATAATTTTCTCGATGGTTTGGAAATCAGCAAAAAATGCTGATCAAACTATTACTGTAACCGGTTCAGCCAAAAAAGCAATTGTAAGCGATCTTGGAATTCAGAGAGGAACTCTTCAAGCATCAAGTATAGATCGGAGATCAGCATATCAAATAGTTGTTCAGCAGATGCCAATAATAATGAAATATCTTGAATCTCAAGGATTTAAAAAAGAGCAGATTGAAGTGTTCGCCATTAATGGCTATCCTATTTTTGAATTGAATTCTCAGGGCTATCAAACTCAAAGAGTATTAAGCTATGTTTATAGCCAAAGATTTGAAGTAAGATCAAATGACGTTCAAAAGATTAAAGAATTGTCGCTGTCATTAAGTTCGCTTGTTGAAAAAGGATTAGATATTAGCGTAGATATGCCAGAATATTTATTCACAAAGCTTGATGACTTAAAAGTTGAAATACAAGCAGAAGCAGCTAAAAATGCCATGGAACGAGCAGAAAAAATTGCATTGGCGACCGGACGTTCTCTGGGTCCATTACGTACAGCACGAATGGGTGTAATACAAATTACTCCTCTCAACTCTACTATGATTTCCGATTATGGATTAAATGATGTTTCATCAATTGATAAGGAGATTACCGCCGTAGTTTCGGCATCGTTTGAAATCAACTAGTTTTTAGAGATTAAACCAAATTAAGAACTACAAATTTCGAAGTACGAGTTACGATATTTAAAGTTCTTATTACGAGTTGCAAATTCAAATTGAATGTTAAATATGAAAACAAATTTAATCGATAGAACTAAGAAATTTTCGCTGGATGTTATTTCTTTTGTTAATAAAATAGAAAAAAACAATACAAATAAAATATTATCATCTCAATTAGTAAGAGCGGCGACTTCAATTGGAGCAAATTATAGGGCTGCTCTTCGAGCAAAATCAAAAGCTGATTTTATTTATAAAATCAAAATTGTTGAAGAAGAAGCAGACGAAACGATTTATTGGTTAGAATTAATCAAGGAGACAAATATGATATTGAACGCAAATATTGACTTTATTTTACAAGAAGCAAATGAATTAACAGCAATTTTCTCCCAAATTTCAATTACAAGTAAAATTAATAAAAAATTTAAATCGTAATTCGACTTTCGAAATTAGTACCTCCATAAAGACTGTTTGCAAATTCCATTAATTATAGCTAAGTTTGTTCATTCATTTTCGCCCCTCGAGGGCGATTTTTGTTTATAGAATATGGAAAAAGCTCAAATATTTGCAAAATTCGAAGAAATTGTTGCATCGCTCGGTTGTCTTCTCATTGACTTACAATTTCGGGGTGATGACCGGTTTCGAATTGTTGAAGTCTACATCGATAATGAAAAAGGAATTACTACTGATGATTGTTCTGCAGTTAGTAGAGCTTTAAATGAAGTCATTCAGTTAGAAAATTTGATTGATTCAAATTTTCGATTGGATGTGTCTTCTCCTGGAGTTGATAGACCGCTTAAATATTTGGTTCAGTATACAAAACATATTAATCGAAAATTAGAAATTGAATTCACAAAAGATTTAGAAACCAAAAAGATTATTGGAAAACTTGTTCGAGTAGAAGGCGAAGATATTTTTCTTCAAGAAAAACAAAACGAGTATAAAATAAATTTCAAAAATGTAATTAAAGCAAAAGTACAAATTAGCTTTTGATCACGGAGGAGTATAGATGAACACCGAAATAGTAGAATCCTTTTCGCAGATGGTGCGCGAAAAAAGTCTTGACAAAGATGTTCTTGCCGGTATTATTGAAGAAATTTTTGGACTTATGGTAAAGAAAAAATTTGGACAAGAAGCAAAATATGATGTTGTTGTAAATATGGACAAAGGTGATATTGAAATCTTTCTAGAAAGAACGATAGTTGATGAAGTCCAAGATCCTGGAACAGAGATAAGTATTAATGAAGTTAATGAAAAAGGAAATGATGATGAACTTGAAGTGGGAGAAGACTTTGTAGAAAAAATAGAGCTTAATCATTTTGGCAGAAGACTAATAAATCTTGCTAGACAAAGTTTAAATCAAAAAATTCGCGAAATAGAAAAAGAGATAGTATATAATGAATACAGTGAGATGATTGGTGAAATTGTTGTTGGTGATATTTATCAAGTTAGAAGAAATGATGTTCTGGTTAATCACAATAAGAATGAATTGCTGCTTCCTAGAATTGAACAAATTCCACGAGAGAAATATAGGAAAGGTGATACAATTCGTGCGGTTATTAAAGAAGTTAAGAAAACACCGAATGGACCAGTAATAATTGTTTCGCGTGGAGATAATTTATTCTTACGAAGATTGTTTGAAATTGAAATCCCGGAAATTTATGACGGAGTGATAGAGATAAAAGGAATTGCACGGGAACCCGGAGAACGGGCAAAGGTTGCAGTTGAATCTCAGGATGCTAGAATTGATGCAGTTGGCGCTTGCGTTGGAATGAAAGGTGTTCGTATTCACGCTATCGTTCGCGAATTAAATAATGAAAACATCGATGTTGTTAATTACTCTGAAGATTCTTTTGTGTTTGTACAAAGATGTTTAGCTCCGGCAAAACTTAAACAGATAGAAATTGATGACGATGCAAAAAAATGTATTGTAACGGCAGATAGCGACCAGGTTTCTCTAATAGTTGGAAGAAGCGGTGTAAACATTCGGCTTGCAATGAAATTGAGCGGATATGATATTGAAGTCATTCGAGTTGAAAAACCACTCGAAGAATATGAAGAAGATGTTGAATTACCAGAACTAAGAGAAGAACTTGGAAGTGACATAGTTGATCTGTTGATCAACCATAATTTTGAAACTGCTGTTGAAGTATTAAAAGCTGGTGTTGATAAATTGATAGAAATTGAAGGAATTGATGAAGAAAAAGCAAAAGAGATTGTTGAAATCCTTGAGAATCAATTTGAGGAAGAAGAATAGGTACAAGATTAAAAATTAGAACAAGTATAAATTATTACTTAGAAAACAAATTATAGAAAAAATCTCAAAATCGGGTAAATACTAATGACTGAAGCTGCAAAAGGAAAGAAATTAAGAATTTACAAATTTGCATCAGAATTTAATCTATCTACTGACTCAATTATTGAGTTTCTTACTAAGAAAAATTATGATGTAAAATCTCATATGGCACTTCTTACTGACGAAATGCTAGCTGATGTTAAAGCACATTTCAAAAAAGATATAGAGAAAGCTGAAAAACACTATAAGAAAATTTCAGATTTCCAAAAGAAAAGAAGCGAAAGATCGGATACTGAAATTGCACCATCAGTGCCCGAAACGGTTGAATTAGAAGTAAAAGAAACAACAAAAACCTCTGCTGAAGCTGAAGAAATACAATCAAAAATTGAAGAGACTGAACCTCAAGTTACGGAAGAAGCTACTGAATCAGAAGCTGAAGAATTAGCAGAGACATTTAAAACTGAAGCTGAGATAGAATTTCAAGCTAAGAAAAAAGGATTGACTATTGTTGGCAAGATGGATCTTTCGAAAAAACGAAAAGAAAAAATTCAACCCAAGTCAAAAGTAATTGAAGAACCTGAAACTAAGCCGCAAGTTGTAGAAGCTAAGAAAACTGAAGACCAAGCAGCAGAAGATTCTGATAAAAAGAAGAAGAAGAAAGTTTTAAAATCCAAGAAAAAAGTAAAAGCCGCAGATGACACTTCAGAAGAAGCAGTTTCAAAAAGAAAAAGAAAAATTAAAAAGTTAGAAATTGATAAACGTGAAGTTGATGAAGCAATAAAGAGAACTATGCTTAGTATTGATGAATCGTCAGTTGGTGAAAGAGCTCACGTTCGTAAAAAGAAAAGAAAAGAGAAGCAAGAAATTCAAGAAAAAATACTTGAGCAAAAACAATTAGAAAAAAATAAAATTCAGGTAACCGAATTCATTGCTGTCAACGAGCTTGCAAATTTAATGAGCGTTCCCGTTAGCGATGTAATTCAAAAGTGCATAGGACTCGGATTAATGGTTTCTATAAATCAGCGGCTTGATGTAGAAACAATTACACTTGTTGCTGATGAATTTGGATTTGAAATAGAATTAGAAGATGAATATAAATCTGAAATTGAAGCCGAAGTTCCTGATTTAGAGGAAACACTAGAGCCCCGTCCGCCAGTTGTAACTATCATGGGTCACGTTGATCATGGAAAAACTTCTTTGCTTGATTACATTAGAAGAACTAATGTTGTTGCTGGTGAATCCGGCGGTATAACTCAACATATTGGTGCTTATCAAGTTGAATTAGAAGATTCAAGAAGAATTACATTTTTAGATACACCAGGTCACGAAGCATTTACTGCTATGCGAGCACGTGGTGCAAGAGTAACAGATATAGTAATTCTTGTAGTTGCTGCCGATGATGCTGTAATGCCTCAAACAGTTGAAGCAATTAATCACGCTCAAGCTGCTAATGTTCCGATTATTGTTGCCATTAATAAAATTGATAAACCAAATTCCAACTTAGAAAAAATCAAACAACAGCTAGCTGAAAGAAATATTTTAGTTGAAGATTGGGGTGGAAAATATCAATGTGTAGAAATCTCTGCTAAATTTGGAAAGAATGTTGATCTGCTTCTAGAAAAAATAGTTCTTGAAGCTGAAATGATTGATATGAAAGCTAATCCGAACAGATTGGCGCATGGGACAATTATTGAATCGCAGATGGATAAAGGAAAAGGTGTAACTGCAACAGTTCTTGTTCAAAAGGGAACATTAAAAATTGGCGATTCGTTTATAGCTGGTGTAGTTCATGGTCGTGTTCGTGCTATGCTTGATGAACGAGGTCATAAAATTAAAGAAGCTGCTCCATCAACCCCAGTTTTAGTTCTAGGTTTTGAATCTGCACCGCAAGCTGGTGATATATTTGTTGCAACAGAATCCGAAAGAGATGCTAGAGAAATTAGTTCTAAACGTCAGCAATTAAAACGAGAACAAGATCATCGCCAAGTACGTCACATAACTCTGGATGAAATTGCAAGTCAAATTAGCCGTGGCGGTTTCAAAGAATTACCTTTAATTGTTAAAGGTGACGTTGATGGATCAATCGAAGCATTATCTGATTCATTAATGAAATTGTCGAATCAAGAAGTTGCAGTGCGTGTAATTCATAAAGGTGTTGGTGCAATCTCGGAAGGAGATGTTCTTTTAGCTGCTGCTTCAGGTGCCATCATTATTGGTTTCCATGTGAGACCAAATATTGGAGCTCGAAGATTAGCTGACCAAGAGAAAGTTGATATCCGTCTTTACAATATAATTTATGATGCTATCAGTGAAGTAAAATCAGCTTTAGAAGGATTGTTATCTCCAGTTCTTTCTGAAGAAGTAGTAGGAACTATTGAAGTGCGCGAAATATTTAAGGTGCCAAAAGTTGGAACTGTGGCTGGTTGTTATGTGCAAGATGGAAAGGTTGCAAGAGCAAATAAAGTCCGTTTATTTAGAGACGGTATTGTTGTTTACGAAGGTGAACTAACATCTTTAAAGAGATTTAAAGATGACGTTCGTGAAGTTGAAAAAGGTTTTGAATGCGGACTTGGAATATCTAATTATAACGATATTAAAATCGGCGACATTGTTGAATCATATAAAATAATTGAAACTAAAAAGAAGCTAAGCTAATGTCATTTAGGTTGGATAAGGTATCAAGTTTAATAAAAGAAGAATTGAGTTTAATTTTTCTTCATAAAGTACAAGATTCAAATTTGGGATTAGTTACTGTTACTAATGTTAAGATGAGTCCGGATTTGCGTCATTCAAAAATTTACTTATCTGTATATGATAAAGAAAAGCGTGAAGATGCATTAAAAAAAGTAAATGATTTAAAAGGAATGATTAGAAGTGAACTTGCTTCAAGAGTAAAAATGAGATTTGTGCCCGAACTTCATTTTTTTATTGATGATACATTGGACTACGTTGAGAAGATGGAAGGAATATTTAAACAAATTCATGAAAATGATAACGAAAAAGATAACCAGTGATTACAATCCTGATTTTGAATCAGGTGAAGTTATATTAATTGACAAGCACTTGCGTGCTTCATCATTTAGTATTGTTTATAAAGTTCGCAAAGCCGTTAATGTTAAAAAAGTTGGGCATGCGGGTACGCTTGATCCCATGGCTACGGGTTTATTGATTATTTGTACGGGTAAAAAAACAAAAGAAATTTCTGAATTGCAGAACTTGGATAAAACTTATACTGGAATTATTTCTATTGGTAAAACTACTCCGTCATTTGATTTAGAGACTGATTTCAATACAGAAGAGAACATTAGTAATATTAACGAAGGAATAATATTTAAAGTACAGAAGAATTTTATTGGGAACTTGTTACAAACACCACCAATGTACTCTGCATTAAAGAAAAATGGTAAGGCTTTATACTGTTTTGCAAGAAAAGGTCAAGTCGTAGAGAGAAAAGCAAGAGAAATAAATATCTCTTCTTTTGAAATTTATAAAATAGAATTACCAGATATATATTTTAAAATTAGGTGTTCCTCTGGTACTTATATAAGGGTAATTGCTGATGATTTTGGTTCAGCACTTGGCTGTGGTGCTTACTTAAAAAGTTTAAGAAGGGAAATGATTGGGGAATTTAATGTTTCTGATGCAATGGATGTCAGGGAGTTTGTAGAATACGCAACTGAATTCTCTATTGCAGTTTAATTCTGAAAGTTTATAGATGAAAGTTTTAAGAGATTTAGAAAAGTTTGACGAAAATATCAAATCAATTGTAACTGTTGGTACTTTTGATGGATTGCATCTTGGGCATTTAAGTATTTTAGAAGCATTGAAGAGAATTTCTAAGGACGTAAAAGGTACGACAGTACTTGTAACTTTTGAACCGCATCCAAGGACTGTTGTTTCAAAAAATTATGAGTTAAAAATGCTTCTGTCATTTGAGGAGAAAGAAAAATTACTCAACTCTTTTGGAATAGAGCATTTAATTGTTATTACTTTCACAGATAAATTTGCAAACTTAACTTCTGATGAATTTATCAAAGAATATATTGTTGGAAAATTTAATGCTGTGCATATGGTTGTTGGTCATGATCATAAATTTGGAAAAGACAGATTGGGAGATGAGCAGAAATTGAAAGATGTTGGTGAAACTTTGAATTTTACAGTTACTTCTGTTCCAGCAGAAACTGTGGATGGTGAGATCATCAGCAGTACAATAATCCGAAATTCGCTCCTAAATGGGAATGTAGAAAAGGCTAATCAATTTTTAGGAAGGTATTATTCATTTAGTGGTATAATTGTTAAAGGAGCTCAGCGAGGAAGAACACTTGGTTTTCCAACGGCAAATTTAAAACTAGATTTTGAAAAAAAAGTTATTCCAAAAAAGGGAGTCTATTTAGTTAAATGTGAATGCGAATCTGAAATTAGATTCGGAATAATGAATATTGGGTACAGACCAACTTTTGAAGAGAGAAGTGAATTAGTAATCGAAACCCATTTACTCAATTTTGACCGAGATATTTATGGAAAGCGGATGAATATCCAATTTTTAAATCGCTTGCGGGATGAAAAAAAATTTGGTTCAATGGATGAATTAATTCATCAAATCGAAGATGATAAAAAAAGGGCAATTGAATTAATAAATATTTTAGTTAATTAATCCTGGTTAAATCTGGGATTGAATTGAACAATCAAAAAGGAGCAACAAAATGTCTTTAACAAAAGAAGTAAAACATAACATTATCAAAAAATTTGGTAAAAGTGATAGCGATAGCGGAACTGCTGAAGTTCAAATCGCATTACTAACAGAAAGAATTAATAATCTTACATCTCATTTTGAAGGGCATAAAAAGGATCATGCTTCAAGAAGAGGTTTATTGCAGTTAGTTGGTAAACGAAAAAGACTATTAAACTATTTGCAAGAAAAAGATATTGAAAGGTATCGAACAATAATTAAAGAATTGAACATTAGAAAGTAAAGAGGAAATAAATGGTATATTCCAAAGAAGTAGAGATTGGTGGAAAATTATTAAAAATAGAAACTGGAAAACTTGCAAAACAATCAAACGGTGCAGTAACAGTTCAATATGGCGATACTGTTGTGCTTGTAACTGCAGTTGCTGGTGAATTAAGAGAAGATGTGGATTTCTTTCCACTCAATGTTGAGTATAGAGAAAAAGCATTTGCTGCAGGAAAAATTCCAGGCGGTTTTTTGAAGCGTGAAGGAAAACCGAGTGATAAAGAAGTGCTAAGCGCTAGACTAATTGATAGACCGATTAGACCTTTATTTGCTGATAATTATCTTAACGATACGCAAGTTGCTGCATTTGTATATTCTTTTGATAATGAAAATGATGCAGATGTATTAGGAGCTGTTGGTGCTTCAGCAGCTTTAGTTATTTCCGACATTCCATTTCTTGAACCAATTGGAGAAGTAAGGGTTGGCAGAGTAAATAGTGAATTTGTAATTAATCCAACTCATCAACAGTTGCTTGAAAGTGATATTGAGCTTGTTGTAGCCGGAACTGAGTCTTCTATTATGATGGTTGAAGGTGAGGCGAAAGAAGTGAGTGAAGAAGATATGTTAAATGCTTTAAAAACAGCTCATGCAGAAATTAAAAAACTTATTGATATGCAGAATGAACTTCGTAAAATGTGTGGTAAACCTAAATTGGAAGTTCAAGTAAAAGCAATTGACGAAACTTTAGTAAAAGATGTAAATGATTTAGCATATCAAAAATTCAAAGAAATTGTTTCATCTGTCCTTTCTAAAGAAGAGAGATCTTCAAAGAATAAAGAACTTGAAGCAGAAGTATTAATTTCCTTAGCAGAAAAATATCCTGAACAAGAAAAAGTAATAAAAGTAATTTTGCATGATATCGAAAAAGAATTGATGAGAAAAAGGATTCTTGATGAAGGATTACGACTTGACGGCAGAAAAACAAATGAGATTCGCCCAATTTCAATTGAACTCGGATTATTACCAAGAACTCATGGTTCTGCATTGTTTACACGAGGCGAAACTCAAAGCATAGCAACTCTTACATTAGGAACCAAACAAGACGAACAAATTATTGATGGGCTGCAAGAGGAATATCGAAAAAAATATGTACTTCATTACAATTTCCCTCCATTCAGTGTCGGTGAAACTGGCAGATACGGTGGTGTTGGCAGACGCGAAGTAGGGCATGGCAACTTAGCTGAGCGTTCATTGAAATGTGCAATTCCATCAGAGGAAAAATTTCCTTATATGATTAGAATCAACTCTGATATTCTTGAATCAAACGGTTCTTCTTCGATGGCAACGGTATGTTCTGGATCTCTCGTTTTAATGGAAGGTGGAGTTCCGGTTACTTCTGCGATTGCCGGCATTGCTATGGGGCTTGTAAAAGAAGGAGAACAATACGCTGTTCTTTCTGATATTTTAGGAAATGAAGATCATCTTGGCGATATGGATTTTAAAGTTGCTGGTTCTGAGAAAGGAATTTCTGGATTCCAAATGGATATTAAAATTCAAGGAATCTCATTTGAAATAATCGAAAAGGCGCTTGCTCAAGCAAAAGATGGTCGATTGCACATTCTTAAAATAATGAACCAAGCAATTTCTGCTCCAAGAGAAAATCTTTCTAAATATGCACCAACATTGTTATCAACAAAAATAAGCACTGAGAAAATTGGCGCAGTTATTGGACCTGGTGGAAAAGTAATCCAGAAAATTCAAAAGGAATTCAGCGTAGAAATAAATATTGAAGAAGACGGTACTGTTAGTATTGCTGGTCACGATCGCCAAAAAGCTAAAGAAGCAAAAGAATATATTAAGTTGTTAACTGCAGAACCTGAAGTCGGTAAGAATTATAATGGTAAAATTATGAAGATTACTGATTTTGGCGCTTTTGTTGAAATATTGCCCGGCATTCAAGGACTGCTTCATATTTCACAAGTTGATATTAAACGGATCGATAAAGTAACAGATGTGTTGAAAGAAGGTGAAATGGTAAAGGTTAAGTTGCTGAGTATCGAAGGTGGAAAATTTTCATTATCAAGAAAGGTTTTACTTAAAGAAAAACCCCAAGGTGATGAAGAAAAAAATGATGAAGAAAATAATAATTAATTCATGTCCCAACATAGTTCGGGATTTGTTAATTAATAAAGCAAAAACTGTAGAAATAAAAAGTATATGAGATGAAGATAGGTAATTGTGATATAGGGAATAAGTTGTTTTTAGCACCAATGGCAGATGTAACTGATACAGCCTTTAGAAAAATTTCTGCAGAATATGGTGCGGGATTTACATTTACGCAGATGGTTAGTGCATTAGGAATTATTGAAAATGAATTTGAATCATTACGTTATCTTACGTTCAATAGATCTGAGAAACCAATTGGAGTACAACTGCTTGGAAGTGATTTTGGAATAATTAGAGAAGCAGTCAAAGAAGTTTCTAAATTTAATCCAGATTTGATTGATTTAAATTGTGGTTGTTCTGTTGATAAGGTAACTAATTACAATTTTGGTTCAGCGCTGCTTGACGATCCAAAGACAATTGGCAAATTGGTAGACACAATGGTCCATTCATCAAATGGAATTCCAATATCAATTAAGGTTAGATTAGGAAAAGATAAAAACCATATCAATGTAATTGAGACTGCAAAAGCCGCCGAAGAAAATGGTGCTTCGGTAATATTTGTTCATGCAAGAATGAGAAATGATAAATACAGCACCGTTGTTCAAACTGAATGGATAAAAAAAGTTAAAGATGAATTAAAAATTCCGGTTGTGGGTAATGGTTCAGTATTTACTCCAGCAGATGCTAAAAAAATGATTAATGACACTGGTTGTGATTCAGTTATGATTGCTAGAGGTGCTTTAGGGAACCCATTTCTTTTCCAGCGTTACAATGCAATGCTGGATACCGGAAACGACCCTGGTGAGCCGGAAATTGAAACTGTGACAGAAGTTTTACTAAAACACATAGCGTTAGTGGTTAAAGATTATGGCGAAATAAATTCATTCGATAAGATAAAAAAATTAGCAGTCTGGTATTTTAAAAATTATCCAGGCATAGACAATTTTTTAGAAAAAGTTTTTGCGCTAACAAATGTAAGCGAGTTAATCAATTTGATTAATACCCATACTGGTGATATTAAAAGTAAAAAGTTTAAGCTGATTGAAATGTCAGAAGTTCAAAATAAGTTTAAGGAAAGAGTACTTTTTTGGTTGGTTGATAATAAAACTGAGAGTGTAAACTGAACCAATAAAAGTATTTAAGTTTTTCATGAATAAAGAAATTATAATTAATTCATCGACAACTCAAAACCGAGTTGCGATAACCGAGGATGGATATCTTGTAGATTTTTTTGTAGATCATCCAGAAAAAGAGAGAATGGTTGGAGATGTTTATCTCGGTAAAGTTGCAAGAGTACTTCCTGGAATCCGTGCTGCTTTCATAGATATTGGACTTAAGCACGATGCTTTTCTTCATTTTTCAGACATCGGAGAGCGCACAGAAGCACTTCAAGGCATCTTTGAAGATGATGATGACGATGAAGAAGAATTGCAGACTAACGAACAACCGCTTCCTCAAAATAGTGAACAACCCACTCTTGAAGTAGAAAAACCCGAACAAAAAGAAAAGCAAACTACAAAACTCCACAAAGGGCAAGAGATTCTAATTCAAATATTGAAAGAGCCCGTTAAAGATAAAGGAGTTCGTGTAACTTCATCTATATCTATTCCTGGTAGGTTTTGTGTATTGCTTCCAATGGATTTTAAAATTGGTGTATCAAAAAAAATTACTGATTTCCGTGAAAGAAAAAGATTAAGGAAAATTGCCCGCGGTATTTTACCTAAAAATTGTGGATTAATAATTAGAACTGCCGCCAAAGAACAAGACGAAGAATCGTTATCAGCTGATTTGAAATATCTTGTAAAAATTTGGAAAGATATTGAAGATGATGCAAAAAAACTTGATCCTCCATCGTTGCTTTATAAAGACTTGAGTACTACTATCTCTGTTATCCGAGATCTGTTTACTCCTGATGTGTCGAAAGTTTTTGTAGACTCAAAGAAACTTTATAAGGAAATAAGAAATTATGTTCAATTTGTTCAACCGGCTCTTTCGGATCGAATTGAATTGTTTAAGGAAGGTGAACCGATTTTTGAATCATTCAAGATTGAGCAGCAAATAAAAGCTTTAATGGGTAGAAAAGTTTCGCTTCCCAGCGGCGGACATATTGTGATTGAACATACTGAAGCAATGACGGTAATTGATGTTAATAGCGGAAGGTATGCTGCCAAAAAGGACCAAGAATTAAATTCTCTCAAAACTGATTTAGAAGCATCGCGTGAAATAGTTAGGCAATTAAGATTGAGAGATATTGGAGGGTTACTAGTTGTGGATTTTATTGATTTAGAAGACGATAAGAACAGAAAGAAAATCTACGATGAATTAAAAAAGGAATTCAAAAAAGATAGAGCAAAAACAGCAATGCTTCCAATGACTGAATTTGGTTTGATGCAGATTACTAGAGAACGAGTACGTGAAAATATTGTTCAATCGATGACTGAAGTTTGTTCTTATTGTCAAGGAAGTGGATTGTTAACAAAAAAATCAAACACAATTCATGAACTTGAAGCATGGTTAAAACGATACAAATTAGAAGGGAAGTATAGATCACTAATTCTAAAGGTGCATCCTTCTCTTGCAGAAAGTCTGCAAAAAGGATTTATTTCTACTCATAAAAAGATTCAATTAAAATATTTTTTGAAATTAAACCTAAGTAAAGATGAAAAAATAAATCCACAATCATTTAGATTAGTTGCAAAAAAAACTGGGGAAGATTTAACAGAAGAATTTATTTGATAGAATTGTAAAATAAAATTACATAAATCGTTTTGTTATTTTTAAGAACCAAGCTTTATAAAGAAATTATGGAGATTAAATGAAAATCTTTATTGATACAGCAAATCTAGCTCAAATAAAAGAAGCAGCTTCATATGGTTTATTAGATGGTGTAACCACAAACCCTTCCTTAGTTGCAAAAGAGGGAAAGAATTTTAAACAGTTACTGCAAGAAATTGTTGAAATTGTAGATGGGCCTATTAGTGCAGAAGTAGTTGCTACTGATTACAATGGAATTATTAAAGAAGCCAATGAACTTGCTAAAATCCATGAAAATATTGTTGTAAAAGTACCTTTAATTAAGGATGGAATTAAAGCTGTTAAAAAATTAACTGAGGAAGATATTAAAACAAATGTGACTCTTTGTTTTTCTGCTTCACAAGCGATTTTGGCTGCTAAAGCTGGTGCTACATATATTAGTCCTTTTGTTGGCAGACTAGATGATATTAGCTTTAATGGAATGGATCTTATTAAACAAATTGTTGAGATTTATAAGAATTACAATTACAAAACACAAATTTTAGTTGCAAGCATTAGGCATCCGCTTCATGTCGTTGAAGCTGCTTTAATGGGAGCTCATGTGTGTACAATGCCATTTGATGTTATTGAAAAATTATTTAATCACCCTTTAACAAGTATTGGACTTGAAAAATTTTTAAAGGACTGGGAGAAATCAAATCAATAGAATATGAAAAAAACAAAATTATATTCACTTCACGAAAAGCTCAACGCAAAGATTGTTGATTTTGCTGGATTCAAAATGCCAATTCATTACAGCTCTATTATTAAAGAACACAAAGCAGTAAGAACTTCAGTTGGTGTTTTTGATGTATCTCATATGGGAGAAATTTTTGTGCGAGGCAAAAATGCATTGGATTTTATTCAATTAATAACTGTAAATGATGCATCATTGCTTACAGATGGAAGAGTACAATACTCTGCAATGTGTTACGATGATGGCGGAATAGTTGATGATTTGCTTGTATATCGTTTATCTGAAAATGAATTCATGTTAGTTGTAAATGCATCTAACAAGGATAAAGACTTTGAATGGATGAATAAAAACAAAATTGATGATGTAGAACTTATTGATGAAAGTGATGAATATTCATTGCTAGCCGTGCAAGGTCCAAAATCAAAATCTGTGATTGAAAAAATTTGTGACAATTCTTTAGACATAGAATATTATCATTTTACAAGTACAAAAATTGCTGGGATTGAACTACTTATTTCACGAACTGGATATACTGGTGAACTGGGCTACGAATTGTATTTCAAAGGGAATGAATCTGACGCTAGAAAAGTTTGGAATGCAGTATTTGAGGCTGGTAAAGAATTTGAAATTCAACCAGTTGGATTAGGTGCAAGAGATTCACTTCGTTTAGAAATGGGTTTTTGTTTATATGGAAATGATATTGACCAAACAACTAATACTTTAGAAGCTGGTTTAGGCTGGATTACAAAATTAAAAAAACCTTCATTTCTAGGTAAAGAAGCTTTGCTAAAAATAAAAGAGAACGGTTTACGAAAAAAATTAGTGCCAATAATATCGAGCGAAAAGATTTTTCCGCGTAATGGTTATGAAATTGCTGCAGATGGTAAAATTGTTGGGCGTTTAACAAGCGGAACTGTCAGCCCGATACTTGATAAAGCGATTGCACTTGGCTACATTGAGATTAAATTTGCAAACGAAGGAAATCAAATTAGTATTTTAATTAGGGGGAAGGAGATTCCCGCATTTATAACAAAACTTCCATTTATAAAGAACTAATATGAAAATAAATGTTGTTTATTCTAATCTTCACTATGACGAACTCCATTTTACCGGAAAAACTTGTGTAATAATAGATGTATTACGCGCTTCAACTGTAATAGTAACTGCATTAACCAATGGCGCTCGAGAAGTTATTCCAGTCAATACAGTGGATTTTGCAATGAAAGTAAGCGGGGATGCATTTAGAAGTCAGACAATTTTAGCTGGCGAACGGAATACAAAAAAAGTTGAAGGATTTGCACTTGGAAATTCACCGCTTGAATATACACAAGAAGCAATTGCCGGGAAATCTATTATTCTTTATACTACAAATGGATCAAAGTCGGTTGTAAAAGCAAAATTTTCAGAGAATTTATTTGTTGCCAGCTTTAATAATTTATCGGCTGTTGCAAATCATTTAATTAAACTTAACAAAGATGCAGAAATTATCTGTGCTGGAACTAATGGCGGATTTAATTATGAAGATGCTGTCTGTGCCGGCTACTTAGTTGATAAACTTAAAAAACAAAATAAAGAACTTGAACTTAGTGATTCTGCAAATGCAAGTGGAGTATTATACAAATCTAGTTCTAAAAACATTCTTTTGATGCTGAAAAAAACTGAACATGGTAAATTATTAATTGAGAACGGATTTGCTGAAGATCTAAAAGAATGTGCAAAAATAGATATTTCTGAAGTAGTTCCTTATTATACATCTGGCGTTCTTAAAAAATTAGATATTACAGATACGTTAAATAAATCTGGGAATAAACAAAACCAAAAAAATGGCAAAGAGAAATAGCAAAAGGGAATCCTCGAGCGAAAAAGAATTCTTTGTAGTTTCTCCAGCAAAAAAGAAAAAACTTCTCGGAATTTTTTTAGCTGCTTTTTCACTTTTAATTTTTTTAAGCATATTATCTTATTCTAAATTAGATGTTGCATCATTGCCGACCAAATTAACCGACCTCTTTAGTATTTTTAGCTCCAATCCAGAGTTTTCTGCTAAAGCAGCAACTGTCAATAACTGGCTTGGTATTTTCGGTGCATTTATATCTCACTTTTTAATACAATCGACTTTAGGATATTTTTCAATTGTTTTTCCGATTATCATGTTTATCTGGGGATATACGGTGCTCAAAGGTAATGAAATCAAACTCGCAATTTATTTCACAAATTTTTTACTAGTCTCTGGTATTTTGTTGTCAACTTTTTTTGGTATGCTCAGATTCACTCCTGAAATCAATCTGCTTACAGATGTATATGAACTATCTGGAAATATAGGCGATTTTTTGGGAACAGCTATAAGTAGACTTCTTGGCGGTCTAGGGAGTATTATTTTTCTAGCTGCTGCAATGATAGTTACTCTAATAATTGCTTTTGATGTTCGATTTGGTTCGATCCTTAACTTCTTCAAAAATTTATTTTCAAAAGATGATGACGATAACGTTAAAATAAAAAGTACAGAACAAGAAAAAACAGATTCGAATTTAGAAAAAATAAAAAGTCTGAAAGATGAAGGGAAACTAAAAAGTTTATTCAAATCACGTGAAGAAGATGAAATAAATGCAAGTGAGTTAGAAGAAACCGAAACTCGAATTAAAATTATTAAAAAGGATGAACCCGAAAAAATAATTGACCCTGAAATAGACAATGAAATTTCAAAAGCAAAACCTATAAAAATTGATATTAGCAAAGCTGAAAAGCAAAAAATGTCTGAAGATGATATTCCTATTGTTGATAAAGATGTTGAGCAAACTCTGCCGGATCAATGGAACGAGGAGTTAAATTATGTTCCGCCAAAACTTGATTTGTTAGTTGCTGCAGATTCAGAAGAAGTAAAAATTCATGAAAGTGAATTAAAAAGAAATGCAGAACTGCTGAAAGAGAAACTATCACTATTCGATATTCAAATTGAAGATATAACAGTAACTCCTGGCCCAGTAGTTACTTTATATGAAATTGTTCCAGCACCAGGCGTAAAGATAAGTAGGATTGTAAGTTTAGAGCACGATATCGCATTGGCGTTAGCGGCGAGAGGTATAAGAATTATTGCGCCTATTCCAGGGAAAAGCGCTATTGGTGTTGAAATACCTAATACAGAAGCATCAATAGTAAGAGCAAAATCAGTAGTTAGTAAATTGAAAGATTCCAAAGCTGAATTGCCATTGGCACTAGGAAAAACTATAGCTGGAGATGTTTATATAACAGATTTGGCAAAGATGCCGCACTTATTAATTGCTGGTTCAACTGGTTCGGGAAAAAGTGTTGGAATAAATATGCTTATTAACAGTTTAATTTATTCCAAACATCCTTCAGAAATAAAATTTGTAATAATCGATCCAAAGAAAATAGAGCTTTCATTCTACCGAAAACTTAATAAACATTTTTTAGCGGTTTCCCCAGATTTAGAAGAAGAGATAATAACCAATCCGCAAAATTCATTACTAGCTTTAAAAGCTGTTGAATATGAAATGGAAAAAAGATATGACAGATTAGCAAAAGCTGGTGTTAGAAATATTGTTGATTATAATAAAAAAATAGGAAATCCGAAGAGCAGACCTAAAGACACAGATGAAATAAAGCATTATAAAATGCCGTATATAATTATTGTAATAGATGAGTTAGCAGATTTGATGATTACATCTGGAAGAGAAGTTGAAGAACCGATTGCACGTTTAGCTCAACTTGCAAGAGCTGTAGGTATTCATCTTATTCTTGCTACTCAAAGACCATCTGTTAATGTTATAACCGGCGTTATTAAAGCTAACTTTAGTGCTAGAATGGCCTATCAAGTTGCCACAAAAATTGATTCCCGTACAATTCTAGATATGAATGGAGCAGAGCAGCTTCTCGGTAATGGTGATATGTTATTTTTACCAGGAGGTATGCCAAAACCAATTAGAATTCAAAATGCATTTATTACTACCGAAGAAGTAGAAAAGATTATGAATTTTATCTACACACAGAAAGGTTATTCAAAGAGATTCTTTTTACCTTCTATGTTTGAAAAAAAGAAAACTGATAATGCAAACTTTTTAGCAGATTTGGATCCAATGTTTGAAGACGCAGCAAGAGTAATTGTAAGGCATCAGCAAGGTTCAGTTTCATTATTGCAGCGTAGACTTAAACTCGGATATTCTAGAGCAGCAAGAATTATTGATCAATTAGAACAAGCTGGAATAGTTGGGCAGTCTGAGGGCAGTAAAGCACGTGACGTTTTAGTCGAAAACGAAGAGCAGTTAGAGACAATTTTAAGATCTTTATAAAAAATGAAAACGAAATTATTCTTACTATTTATCATTACCTCGCAAGCATTTTATGCGCAGTCTGGAACGGAAGTATTAAAAAAGGTTCAGACAAAATTTAATTCCATTCAAAGTTTCAGTGCTAACTTTACTTTAATTTTTTATGAAGCTGATGGAAAAGGGGGAAGTAAGACAAGCGGAAAATTTTTTTACAAGCGAAAAAATAAATTTGTTGTTGAGCAGAAAAATCTGCTCATTACTTCAAATGGGGAAACTATTTGGAATTATGATAAATCAAGAAAAAGAGTTGTAATAAGTTATTTTACTGATGATCCTACTTCATTTTCTATTGAGCGATATGTTTTTGATTATCCAAGCCAATGTAGGATAAGATTGAGCGTTCCTGAAAGTACATCATCAGAAAAAGTCCTTGTTCTGATACCCAAAGATGAACAAATAGATTTTCAAGAAACTAAACTCTGGATAAACACAGACAATCTAATTTCAAAAATGGAAGTAATTGATTTAATGGGAACTAAATTCAGTTTTAGCTTTTCTGATATTTTAGAAAATGCTGATATAAACGAATCTCGTTTTACATATCACCCTCCAAAAGGAATTCAAATTATTGATCTCCGTTAAACAAATATCCTTCAAAAAAATCTCGGGATATCTAATACCCGTAATTTTGACACTTCTCTTTTTGTACTTAGCACTTCGTGGAATTGATTTGCAAGAATCATTTGAAATAATTTTTAATGTATCAGTAATCTGGTTAGTTGTTTATATACTTGTTTTTATTTTTTCGCATTTCATTCGGGCTATAAGATGGAAATTGATGATTTCGCAAGTAAAGAAGGATGTTTCATTAACAAATCTTTTTGGTGCAGTAATGATTGGGTATGGAGTTAATTGTGTAATTCCGAGGTTAGGGGAAGTTTACCGCGGTTTTTTCCTTGGTAAGTGGGAAGGTGTTTCGAGAACTACGATGTTGGGAACAGTAATTGTTGAAAGAATAATTGATATTTCTGCATTTGCATTTGCTTCATTATTAAGTGTCTATTTATTTCCTGGTAATCTTTTTGATAAAATTGTTTGGTTGAAAACATCACTGATAATTGGATTTAGCATAATTTTTATCCTTGCAGTTGTAGTAATATTTCTTGTAAGATTCGAAGCGAAATTTGATTCTGCTATTGTTAAAATTGTAGGCAAGTTTAGTAAAAAAGCCTCGGAAACATTATCAGACATTTTTTCAACACTTGTCAGCGGCTTTTCTATTATTGATGGTTCAAAATCAATTTTTTATATAGTAACTCTCACCATGTTTATTTTAATTCTCTATGCACTCAACGCTTATGTAGGATTTTATATGTTAGATATGCAGATAAATGGTAATGTAAATTTGGTAATGGCTTGGGTATTTATGACTATTAGTGCTTACGGCATGATAATTCCAACCCCTGGCGGTACTGGTTCATATCATATGATTTCAATTCTGGTTTTAACTCAGGTTTATAGCTTTAACTATGAATTAAGTGCTGCATATGCAATTCTTACTCATTTTATTTCGTATGTAATTTTTATCGGTTCTACACTTGGATTTGTTTATGTAATTAATAGAATTAGAATTAAGAAAGGGTACAGCAGCGAAAATTTTTACAGTGTGTTTAGTTTAAGGAACGATTCCAAATGAAAAAATTATTTCTCCTTATTTTTATTTTTCCTTGTATCACAATAATCGCACAATTCGACTTAAGTTTGTCAATGGGATTAGACTTTAAGACTGCACCATCATTTAGAGATTACGTGAATTCTAATTTTGCACCTCCAAATAATCAACTTTCATCATTTTCAAGTTCAGTAAGTTTTTCTGGAGAAGTAGGTTATCAATACTCTAGCAATATGCAATGCGGGATTGAGTACAGTTTACTTTTAGATTCATACAATACTCCTATTGGTTCTGGAGGAAAATATGAAATCTCTTATTCCAGCCATAGACCTTCAATAATTCTTTATTACGTAATTTCTGGTCAAGGGTATAAGTTTAAGTTTGGCGGTGGATTGGGTTTAAGGTTTATTTCTTTGACTGAAGATATTTTCGTACAAACAAATTATACTTCAACTGGAGTTGGAATTTTGTTAAAAGCTGATGGAAATACTCTAATCAGTGAGAATTTGTTTGCATTAATTGGTGTTGATGTTAGATATGACTTGCCCGGTGAAATTGCTTCGGAAAATAATTCTAAGATTGTAAACTTTGCGAACGGAGAGATAGTTAATTTAAATGCTCTTTCTGTTGGGATTAAATTAGGCGTTTCTTACAATTTTTAAAGGTAATAAATGACAGTTCTTGAAGCTGTATTTCTTGGAATAATTCAAGGATTAACAGAATTCTTGCCAATTAGCAGCACTGGTCATTTAACAGTTGCTGGTAAATTTCTAAATTTAATTACTAATGACCTTCCTGAGCAATGGACTGCATTTATTGCAATTATTCAATTAGGGACATTGATTGCTGTATTGATTTACTTTAGAATTGAACTCTATCATATTGCTAAAGATTTTTTTATTGAAAATATTATTAGCAGAAAAAAATTTAGTGATCAAAAACTAAATGCTAAAATGGGTTGGTATTTAATATTAGCCACCATTCCGGTTGTTATAATAGGACTTTGGTTTAAAGATTTCATTGAAAGTGTATTTACAAAAAATTTATATGTCATAGCTACAAGTTTAATTGCACTTGCAGTAATTCTCAGCATTGCAGAGAAATTTTCTAACTTCCAACGTAAACCTGAAAATATAAAATGGTTCGATGCATTAGTAATTGGATTAGCACAATCCTTAGCATTAATACCAGGATCTTCAAGATCAGGAACAACGATAACTGCGGCACTATTTTTAGGATTCAATAGAGAAACTGCCGCAAGGTTCTCATTCCTTATGAGTATACCAGCGGTTTTGGCAAGTGGACTATTACAATTTTATCAATCACTTGAATATATTGATTCGGCAAGTTTGTTAAATCTCATTATCGCAATAATTGTATCTGCAATTTCAGGATATCTTTCGATTGAATACTTGCTTAGATATCTGCGTAAAAATTCTACAATGATTTTTGTATATTATCGAATTGCTGCTGGAATAATCATATTTATTTTAATTTCAATAGGAGTGATTCAATTCTAAAGGAGCTATCATGTCAAAGAAGTTAGTTATTTTTTTATTTTTTTCATTAATATTAGTTTCATGTAAATCCACACCGGAAAAGGAAATCAATAAAGAAGCAAAAATAGAGAAAGGAGATTCCTTGGAAAATTTATTTGATTTAAAAAACAACGAGAAATTAATTGCAACTATGGTAACGAATATGGGTACCATCGAAATTGAATTGTTTGCACCCGATGTTCCCAAGACTGTAAAGAATTTTGTTGGCTTGGCAACAAAAGGTTATTACGATAGAATTATTTTTCATAGAGTTATAAAAGATTTTATGATTCAAGGCGGAGATCCTACTGGTACTGGCAGAGGCGGTGAAAGTTATTGGGGTGGTCAATTTGAGGATGAGTTTGTTCCATCACTTATGCATGACAAACCAGGTATTTTATCTATGGCCAATGCTGGTCCAAATACTAATACAAGTCAATTTTTTATTACTGTGGTACCAACTCCTTGGCTTAACGCAAGGCATACGGTTTTTGGCAAGGTTGTTAAAGGAATGGAAGTTATAAATGCAATAAGTACAGTTCCGACAAATCAAATGGATAGACCAATATCTGATGTAATAATGCATAAGGTTACAATAGAAAAAAGGTAAATGAAACAAGAAGAATTTTTTACATCTCGCTTGGGTTTAATTTTAGCTACTCTTGGAATTGCAGTTGGAACTGGAAATATTTGGCGTTTTTCAAGAATAGTTGCACAAAACGGTGGTGGATCCTTTTTGATCCCCTGGGTTTTTTTCCTATTGTTTTGGTCACTGCCTCTAATTATTGCTGAATTTGCATTAGGAAAATCTACTCGCCATTCTCCGATAGGTGCAATAGCTAAAACTGCTGGTAAAAAATTTGGCTGGATGGGTGCATTCATTGCATTTGTTTCAACAGCCATTATGTTTTACTATTCAGTTGTTGTTGGGTGGTGTATAAAGTATTTAGTTTCTGCCGCTAGCGGAGATCTTTTCTCAACAAGTAATCATTTAGAATATTGGAATAATTTTTCGGGGTCAAGCTATCCAATTGTTTTTCACTTTATTGCTATGTTAATTGGATCGATTGTGATATTTAAAGGAATAGTTAAAGGTGTTGAAAAGGTTAATAAAATTCTTGTGTCATCGTTGCTTGTCATTTTAGTTATATTATTTATTAGAGCTGTAACTCTACCAAACGCTCTCGAAGGTATCAAGTATTTATTTACACCTAAATTAGATTTAATTCTAGATTACAAAGTATGGTTAAATGCATTAACACAAAATGCATGGGATACTGGGGCTGGCTGGGGATTAATATTAACATATGCAATTTATATGAAAAAGAAAGAAGATATTGCTTTAAATGCAGCACTAATTGGGTTTGGTAATAATTCTGTATCCTTAATTGCTGGTATAATTATTTTTTCAACTGTTTTCTCTCTAAGTTCAACTGATGCGCTTATTCAAGTTTCTCAATCTGGCCCAGCAAATACGGGATTAACTTTCATTTATTTACCATTACTTTTTTCGAATATATCCGGCAGCATGATTTTTAACACAATATTTGCTTCATTATTTTTTTTGGCGCTCTCATTTGCTGCACTTACTTCTTTGATTTCGATGATTGAATTAGCTACCAGAACCTTAATTGATTTTGGAATTGTAAGAAACAGAGCAATACTTTTTGTCGGAGCTCTTGGTTTTGCATTTGGAATACCATCAGCAATAGATGTAAAATTTTTAATTAACCAAGATTGGGTCTGGGGTGTTGGATTAATTCTTAGTGGTGCATTTATATCCTTTTCTGTGATAAAATATGGTGTTGATAGATTTCGAACAGAAATAATCAATGGACCAGGAAGTGATATAAAAATTGGGAAGTGGTACAACTATCTGATCAAATACTTAATTCCGTTTCAAGCAGTAGTTTTACTTGCGTGGTGGCTAATTTCTTCAACTGCGTGGGATCCTGAATGGTGGAATCCTTTTCATTCAGAAAATTTAGGTACATGTATTGTCCAATGGTTTTTAATAATTACAGTTTTCATTATGACAAATAAATACTTAGTTAAATATACGTTGGATAGGAAATCATGAAAATTGAAACTATTGTTACAGCAATATTTGTTATTGGAATTGTGTGGGGCGGAGTTTCATATTTTCTTCTTCGTGCAATAAAATTTGAAAAATCGAAAAATTCTGATCAAGAATAAATGGCAAAAAAGAATCTTCAATCGGTAAATGAAATCACTAAGTATTTGAAGAAAGATAAATTACTGCCAATTTATTTTCTTAGCGGCGAAGATAACTTTTCAATCGAATATTCAATTGAACAGATTAGAAAAACGTTTGAGCAATATGTATTATCAGATTTTGATAAGGAAATTGTAACTTTAGAAAAATCAAGTAATTTGAATCAGATTTTGGATTATGCATATTCATTTCCATTTGGTGGTGGTAAGAAATTATATATTTTACAAAATTTTGAAAAGGTTAGTGATAAAAAAGATTTAGTAAATTATGTAACAAATCCACCTGAATTTACGTTATTAATTATTTCTTATTTTGAAAAGGTTAAAGATTTATCAAAAGAACCATTTGCATCACTTGCCTTAAAAAATTATTTATTCGAAGCTAGAATAGAAACCGGTGAAGAGTTAATCAATTGGGTGATTGAAAAAGCAAATGAACTGAATTTTGCTATAAATTATGATTTAGCTGAATCACTAATTGAAATAGTTGGAGAAGAAAAAAGTCTAATAAGAACTCAGATACAAAAACTTTCTGATTATTCTCTAGGAAAAAAAGAAATAACATTTGTTGATATCCAGAAAATTGCTTCACCAACAAAGAAATATTCTATATTTGATTTGCAAGATGCACTAGGAAAGGGTGATAAATCCAATTCAGTTGAAATTGCATACAATTTATTGGATTCCAACCAAGAAATAGTTGTAATTATTAATATGATTTCAAAATTTATTAGCACAGTTGCCCAAATAACAGAATTAATTAAATTAAAAGTTAGTGATAATGACGGTGCAAAAATGCTGGGAGTGAGCTGGTATTATTATGTAAATTGTAAAAAAGCTCAATTTTTAATGCCAGATGAAAAACTTCTTAAAGCATCAAAAGCTTTGTTGAATGCAGATCTAGCAGTAAAAACCTCATCAGTTGATTCTAAGACAATTTTACTGGTTTTAATAACGGAAATGCTGAAGTAACATGATCGATTACTGATGAGATGGAAAAAGCTTCCTTTTTAGAGTAAATTTGACAAAAAAATTGAAACATTCTCAAAACTTATTAGGTATAATTGGCACTCAATAAAAAATTATCTGAACTATCAGACGAAGAAGTAATTAAAAATTTTCAAGAAACCAATAATCTTGAAGCATATGAAGTTTTAGTTAAGCGCTATAAGGATCCATTAATGAATTTTGTGTATCGTTTTGTTGGTGATCGTGATGCTTGTACGGATATTGTTCAAGACACTATGATTAAGTTTTACCTTAATAAAGATTCGTATAGAGAGTTTGCAAAATTTTCAACATGGATCTACACTATTGCTGGAAATCTGGCTAAGAATGAATTAAAGAGAAGAAAGAGAAGGAATATCTTTTCATTGAGTCAATCATCGGATGATGAATGGACGCCTCAAATTGAAGATAAATCATTCTTAGCACCAGACCGTGCTGCAGATAGTGAAATCAAAAATGAATTTATTCAACGTGCTTTATTGAAAGTGAAACCAGTTTATAGAGAAGTTGTAATTCTCAGGGATATTCAAGAACTATCATATGAAGAAATAGCTGAGATAACTGGTCTTTCACTTGGAACTGTAAAATCAAGGATTAATCGGGGGAGAAATCAATTGCAAAAATTATTAAAAACAATTTATCACGGGTAAATAATGGAAAAAAATTTTTACAGTGAAGAGAATAACAGACATTCAGAGTTAATAAAAGACCTTAATAAACTTCCAAAGATTTCCGCACCAGAAAATTTTGAATTTAGCTTAATGACAAGAATTCAAAACCAGAATTTTATTGGAACCGAAGAACTTAAACCACAATTTAATCTTGTGAAGTTCTTTGCTCCTTCAGCTGTTGTTGCCGTTGTTATCATTATGTTCTTTTTATTTCTACCTTCGAATGATTCAATGTTTGAAAATCCATTAATGTCTGAACCAACTATTATTGCTGAAAAATCGAAACAAATTATTGGCTCTGCTTCAAACGGTGCTGAAAATATAAAAAGTACTAAAAAGAAAAACGCGTCTAACAAAGTTCAGCTTTCAACTTCAAATAACTATGATATTGTTGTCAATAGAAATGACGCTGTAATGAAAGAAAAAGCAAAGTATCCTATATTTAGCAAAAGGTCTGTATCACTTGATGATTACATTTCTGGAGACAATGCAAAAAGAAATAATTTACAAGAGGGAAATGTTGTAAGAGCATCTGAAGAGTCTCCTGAGTTCGATGGATTTTTTGTAAAACAAGAACCTGATAAAAAGACAATTGAAAAATATCGTGCAATGCTGGATTCAGCTAAAAAAGCACAAACTAAAGCAGATTCTGTAAAAAAAGCTAAAAAAGTAGAATAAATATCAAGAAATGCTCAAAAATTTGTTTTTTTAGCTCATCATCCTTAAATTTCGACCTCAAAAATTAGTAAGGAAATACATTACAATGAAAACTGGTATTCATCCGGTCTATAGAAAATGTGAAGTTTCATGTGTTTGCGGCAATAATTTTATCACTAGATCAACTGTTAGCAGTATAAAATTAGAAATTTGCTCAGAATGTCATCCATTTTTCACTGGTAAACAAAAAATAGTTGATTCTACTGGACGAGTTGAAAGATTCAAAAAGAAATATGGCTTGAAGGAAGCATAATTGGACTTCAGAAATTATACAAGGGCTGTTTCTTTACAGCCCTTTCGCATTTTAAAGACCTCCCGAATAATTTCACAAAAATAAGTTTGTATCACTCAAAATGAATGAAGAACAACAAAAAGAAATCACAGAATTAAATTTATATCAAGGTGTTCGGGGACACGCTATTAAAATTCTTAATCGAGTCGATCGGACAGATGCCTATTTAGATAAATTGTTGGATATAGAAATTAAGAATTCAAATTTGACTGGTCCTGATAAAGCTCTTCTTTTTGAAATTGTACATGGTGTAATGCGTTGGTCTGGTAGGATTGACTGGATTCTCAATGGATTTTATAAAGGTCAATTTTCAAAAGTAATACCAAATATCAAAAATGCGCTTAGAGTTGCTTTGTATCAAATACTTTTTTTAGATAAGATTCCTGATTATGCAGCAGTTTATGAATCAGTTGAATTTGTAAAAAAATTACAAGGTCAGAAATATGCTGATATTGCAAATGCAGTCCTTCGGAATATAATTAGAAGTAAAGACGGTATTCGATATCCAAATCCAGAGGAGGATCTAGTTGGATATTTAAGTGCATATTATTCTCATCCAACGTGGATTGTAAAAAGATGGTTATCGAGATTTGGCCAAGAAGCCACAGAAAAATTATTGATCGCTAATAATAATAAACCGATAATAACACTTAGAGTTAATGGACTAGTTACTAATAAAGTTGAATTTATTAAACTGCTTGAATTTGTTGATTTAAAATTCAGTGAAAGCAAATATCTTGATCAATTTATTAAATTAAATATTTTAACAAACATTGCCGATTGGGAATTTTTTCAAAAAGGATATTTTTCGATCCAAGATGAAAGTACTGGACTTCCAGTAATTTTACTTGATACTAAACCGGGAATGAGGGTATTGGACTTATGTGCAGCACCTGGTGGAAAGACTGCTTTCTTAGCTGACTTAATGGAAAACGAGGGTGAAATTGTTGCCATTGATAGATTTGAAAGCAGATTGAAAATTTTGGACAAAAATTTGGAGCGATTAAAAGTTAAAAATGTTAAATCAATTGCTATTGATTCGCTGACCTACGAAGATGATAAATTATTCGATCGTGTACTTATTGATGCTCCTTGCAGTGGACTGGGTACATTAACTAAAAAACCTGATTTGAAATGGAAGAAAGATTTGGGCGATATAAGAAAAATTGTTAATATTCAATACGATTTACTAAAAAAAGGTGCGTCATTAGTCAGATCTGGAGGCAGTATTGTTTATAGCACATGTACTATTGAACCAGAGGAAAACCAAGATTTAATTAATAAGTTTTTAAGTGAGCATCCTAATTTTAAACTTGTTAATGGAAAAGATTTTCTACCTCATGAGTTAATAAATGAAGAAGGTTTTGCAGCAACGTATCCTCACATTCACGGAATTGATGGATCATTTGCATCAAAATTAATTAAAAATTAAAATACATATGCCAACTGAAGCTTTAAAAAAATTTGCAGAAGAACTAAAGCAAACCAGAGAAGCTAAAGAAATTACTCTCAAATCCATTTCCAATCGAACAAAAATTGATATAAAATATTTACAAGCTATTGAGAACTGCAATTTAAGTATTCTTCCTGATCTTTATATTCGTGAATTTATAAAGGAATATGCTCAAGTATTAGATTTAAATGTCAAAGAAATTATTAAGAAGTATGATAATGCTAAACTTGGAAAAATTGAAAGCAAAAATACCGAGGTTGCCGAAGAATCTGAAGAACTTAAAAGCGAAAAAGAAGATCAATTAATTGAAAGTGTTGAAGAAAATGTTGAATTTTCAGCCAATATAAAAACCACAGATCAAGAATTTCATTGGAAAAAGTTTTTTAAAAAATATCTTTTTCCAATTGGTTTTTTATTCTTTTTGGCATTATTAATATTAGTTTATTATTTATTTATTAAGGAATCCTCTCAAGAAATTATCACTGAATCTACATTTACTGAATCAACATCCGAAATTAATGCAAGGTTTGAAGTTGATTCTTCTTTATCTGGTGAGGTTGTTCCAAAGGATGACAGTTTACGACTCAGTTTAAGTGCTTCTGCTCGAGTATGGATAAAAATAATTTGCGATAAAAAAGAAGTATTGCAAGGATTTGTTGACAAAGATAAAAGCATTTCCTACAAAGCAATTAAAGAATTTCGTGTAGTAGTTGGAAATGCTGGATTGGTCAGCATGGAATTGAATAACAATCGATTAACTTTAATCGGAAATAGAGGTGAAATAAGAAGTTATAACATTACTGCTGATACTGTAAAATCTTTTCTAATATCTGTTCCAACGAAAAATGAAAATAGATCCAATCCGCAGAATTGAAGAACTCCGTACCATTATTCAAGAGCACGATTATAATTATTTTGTTCTTGCAAATCCCATAGTTAGTGATTTTACCTATGATCAGTTATTAAAAGAATTGATCGAACTCGAAAAAAAATATCCAGAATATTTAACTCCAGATTCTCCAACTCAACGTGTCGGTTCAGATATTTCAAATGAATTCGATTCTGTAAATCATAAAATTCCTATGTTAAGTTTGTCTAATACATATAGTGAAGATGAATTAATTGATTTTGATAGACGCGTAAGAGATTTTGCTGGAGAAGCTACTACACCTGATTATATCTGTGAACTTAAAATTGATGGTGTATCCATAAGTTTGCAATATGAAAACGGTATTCTAAAAACGGCAGCTACAAGAGGAGATGGTATTATTGGCGAGGATGTAACAAATAATATTAAAACTATTCGTTCAATACCACTCAGCGTAAATAAAAAGTTTCTAAAAGAATTTGGGTCATTTAATTTTGAAGTTAGAGGTGAAGTATATATGGAAAATGAAGACTTCAAAAAGATGAATGATGAAAGGGAATTGAATGGTGAAAAGTTGTTTGCTAATCCACGCAATTCAACTGCTGGAACAATTAAATTATTGGATTCCAAAATAGTTGCTAAAAGACCTATTAAAGCATTTATGTATTATTACTATTCTGAGTATACTAAAATCGGTTCTCAACTTGAAAATTTACTTATGCTCAAGAAATTAGGTTTTCGTATAAATGCAAATTATAAACATTGTAAAACAATTAATGATGTAATAGTTTTTTGTAAGGAATGGGAGGAGAGAAGAAATGAAATCCCATTTGAGATTGATGGAGTAGTCATTAAAGTAAACTCAATCAATTTACAGCAAAATCTTGGCAGTATTGCAAAATCACCGCGTTGGGCTGTTGCTTATAAATTTAAAGCAAAACAAGCTTCCACTTTACTAAAAAAAATAACTTGGCAAGTTGGCAGAACTGGTACTTTAACACCGGTTGCTGAACTGGAACCAATATTCTTAGCTGGTTCTACTATAAGCCGTGCTACGCTGCATAACTTTGATGAAATTAAACGGAAAGATATTCGTGAAGGTGACTCAGTTGTAATTGAAAAAGGCGGAGATGTAATTCCAAAAGTAGTTTCTGTGGATGTTTCAAAAAGGAATAAAAACTTAACAGAAACAGAATTACCAATTCGCTGCCCGACATGCGGCTCAAAATTGTTTAAACCTGAAAATGAAGTTGCAATTTACTGTGATAACAACTTCTGTCCAGATCAAATAAAGGGTAGATTGATTCATTTTGCCTCTCGTGGAGCAATGGATATAGAAGGGTTAGGCGAGTCATTAATTAATTTATTTACAGAAATGAAATTCTTAAAAGACTTTGCTGATATTTATGACCTCAAAAATAAAAGAAATGAATTAATTGAGATTGAGAGACTTGGTGAGAAAAGTGTTGATAATTTACTTAATGCAATTGATAAAAGTAAAAATCAACAATTTGAAAAGGTTTTATTTTCATTGGGAATAAGATATGTTGGTTCTGGAGCAGCAAAAAAGCTTGCTGAACATTTTATTAGTATTGATAATCTAATTTCAGCAACTAAAGAGGAAATTGAAGGAATTTATGAGATTGGTCCAAGCATTAGCTCAAGTATTATTAGATTTTTTAAAAGTAAAGATAATTTGAAACTTATAGAAAGATTGAAAAAGGCTGGTCTGAATTTTAATACAAGTATTGCAAAAGGTGTAAATAAGTTTAACGGAAAATCATTTGTGTTAACCGGAACACTCTCAATTTTAACACGCGATGAAGCTAAAGAAAAAATTATTTATTTTGGAGGTAAAGTATCTTCTTCTGTAAGCAAACTTACAGATTATGTTGTTGTTGGGGAAAATCCCGGTTCTAAACTTGATAAAGCTGTAAAACTTGGATTAAAAATTTTGACTGAAGAAGAATTTATTGAAATGATCAAATAATATTATGATTGAGAAAATAAAACTTAGAATATCGCACTACCTAATTCATAAAAATTACTTAAGAAAGAGAAATGAACCTTTCTCATTTAATAAAATTATATCTAATGCCACTGACTTTTTAATTATTATGCCATCTGAAGAAAATGATTTTTATCATTCCTTAGAACTCATAAAATATATCTTAATCCATAAAAAGAACATCTCACTTTTTCTACCAGAATATAGATATTCATTACTACCCGAAAAGGAAAAGTTTAAAATTATTTCTTATCATGAAAAGCAAAAAACAAGGTTTAATTTACCTGAAAAATCCTTAGGCAATAGACTTAGGGCCAAGGAATTCGATATAGTAATAGACTTGAACAAAAAAGAGGATGTATTTTTCAGTGCTGTTTCAAATTTAGTGACAGCCAAGCTTAGAATGAGCTTTGTAAAAGAACGCTCTGATGATTACTATGACCTACAAATAGCTAACAGTATTGAAAATTCTGAACAAATATACCGGCAGTTTTTAAGTTATCTGCAGATGTTTTGAGAAAACTTCTTTTGAAAAATGAAATGAATTTGTAGATTATATATAGAAAAATTCAAAAAAGGCTAATTTCTGATGGACGAAAACATAAATTTTGAACTAAAAAGAATTGGAGATATTTCGGTTTTTAAATTAAATGAAAAACGATTTGATGCTTCGATTGCTGGATTTGTAAAAGGTGAATTTACTATTATACTCCACACAGATGAGGTTAAAAAATTAGTTATTGATCTTTCTGAAATTGAATATTGTGACAGCTCAGGATTATCAGCAATATTATTGGCTTTTAGAATTCTGCAATCCAGTGATGGCCATATTAGATTAGCATCACCGACAAAAAATGTAAAGACACTCATAGAAATTTCACAATTGGATAGAGTTCTTACAATTTGTAATACTGTCAATGAAGCTGTTAAAGATCTTGAAAATATTGTTTGATCATCAAATCAAGATAAATTCTCAAAACGACTACAAAAAATATTATCCCTTAAATTGCTCTTCATTAAAATTATTCCTTATTTACAATAACTATAACAATTTTATTGCAAATGATTAATAAAGAAGTCTTACGACAGATAAAATTAGTAGTTTCTGATCTTGACGGCACTTTATTAAATGACAATGGAGATTTGGATAAGAGCACAATTGATTTAATACATCAATTAAATAAAAACAATGTCCCATTTGCTCTTGCTACTGGTCGTTTATTTAATGCAATTAAAGATTATATACAAATACTGAATTTGAAAATTCCACAGATTACTTTAGATGGAACATATATTGTTAATCCCTTTTCAAATGAAGTATTATTTGAAGAATATCTTCCTCGCAAATATGTAAAACGTGCGCTAAACTTGTCCGATAAATATTTATTAAAGGTTGCTCTCTGTCATGGTTCTGCTATTCTTTATACTAAAGAGAATTCTTTAATATCCGATATGCTGGAAAAATATAATGCTAATTATTCACTCGTGGAAACTTATGAAGATCATTTAGATAATACCTTAGAAATTCTTATAACAAGCGAGTATAGTGAACAGTTAAGATATGTTAGCAAAAAAATGTCGTTTCCTTATACGTACGGGATTAGAAATTCGTTTTATAAATCACAAACTCATGGTGGAATTTATTATCTTGAAATTAGAAAGATTGGTTCCAGTAAAGGTGAAGGATTAAAGAAGCTTTGTGAACACCTTAACATTAAAGTTAAAGAAGCAGCTGTTATTGGAGATTGGTATAATGATAAAACATTATTTGAAACAGATGCGCTAAAAGTTGCAATGGCTAATGCTGTTCCAGAAATAAAAAGATTATCTGATATAGTTACAAGGAAAGATAATAATTGTGGGGGTGCAGCTGAGTTTTTGGAAATATTATTATCAGCAAAAAAATAAACCATGACTACCGACCAAAAAAATAGGTTAAGGACTAGTTTAAGAATAAAAATTCTTATCGTTCTATCTGCAGTTATTCTAATTGTAATGATGTTTCCGCAAGGTGAGTCTATAGAATCTGAAGTTACTATTGGTTCAATATGGATAAAAGATGATCTAATAGCTTCAGCAACATTTGAAATACTAAAAAATCCAGAACAGTATAAAAAAGAAGTACAGCAAGCAGCACAAAAAAACTACCCAATTTTTTTACGTGATAATTCCATTACTTCAATAAGTATCGATTCAATTAAAAAAAATAATTCTAGAATACTTAAATTTTTGAATGCGAATAGACAAATAAATGGGATTGATAATACTACATTCCTTAGCGATCAAACTGTTAAAACATTTTATCTACTAAAAAAGAACCCTCGTTCATTTAATAAATTAAGAGTTTCTTCTTTAGTAGAAATTCTGAATTATTCTAAGGATTTAGTAGAAAGGCTTTATCAACGAGGAATTCTTAACAAATCCTACGGTGAGGTTAACAAAGATAGTGTTGCGGTTAGGGATGGAAAATATGAAAGAGCATTCTTAAAAACTCTTTATCTTGATCGAAATTCTGTTAACGACTACATATCAACTGCACTTATTTCCAATGTTGGAGAAAATGTTGAAGTGAATGAAGCAGTTCAAGAGTATGTTTTATATCACCTAAAACCAAATCTTATCTTTAGTTATGAATTAACAGAAGCTGCAATTGCTAATGCGAAAGACAAAGTACCAAGAAATATTGGAATTGTAAATGAAGACGAAAGGATTGTTGGCAAGCATGATAGAATTACTAGTGATATTAAATTAAAAATAGATTCATATCGAATTGCAAGAGGTGAAGAGATTGGTTTTTGGGGAAGGTTTTCTCAAAATCTTGGTAAATTTATACATGTTCTTGTTATTCTAATTTTATTCATTATATATGTCTATTTATTTAGGAAAAGGATTTATAATGATAACCTAAAAATAGTTTTGATTATTACAATCATTCTTTTTATTAGTTTCGTAACCTACCTTATCAACAACTTAAATGTATCTACACCAATTGAGCTTTTGGTTTTAGTGCCCGTTGCCTCAATGCTTCTTACAATAATTTTTGATTCAAGAATTGGATTTTATGGAACAGTTGTAATTTCATTAATTGCCGGTGGTTTGCGGGGAAATGATTATGTATTTGCTGTGATGAATATTATTGCTGGTGGATTAGCTGCGTATACTGTTAGAGATATCAAAAACCGCACTCAGATATTTCGTTCTTTTGTATATATCTTAATTGGATATGTTCTGAGTATTATTGCATTCGGATTGGAACGCTTTGATACTTTAGATGAAATGCTTTCTAGTTTTGCCTTTGCAACTTCAAATGCACTTATAAGTCCAGTATTCACTTTTGGTCTAATTATTTTTATAGAAAGGTTATTTAACATTACAACAGATTTAACACTTCTAGAATTAACAGATTTCAACCACCCTTTATTAAAGGAACTGGCTAAAAATGCTCCTGGTACATTTAATCACTCAATGGTAATTGGTACATTAGTCGAATCGGCAGCAGAAGCAATAGGAGCCAATACAATTTTAGCCAGGGTAGGCGCTTATTATCATGATATTGGTAAATCTGTGGATCCATATAGTTTTGTAGAAAATCAATTAATAACTGAAAATATTCATGAGACCATCAAACCTGAAAAGAGTGTTAATCTTATCCTTAATCATGTAAAGAAAGGAATTGAATTAGCTGAAGAAAAAAACTTGCCTAAAGAAATTATTGATTTCATTCCAATGCACCATGGTACAATGGTTGTTACTTATTTTTATGAAAAAGCCAAAGAGATTTATGGTGAAGAGAATGTTAATATAAATAATTACCGGTATCCTGGTCCTAAGCCAACCTCCAAAGAAACAGCTTTAGTAATGCTTGCTGATGCATGTGAATCTGCTGTTAGATCTTTAGATGATCCAAACCCTGAAGTAGTCGAAAATCTGATTAATAATTTGATTAACGCAAGGATTAATGACGGGCAGCTTGATAATTCTCCAATGACATTTAATGATATAAAGAAAATCAAAGAAGCATTTTTAAGCATATTGCTAGGACAACACCACAAAAGAATAAAGTATCCAAACCAAGCTGAAGTTGAATCAAGTAAGGACAATTAATAAGTACAATGGAGGATTTTTTAAAAGAATATCTCTCGATACTTCGCTTTGAGAAAAACCTTTCTGAAAATACTGTTAAATCTTATGAAACGGATTTACGCAGCTTTTTTGATTTTATTAAAAATAATGGAATAAATGACATTAATGAAATCAAGTCAGCTACTATATCAGATTTTTTTGAAAGACAGAGAAAAATAGGAAAGGATAGTTCAACTTCAGCACGCTACATGTCCTCTATAAAAAGTTTTTTTGGATATCTTGAAGACAACTCATATATTGAAAAGAATCCTACTGAAAAACTTGCATCCGTAAAAAAATCTAGAAAGCTTCCATCGGTACTCTCTTTCATTGAAATTGAGCAAATCTTAAATCAACCAGATACAGAAGATATAATTGGCTTAAGGGACAAAGCGATATTAGAATTATTGTATTCATCTGGATTAAGAGTATCTGAGCTCATTAATTTAAAAATCAATGATCTATTTTTTACAGATGAAGTAATTCGTGTTCTTGGAAAAGGTTCAAAGGAAAGGATTGTTCCGATAGGAAGCAGTGCTTCAAAGTGGGTTCAAGATTATTTATTTAAAACTCGTCCTTCGTTAGAGAACAAAATACGAAGTCAAAACTTTGTATTTTTAAATAAGAGAGGTAAAAAACTTTCGAGAATGTGGATTTGGAAAATTGTTGAATTATATTCAAAAGCAGCCGGAATTGAAAAGGAAATTCATCCTCATACTTTTAGGCATTCTTTTGCAACACATTTACTTGAAGGAGGAGCCGATTTAAGAGCAGTTCAAGAGATGCTTGGGCATGCTGATATTTCGACAACACAAATATACACGCACATTGATAGAGAATATGTTAAACAAGTTCATAGAGATCATCATCCAAGAGGTTAAAATTTAAGATGAAACTTTTGTATATCAAATATTTACTTATTGTGTTATTGCAAATATTGGTTTTTTCTTGTAAGCCTTACAATTTGGATGAGAAACAGCTAAGTGGTTACACAATTTGTTTAGGTGAATTCCAAAGTTTCGATGAGGCTGATGTTTACAAATCGAAAATGGATTTTGATTTATGGCGTGATATGAAAATTGTAAATGTTGAAACAAAAAAGTTTTTACTTTTATATCACTCATTTAATAGTTCATTTGAAGCTGGTAAAAAAGCTTTCGAGTTGTATTCAAAATCAACAATATATAATTATAAAATCTTCAAAGAAAAAGAATATGTCCGGGATGATTTTGCAAATACTTTTTTTGTTGCCAAATATCAGGGGCGTGCTTCCGTATATAATTATAATTTAATTTCTAAAAAAACTTCTCTCGTTTGGAGCAGATGGGGCAGAAAAGTAATTACATTAAATCATGCACCAAATTATAATTCAGCTTTTTTCACTACAGCTTTAGGATATGGAAGGAAAGGAAGTTTCCCTTATGTTAGAGATGCTCGTGTTTATTTTTATGATTTTAAAAAAGAGCTTTTTTCCGAATTAGATGAGCTTGATTCTGGTATTCAGATTTATACTTATTGGGAAGGGTCAGATACTTTTAAGGTTAATATTACAAAACCTGATTCAATAAAATCAGATATATTGAGGCAAGAAATTTATTCTTACAATACAGATGGAGAGCGAATCGGTAAAAAAGAAAGGTCCTTTAATATTATTGTTGACGGCTTTCCCAAACCTCCAACAATTATTCCTCGTAATATTTCAAGTACAAAAAAATATTTACTGAGAGAAGTGAAAGATGAAAAGAAATATTTCATTAATTTAAAAAACTTAAAATCTAATTCAGAAATAATGCTTCTTGAAAATGATAGCAATCTTATAAATTCTTACTGGTCAAGTGATGATAAATATTTATTCTTATTTACTAATAAAAATAAAAAAGTAAATGCAGACATTGATAAAGAACTATATATTATTAATACAGAATCAACGGAGATAATTAAAAAATTTACATCAATAAAATATCCACAACTCATAATCAACGGTAATTTTATATTTTTTACTGAATATTCAGGCAGGGATTCGAAAATAATTATTTATGATTTTTATTTAAATAATATATTTGACCAGATTCTAATGTCCGGGGGATGTGGAATTTCTCAATTACCTTAAACTATTATGAAAACTTATTTTAGAATCCTACATTATGTAAACCCTTACTGGAAACATTTAACAGTTTCTGTTATCTGTACAATTTTATATGCATTATTAAACGGTGCATCAATTTATCTATCCATTCCGCTTTTAGATACTTTGTTTCAACAAGCTGGTGTTGGGGTAGAAAGTATTGGAAGAATGTCGCCAGAAATAAATACAAATGCTTCCGGATGGATTTCAAATTTTGTCAATGAAATAACAAATTTCTTTAAAGGTCTAATATTCAGTGGAACAACTTCAGAAGTATTGTTTAAAATATGTACTCTAATTCTTATAGCATTTTTAGGAAAAAATATTTTTGGTTATATGCAAGCTTATTTTTTAGCTTATGTAGAACAAGGTGTAATCAGAGATCTGAGAAACAAAGCATATAATCACCTTCATAAACTGCCAATGAGTTATTTCAAAAACGAAAAAACCGGCAATTTGATTTCAAGGATAACTAATGATGTTAACGTTGTTCAATCAAGTGTTTCTGCCGTTTTCTTGAATATGATTAGAGAGCCTCTTACAATTATCGTGTTCATTGGAATAGCAATATCAATTAGCTGGAAACTGACTTTATTTTCCATTGCAGTTCTTCCATTTTCATTAATAGTAATTAGTTACATCGGATTAGTATTACGTAAACAAAGCGGTTTGCTTCAAGAGAAAATGGCAGATATTACTACAACGCTCCATGAAACTATAACCGGTGTGAAAATAGTTAAAGCTTTTGGAATGGAAGAATATGAGAACAAAAAATTCTTTAGTGAAACATTCAAATTTTTTAAGCTTGTTCTTAAAATTACAAGGATTAGAAATATCTCAAGTCCAATTACTGAATTTTTAAGTGTAACAGTTGGAGTTCTGATTATTTACTATGGAGCGCAATTAGTAGTTGTTGATAAAACTATAACAGCCGGTGAGTTCATTACATTTTTACTGGCAATATTTCAAATAATGCCTCCAGTAAAAGAATTAAGCACAGTGAACAATAGGATCCAAGAATCAAGTGCGGCTGCAGATAGAATTTTTCAGATTATCGATACTGAACCAATTATTAAAGACACTGAAAAATCCATTTTCTTCACTGATTTTAAAAATTCAATAGTATTTGAAAATGTTTCCTTTATGTATGAAGACTCAACGGAATTAGTCCTTGATAATATTAACCTTGAAGTGAAGAAAGGGAACATCGTTGCATTTGTAGGAGGCAGCGGAGCTGGAAAAACTACTCTGGTTGATATGGTCCCAAGATTTTTTGATCCAACTTCTGGGAAAATACTATTAGATGATATTGATATAAAAACCATAAAGATAAATGACTTACGAAAACTAATGGGTATTGTAACCCAAGAGACTGTTTTATTTAATGAAACAGTTCGAAGCAATATTGCATATGGATTTGACGATTATCCCGAAGAACAAATTATTGAAGCTGCCAAAGCTGCAAATGCACATAATTTTATTATTGAACTGCCTAAGGGATACGATACAATAATCGGAGAAAAGGGAACTAAACTTTCTGGTGGGCAGCGTCAGAGAATTTCAATTGCACGTGCATTATTGAAAAATCCTCCAATAATGATTTTTGATGAAGCTACTTCTGCTCTCGACAATGAATCAGAAGTTCTTGTGCAAGAAGCGATTGAACGATTAATGCATGATAGAACAACTCTGGTAATAGCACATAGACTAAGTACTATCCGGAATTCTGATCGAATAATTGTATTGGACAAAGGCAAGATTGTTCAAGATGGCAAGCATGATAAATTGCTTTCGGAAGAAAATGGAATTTATAGAAAATTATATGAACTCCAGTTCAGAGCCTAATAAAAGTGGAATTAGAAAAGAAAAAAATAAAATCATACGATAGACTAATTTTTGGGTTCATAGTGATTTTTCTATTAAGTATGACTAATTCAATATTTTTTAACCAAATCGGTTATTTTGGAGCGTTATTAGTTCTTTTAATAAAATGGTATAAATCTAAAGAGAAGATATTTTCAAATGTTGGTTTAGAAATTCCTTTCATTTTATTTCTTATTGCAGAATTAATATCAGCTCTCTTTTCTTGGAATCAATCTCAAGCTTTCGCAAATTTTTCAAAACGATTACTTCTAATTCCAGTTGTATATTTAATAGCTTTTACTGCAGATGATATCAAGAAAGCAAAAGCCTATTTCAATATTTTTATCTCTGCTGCAGTAATAACGGTTTTAGTTTACTTAGGTTTTGCGTATCGGCATTATATTCTTCAGCTATATCAGTTAGAATCAAAAGGACCTTCACCTTTTCAATATGTAATGACAGCCGGCGGATTGATGAGTTTTATTGTCGTAATTCTATTTTCATTTATAGTTAATGAAAAATCAGAACTAAAGATAAAATTACTTCAAGTAATCGGATTTGTAATTTCATTAATTGCTTTGATATCAAGTTATACACGCGCAGCTTGGCTTGGAGCCGCATTCGGAATGTTTCTGATTCTTGCAATAAAAAGGAAATGGTTTGTATTACTTCCAGCAGTATTAGTAATAATTCTATTTATAGTATTTTCTAAAAGCGAAAGCAAAATATTGATTTATCATGTTAACAACGAGCCACCAAATTTAATAAAGGAATTAAACACAGATGGACGTGCGAGAGATGTTTTCCCAATAAATAGTGATACACTTTTAGTCGCTGATTATGAAGAAGGAATTAAGTTAATTGTCGATGATAAAGTTATTCAGACAATTCCAACTCCATCACCAGCGACAAGAACTTGGCACTGGAAAAATAACTATTATGTAGTTTATTTAATTGATAGTAGACAATTTTTATTAAGAATGAATGACACACTTAATGTAGTTAAAATTTTTACTTCACCGGGGCTGACCAAAGATTTAGAACTAAAAAAGGAAAAATATTTTGTTGCAGATTATGATACTGGACTTACTGTTTTTACATTGGAAGGAGATTCTATATTATCAAAAACTTACTCTGAATTAATTGGAATTACTCGCATCGATTTTCAAGATTCAATACTTACAGCATATAATGCTAAAAGCAGCTCCTTAAATTTTTATCGGTTCGACAATAAGTTAAAACTAATTGACTCCATTAATATTGAAACTGGTATTGGACTACTCTGGATTCATCAAGGGCATACATTTTTTCAAACTGAAAGTGAACTATTACATTTTTATGTAACTCACAATGAGGTTAAGACTTTAGATAGTTATAATATACAAGGACTATATCGAATGAGATTTTTAGGAAGCAGACTTTATGGTATAACTACGAATGGTGAATTATTCAAAGGATTAATTACTGAAGATAATTTTGCTATTAATAAAATTTATGAATGCGGGATTGTACCTTCTGACTTCCATTTTCGCGATAGCACAATTTATCTTACCATGAGCAAGAGAAATAGAATATTATCTATGATTGATCCTTATCATGAAACAAATCTCGAAAGAATTAATCAATGGAAAACTGGATGGAATATTTTCAAAGACAATCCATTATTTGGTGTTGGTGATATAGATTTGAAAGAAGTTTATGCTCATTATAAAGAATATTATTTAAAGGAGAATTTTGGGCACTTGCATAATAACTATGTTCACTTTCTTGTAATTCTTGGTGGTTTTGGAATTATTATAGTTTTTTATTTGCTGATAAAGATATTTCTTACACATTTGAAAATTTACAACTCTGTAAAACAGATCCCTTTTGCATCCTCATATACTCTTGGTGCTCTTGCATCATTTGCTGGATTTCTTGTTTCTGGATTGGCAGAATGGAATTTTGGCGATCAAGAGATTATCACAATAGTGTGGTTCTTACTTGGTTTAAATATTGCTTTCTATCGTTCATTAAAAATTGATTCTAAAATAAAATGAATTCAGAATTAAAAATATCTTCAATAGTAATTGCCAAGGACGAAGAATTAAATATTGGGAGATGTATTCGAAGTCAAATGGAGGTTATTGATGAGATTATTGTCATAGTCGATTCTTCAACTAAAGATAAAACATCTCAAGTTGCTTCTTCATTCAAGAATGTCATTTGTGAAATGCGTGATTGGGAAGGATATTCAGCTTCCAAAAAATATGCGTTGTCTAAAACACAAAATGATTGGATTTTTTGGATTGATGCGGACGAAGAATTTACACCGGAGTTAACAGAAGAATTATCAAAATTTAAAAAGAAGTTAAGTCATTCACATAATGCATTTTCAGTTGCACGAAGAGCTTATTTTTTAGGTAAGTGGATAAAACATAGCGGTTGGTATCCAGCAAGAGTTGTTCGTTTTTTTAATAAAAATTTTGCTGAATTCAATGATAAGGAAGTTCATGAAGGGTTAATTATTAAAGGCGGTATAGGCGAGTTAAAGAATGATCTAAATCATTACACCGATCCGACTATTGAGCATTATTACCATAAATTCAATAATTATACTACATTAGCGGCTAATGCATTACATAACTCAAATAAAAATGCAAATATTATTGACTTTGCGATCCGACCCTTATTTCTATTTGTTAAAATGTATATTTTTAGGTTAGGTTTTTTAGATGGAATACACGGTTTTATTCTAGCTGTATTATCATCAGCATATGTTTTTACAAAATACATCAAACTTTGGGAATTAAATAGACGAGAAAGAGAATGATTCTTGGAATTATTCCTAACATATCGAAACCCGAAATTATTAATGTACTTTCTGAAATAATTGATGATCTAAATACTCACAAAATGAAATTCTACGTTAGTCAATCTCTTTTAAAACATGGTGGGAATTTTAAAAATATTCTCGCTGAAAACTTATTATTAGAAGATGAAGAACTAATCAAAAAATCTGACATGGTAATTTCAATTGGCGGAGACGGAACGATGCTTCACACCGCATACGAGGTGAGAAATTATTCAACTCCTATTCTTGGTGTGAATATTGGTAAGCTTGGTTTTTTAGCAGAATTTGATTTGAACAGTTTTGGTGAATTTATAACTGAAATAAAAGAAAAAAATTATATTGTTGAAGAGCGAATGGCTTTAGTTGGATTTGTTAACGAAGAATCTGATAGCAAACTTTATTCAATAAATGATATTGTGATTGATAAAGGTCCTTGGCAGAAAATGATTGAATTAACCGTAAAGGTTGATGATGACTATGTTACAACTTTCTCAGCAGATGGAATTATTATTGCTACACCAACTGGTTCAACCGGTTATTCTTTGTCTACTGGCGGACCAATTCTAAGTCCATCTGCCGACGTAATAGCGTTAAGTCCAATTGCACCTCATTCACTTACTATGAGACCACTTGTAATCGCAAGCAATCAAAAAATATCAATTATTGTTAAGTCGCCTCATGAAAAAATACAAGTTAGTTGTGATGGGCAACGAGTATTTACTTTCCCATCAAAAACTAGAATTGATATTGAAAAAAGTAATAAACCAATTAAACTGGTACATTCAAGTAAAACCAACTATTTTGAAATTTTGCGGAACAAACTTTATTGGGGATTAGATGTTCGATTGGCAAATAGCTCAAAGGAGAAATTATCATGAGAAAAACTTTTATGTTTATTTTGTTATTAGGAATCATTTCATATGCACAAGAAAAAAACAAACAAATGATTGATGAGAAATCAGGGAAATTAATTTTAATCGGCTATTGTGATAGAACTGCTTTTGCTGATACTAACTATTCTTGGTGGTTTAACAGTGAGTACGATAACTATGAATATAATGCTTCAACTGTAGATTCACTAAAACATGAATTATCCAATATTCTCATAAAAATTGTTATGGGTTCATGGTGCAGTGATAGCAGAAGGGAAGTCCCTCGTTTTTATAAATTGCTGGATGCTATAGAATATAATTATAATAATTTTACATTGATTTCTACAGATAGAAAAAAGGAAAGTCCGGAAGGAAATATTTCAGAGTTAGAAATAAAATACGTTCCAACATTTATCGTATATAGAAATGATAAAGAAATCGGAAGAATAATAGAAACGCCAAAAATTTCGTTAGAAAAAGATTTGCTAGATATAATAAGACAATAGAAGGGCAGTAAGCCCTTCTAATTTAGTTTTTTGAATTTTCAGATTGAACTACTTTTACCGATGATGCTTCTTTATAATTTTTCGGTTTTTTACTCGAACCATTTTTCTTATCACTTACTTCTACTTTAATATTATTTAGGCCAAATTCAGGGTGCTTACCATTTCCGTTTGTATTAGTTGCTTCGTGATACACATAAACCTGATTTTTATAATTCTGAAGAATAATACTATTCTCATCTTTATGAAGAACATATTGAGGCAAAATAGGAATCTTACCGCCGCCGCCTGGTGCATCAATAACAAAATGAGGAATAGCCAACCCGCTTGTATGTCCGCGCAACTTAAACATTATTTCCAATCCTTTATCAATCGAGGTTCGAAAATAATTTGCTCCTCTTGTTTCGTCAGCCATATATAAGTAGTATGGTTTAACTCTAATCCTCAATAACTTATTAAACAATTCTTTCATCACATCTGCATCATCATTCACACCTTTCATAAGAACAGCTTGGTTTTGAACTGGACATCCGGCATTGGCAAGCATTTCGCATGCTTTTGTACTTTCTGGTGTTATTTCCCAAGGATGATTGAAATGTGTATTGATATAAATAGGGTGATATTTTTTAATTATCTCGCAAAGTTTTGGTGTTATTCTGTGTGGTAAAACACATGGCATCTTTGTACCAATGCGAATTATTTCAATGTGTGGTATTTGTCTAATTCTTTTAAGAATTTTTTCCAGCATTGTATCGGTCAGCATTAAAGGATCACCGCCAGACATTATTACATCCCGAATTTCTTTATGATCTTCGAGATATTTAAATGCTGATTCAAGCTGCCTCATAGAAATTTTATCAGAGTTACCAACTTTTCTTTTTCTTGTACAAAAACGGCAATACATTCCACATTGACTTGTAGTGAGAAAAAGAACTCTATCAGGATAGCGGTGAGTAATATTAGGCACCGGACTCATTGCATCTTCCTGAAGCGGATCTTCATAACCTTCCATATCTTCAAGTTCCTGAATATTCGGTACGCACTGCAGCCAGATTGGATCACCTGGATAACGAATCAAACTAAGATAATAAGGATTAATTCTAGCTTGAAAGAATTCATCTAGCCCTTCAGCTACAGTTCTATCAAGTTTAAATTTATCAACTAATTGATCTACTGTGTGAATACTATCCCGGATCATTTGCTGCCAAAGTTCCATGACTTGTCCCTTTATGTTTTTATGTATTTACCAAAGACTATTAAATCGTCATTGATTTTATAAAAATCTTTAATTTCTGCAACAATTGAATAATTATTTCTGAAATAAAAATTTCTAGTTGGAGCATAATTTTCTTTAGATGAAGTTTCTGCAAGAATCCACCTTCCATTATTCTCTTTAACGAAATTTTCTGCATGCTCAAGTAATTTTTTTCCAACTCCATTATTTTGTGAATTAGGGTCAACAACAATCCAATACATGTCAAATACTCCATCGGTGAGGGCTCTTTTACCAGTGCAATGGTACCCACTGATTAATCCATTTTCTTCATAGATAAAGATGTTGTAATAACCATTCTGTTTATCACTGAGTGTATCATCAATTAATTCAACAGCAACTTTCTTTTCTTCATCAGAGAAGTTTTCTATGTTACTAATAATATTAATCAGTATTTCTCTATCGTCAGATTGCAATCTGCGTATCATATTGCGCTCTATTTAAAGCAAAATTTAAAATCTTGTTAAGTAATTGTTCATAACTAATTCCGGCTGCATTTGCAGACCTTACAAATCCAGAATCAGGGGAGATATCCGGGTTCGGATTAATTTCTATTACATAAGGAACATTTTTTGTGCTCAACCGAATGTCAACTCTTGAATAGTCACGGCACTCAAGAGCATGGAAAGAAGTTAAAGCAATTTTTTCAATTCTTTGTTTTAATTTTTTATCTAATGGAGCCGGGCATCTGCCAGCAGTATTTTTATAGTATATACTTTCTGGCGACCACTTAGCCTCATACGTTATTATTTTTGGTAAGTCATTTGGGAGTCCATCAAAAATAATTTCAGAGATTGGAAGTATTTCATTACCAAGAATTGCCACATTTAATTCTCTACCATCAATATATTCTTCGATTATCACACTCTGATTAAATGCATTGAATAAATAATTTAGCCTTTCTCTCAGACTCTCATAATTGTTTACAACAGAGTGCTCTGAAATACCAATGCTTGCATCTTCATTTGCAAGTTTTAAGATAACCGGGAACCTAAGATTAAATTTATTCTCTTTTGGAATTTTGTTAATATCTGCAATTACATGCTTAGGGGTTCTTACACCATGCGAATGTAATATTTGTTTAGTTAGATCTTTACCAAGACAATTACCAAGGCAAGTGGAATTATTACCCGTGAATGGAATGTTTAGCAAATCGTACAAACCAGCAAAGTAGCTCTCAAGGTTAGAGTTCCCTTCAACAGATTCAACAAAGTTTAGAATTGCATCAGGACTGTAATTAGTTATTTTTTTAATTGCATGCTGAATATTTCGATTGATTGCAAGAGAATCAACAGTATAATATTTCTTCTGTAATATTTTTTGAATATTATCAATCTGCTTCAGAAAATCTCGTTCAGATAAATCTACATCTTGATGTTCCTCTTGTATCTCTTTGCCAAGGTAGTTATTATAATATTTAATAGGCTCGTTATAACAGATTAATATTTTTCGATCAAGCGTCATAATAAATTATATCTTTTAGCTGCAGTTACTAATACTCTATTTATAGTATCTTCATAAGTCATCCCAATTGCTCTAGCCGCCTTAGGAAAACATGAATTATCAATTGGATTTGGTAGCATGCCGGGCAATGGATTAATTTCAATAATATTTGGATTACCATCACTATCCAATCGAAGATCGATACGACTCCAGTCTTTGCACCTTAATACTTTATAGGTTCTAAGAGCAATATCTTTAATCTTGTTTTCTAATTCTTGATCGATCTTAGCTGGGCAAGTAAAGATATTTAATGGATTATCGCGTGTATCCGCAATCCATTTAGCTTCGAATGAATAGATAGGGATTAAATCTTTGGGTAATTCATTAAAATTAATTTCAACGATTGGAAGAATTGTTGTATCAGAATTATTGCCAATAATTGCAACAGTAAATTCGCGCCCTGGTAAAAACTCTTCTATTATAAAAGGCTGGTTGTAGGTTTCTAAATTTTCTTTTAATCGATTTTTAAGGTCCTCTAAATTAGTGATATAAGATGAATTAAAAATCCCTTTACCTGATCCTTCGGCAATTGGTTTCATGATTACTGGGAATTTCAAGTTAAAGTTATCAATATCCTCCAAAGATTCTGCCAATTGAAATTTTGCGTTTGGGATATTGTGATAACTCAATACTTCTTTTGCTCTTGATTTATCAAGGCAAGTCGAAAGAGTAAGTGGATCAGAACCGGTGTAAGGAATATTTAACATATCTAGCATAGCTGGGATTTGAGATTCGCGACTTATTCCGTTAATACACTCCGCTACATTGAAAACAATATCAGGTTTTGCAGTTTTAAATTTTTCAAATGCATTATCATTAGCTTCAATTAAAGAAACATTATGAAATTTTTCTAAGGCATTCTTAATTGCATTGATGGTTTCGAAAGTGTCCCATTCAGCGTATTTGTCATTAAACGAATTATTCTTTTTGCTATCTGGAGGGTCTTGTGCGGATTCGAAAGAATCATCTTCTTCCGGTTTTACATTATATGTTAGAACAACTTTTAATTTTTTATTTGGTACAAAGGAACTAATAAAGAATTCCTTCCAAATTTTTGTTACTAATATAACTATTAATTTTTTTTTTGCAAGAAATTTGATAAAAAATTTTTCAAATAGAAAATCCGAGTGAGAGAAAAAAAATTCACAAAGTCAAGTCTAACCGATCTTCGAGAGTTGAATGTGGTTTGAATAATTTTCTTTTAGAATTGTTTTGATCAAAGAATTTTTTTGTTCGCGAAGAAATGGATCATCAGAAATAATTTTAAATGCTGAGTCGCGTGCATCTGTTACAATTTTATAATCATCAATCAAGCTGGCAAATTTTAATTCTGGAATACCACTTTGTTTTGTACCAAATATATCTCCTGGACCGCGCAACTTAAAATCAATTTCAGACAAATCAAATCCATTAGAAAATTGCAGCATGGCATTTAATCTTATAATAGATTTGTTTCTTTCAATTTGTTCTTGTGATAGATATTCAAAGTTGTAATTAAATTGATTTGATTTAATTGCAAGAGCATCTTTTGTGATTAATATGCAGTATGCTTGCTTAATACCCCTACCAACTCTTCCTCGTAATTGGTGAAGTTGAGATAATCCGAATCTATAAGCATCATTAATAACTATAATGTTTGCATCTGGGATATCAATTCCCACTTCAATTACAGTTGTTGAAATGAGGACATGATACTTTTTATTAGCAAAATCTAACATAACTTGTTCTTTTTCTTGCCAATTCATTTTTCCGTGAATCAAACCAACATTCAACACGTTTAAATAATTGTTTTTCAATTCCTTATAGTATGTTTCAGCAGCTTTCAAATCAAGTTTATCTGAATCTTCAACTAATGGGTAAATCAAAAAGGTTTGGTTATTTTCTTTTGATTTATCAATTATGAATTTGTAAACATCGAGTAATTTATTTTCACCTCTTATATATGTTTTAATTTGCTTTCGATTAGCTGGCATTTCATCAATTATTGATAAATCCAGGTCGCCATATAAGGTCATCGTTAGTGTACGCGGTATTGGAGTTGCCGTCATAATTAATACATCTGGGCATAAGCCTTTGCTGATTAAGGCTGATCTTTGTACTACACCAAATCTATGCTGCTCATCTATAATAATCAGTCCTAAATTTTTATACTCAACGTTTTCTTCAATCAAGGCATGAGTGCCAATTATTATTTGAGCTTTTCCACTTTTTATATCAGATAAATTTTGATCTTTTAAAGATTTTTTCTGACCTCCAATAAGTAATGTAATATGAATGCTAAATTTTTGTAATAGAATTGCAAAATTTTTAAAGTGCTGATCAGCTAATATTTCAGTTGGCACCATAAATACTGATTGATACCCACTACTAACAACAATGAGCATTGTTATTAATGCAACAATAGTTTTTCCGCTGCCGACATCACCTTGTAAAAGCCGGTGCATTGGTTTATCACTTTCTAAATCTTTACGAATTTCGCTTAATACATTTACTTGGGATTTTGTCAATTGATACGGCAATGAATTTAAAAACTCTTTTAAAAATACTGATGGAGTTTGATAGTAATGATTTCTATTCTCATTTTTTACTAGCGTCTTCCTAAGGGCAACTAAACATTCAACATAGAATAACTCTTCGTATTTCATTCGGTGTTGAGCGTTATGTAGTAAATCATGATTCTGTGGAAAATGCAAGTTCTGGATTGTCGTTTTAATATCAAGCAGATTCTTTTCTTTAATTAGGAATTCTGGAAGAGTTTCATTTAACTCATCTGAAAAGTTATCAACTGCCTGATGAATTATTTTTCTTAGACTGAAATCTCCGATGTTTGTTAATCGCAGTTCTTTTGGCAGTCGATAAAAAGGAATAATTTTACCGGTGTTTATAAACTCCTTGGATTCTATTTCTGCAAGTTTGTCAAAATCTGGATGTGCAAATTGCAAATGTTCATATTTTGTTATAACTGGTTTTGAAGATATAGCATATATCTCACCGGTATTAAAAATATCTTTGAAAAACTTTATCCCTTGAAACCAAATACATTCAAAAAATCCAGATTTATCTTTAAACTTTACTTTAAGAAGTTGTTTTTTACCATATCTAATAAATTGTTTTGAAACAACTTCTCCTATGATAGTCACTTCTCCATCATAACCATTACGAATTAATTGATAGACTTTTACTGTATTTAATATTGTTGTTCTATCTAAATATTTTGTTGGGAAGTAGTACAATAAATCTTCAATAGTATTAATTCCTATTTGAGCGAAAGATTCGGCTCTTTTAGGCCCAACCGATTTTAAATACTGAACAGACTTTGAAAGATTATCCGTCATAAAGTAAATGATAAGTTATATTAAAATATAAAGAAAAATTAAGAAGTGAAGTAGTTGAATTAATCTTCAGGCTTCATTTCACGAGTCATTAATTCGTAAGTAACCTTGATGGGATCTCTTTCCTCAAATAGTATTTTATATACTGCATTACAAATCGGCATTTGAATTTTATATTTTTGTCCAAGCTGATAAACAGACCGGCTTGTTTCCACTCCTTCTGCAACCATTTCCATTGAATTCAAAATATCCTTTAACTTTCTACCTTTTCCAATTTGCTCGCCAACAAATCTATTTCTACTATGTTTGCTCATACAAGTTACAATCAGATCTCCCATTCCAGACAAACCGGAGAAAGTTTCAGGCTTTGCCCCTAATGCAATCCCAAGTCTAGATATTTCTACAATTCCTCGTGTCATGATTGCGGCTTTTGTATTATCACCAAATTTTGCACCATCAATTATTCCGGCTCCAATTGCGATTACATTTTTTAATGCACCTCCATATTCAACACCGAGTAAATCAGTTGAATAATAAACGCGGAAGTAAGAAGTTATGAATGCAGACTGAATTTGTTTTGCTGTAAATTCATCTGTAGATGCAGCGACAATTGCAGTGGGGACTTTTCGAGATACTTCCTCTGCATGACTTGGACCAGATAAAACACCAATTTGTGAAGGTGAGATATTTTTGATTTCATCTTGAATAATTTGTGAGACAGTGAGGATTGTGTTTTTCTCTATTCCTTTTGCTACACTAACAAAAGTAGTATCAAGGTAATCATATCGTTTAACATATTTCAAAATGTCACGAATAAATTGCGAAGGGACCGCCAATACTATCATATGTTTATCAGTACAGCTTTCTTGAAGTGAATGTGTAATAGTTATTTCTTTAGGAATTTTAACGTTGGGAAGGTATACTTTATTTTCTCGATTTTTAAAAAGAGCTTTAGCATAGCTCTTTTTGTATTCCCATAAAGTTATATCATGGCCATTGTGATAGAGTAAAATCGCTAAAGTAGTTCCCCATCCACCGGCACCTAGGACAGATATCCTCATATTGCTATTTCTTTTTTATGAATGATATCTTGCTTTCATTTCCTTTGATAAGTCGATCAATATTCTTACGATGAGTATAAATTACTAAAACAGCTAATCCAATTACGAATGGTAAAATAGTCTGATATCCAGGAATTTCAACACCAAAAAGATTTTCTCGGATAAATAAAATAACCGGAACTGATACAGCAGCCATTAGAGAGCCAAGAGAAATATATCTAGAAAATGTTACCGTTACTGAAAATACTAATAAGGCAAGGAGCATATCAATTGTAATTAGGGTAATTAAAAATCCAAGTGCAGTTGCAATTCCTTTACCTCCTCTAAAGCCCGCAAAAACTGTCCA
>VGVY01000004.1 GCA_016873835.1 Ignavibacteria bacterium
AAAAAACTTATAATTATTCAAATAGCATTACAATTTCAACTACTGGAACAGTGGATAGTGGTTGGTTATTAGGGGAAGTAAAAAGTAGAGCAAATGTAGATGTCGGAAATTTTACTCAGTTACTTAAGTTTAATTTCCCACCTTTACTTGAGGAATATAAAAGAGATGGAAAACAATATAATCCAAGTTTTCCAAATCAATCTGGATATTGGAAATTTGTTTGGACTGTTAACAAAGCAACAACTTCACAAAATTGGACAGCATCCGGAGGTGTTGCACCAAATGCTTTTACTGGTTCGGGTACAATAACTAAAGAGACGGTTTCGGCAAGTGCTGGTGCATGGGTATGGGTTAAAACCCATGATCAAGGTGGTTAATAATTTTGAAATTTTTTTGCATATATATTTTTATAAATAAATAGTTTTAAGTAATTGTTTTGATTAATACTATTGTTCTTTTTTTATTGAATTAATTGTTTTTGTTGACTTGGAATCTTTGTTTAGGTTACAGTTTACTTTGATGAATTAATAAAAGTTTATGTCGGGGTGGGGAGATTCGAACTCCCGACCTCTTCGTCCCGAACGAAGCGCGCTAACCGGGCTGCGCTACACCCCGATTTTACTAAATGTAAAAATATAATTTTAAATGATATTGATAAAATAATACCTCACTATTAGGAGGAAAAAAAATGAAAAAGAAATTACAATTGATAATTCTTTTATTGATTGTTTCTTTACCCTCGTTTAGTTATGCACAGTTAGCTAAGGATGCTTGGGCTCTTGGATTTGGTTTTCAGTACCCAAGATTCTTAAGTGTAAACACAACTATCTCTAATACAAATTATGGAGGTTATCTTTCCTTTCAAAGAAATTTTTCTGAACACCTGGCACTTAGGTTGAAAGGAGCATACTCACATATGGAAGGTGAGTGGATTAATCCAGTTCTTGTTCCAATAACTACGACAACAACGGCGATAACCGGCAATCTGGATTTTATGTTCTACATGGTTCCTTGTGAACCAGTATCGCCTTATTTATTTGCTGGCGGTGGAGTTCTTTATAGAATGTTAGATGGCAAAGCAACTCCAACATTGGATGATAATGCAGTTACGGGGCAATTCAATTCAGGAATCGGGATTGAATGGAACATTGATACTGATTGGAGATTTGTTACAGAATTCGGTTATCATTTAACATTGAATTCGGAAATTGATGGGGCATTAGGAGCCGGCGTAGTTAATGAAAAAGATTCTTATATGGGTTTGAGTATTGGCGCACTTTGGTATTTTGATCAAGGCGAACAATCAAAATACTGCCAGCTTTATAGTGGATTAGCAATGGATAAAATGCCGGATCCAGTTGATTATGGACGCATCGAAGAAATTGTAAAACGGTATATTCCTCGAGAAGTTGAAAAGCAAGTTGTTGTTGAAAAGCCAGTTGCAGCTTCTGCAGATAAATGGGTGCTTGTTGGAGTCAATTTTGATTTTAACAGCGCAAAAATAACTTCAGATTCATATCCAATTTTATATGATGCAGCAAAAACACTATTATTATATCCAAACATGAAAGTTGAAATTCAAGGTTATACAGATAACATTGGCTCAGAGATTTATAACAGCAAATTATCCAAAACAAGAGCCGATGCGGTTAAAAAATATTTAGTTTCAAAAGGAGTTGGCTCCAGTAGATTAACAACTACTGGTTTTGGTGAAAGCAATCCAATCGAAGATAATAAAACTGCTGAAGGAAGAGCTATGAACCGAAGAATTGAATTTAAAGTTAGATAGTATTCTAAAAAGGCTGTTAAATATGACAGCCTTTTTTGTTTCTTTACTTTGTCTTACTAATGAATTAATTTGGAATAGAAAATAATTCTCCTTTAACTTTATCCAGCGAGATAAGAAGGAATGGCATACAAAAATTCTTTGAAAAAACTAACCTCGAGGGCAAATGCCTTAGAGGATTTTTTTTAAATATAAGGTGAGATGATGGATATCAAAGCAAAAATTATTGATGAAGAAGGATTGAATAGAACAATAACACGATTAGCACATGAAATATTGGAACGGAATAAAGGAAGCAAAAACATCGTGCTTATAGGAATGAGAACGAGGGGTGAATTCATTGCTGAGAGAATTAGAAAAAAAGTAAAAGAGATTGAGAATTTAGATCCCAATTATGGTGTGCTCGATGTTACTCTTTATCGAGATGATTTTAGAACAAGATTAAAACAACCGGAAGTTTCTGTAACTACAATTACATTTGACGTAAATGAAAAAGATATAATTCTTATTGATGATGTACTGTATACTGGGCGGACAGTAAGAGCAGCGCTTGATGCATTAATGGATTTGGGAAGACCTAACACTATACAGCTTTGTGTTTTGGTTGATAGAGGTCACAGAGAGCTTCCTATAAAAGCAGATTTTGTTGGAAAGAATATTCCAACATCTATTAATGAAGAAGTAAGAGTTAGAATTCAAGAAGTTGATGGTGAAGATGCAGTCTATTTAATTAATACTCAAATTAAATGAGAGTTTTAAAATGTCATTATCTAGCAGACACCTATTAGGATTATATGGGGTTCCTAAAGAAGATATTCAGTTAATTCTTGATACAGCCACAACATTTCGAGAAGTACTAGAACGACCTATAAAAAAAGTTCCTACGCTTCAAGGTAAAACAATTGTAAATTTATTTTATGAAAGTTCCACTCGAACTAGAATTTCTTTTGAATTAGCCCAGAAGAGACTTTCAGCAGATACAATAAATTTTAGCACTTCAACAAGCAGTACAAAAAAAGGAGAAACTTTTAAAGATACAGTTAGAAATATTGAAGCGATGAAGGTTGATATGATCGTTGTTCGTCATCAGTCTGCTGGTGTTCCTACTTATCTTACAAAAATTTCGAAAGCAAATATTATCAATGCTGGCGATGGACTTCACGAGCATCCAACTCAAGGATTGCTCGACATCTATTCCATTAAGGAAAAATTGGGAAAACTTGATGGATTAAAAGTATGTATAGTTGGAGATGTTTCTCATAGCCGTGTTGCTCTTTCGAATATTTTTGGTTTAAAAACAATGGGAGCAAAAGTGTCAGTTTGTGGTCCATCTACCATGATTCCTTTTGGAATTGAATCCCTTGGAGTAAAAGTATATAATAAGATTAACCAGGCAATTGCAGAACATGATGTATTGAATGTCTTACGAATTCAACTTGAAAGAAATGCTGGTGAGAGAATTCCATCGTTAAGAGAATATCATAATTATTTTGGTATAACAACTGAACGGATAGAAAAAAACAATAGAGATGTTTTGATACTTCATCCGGGCCCAATTAATCGGGGTGTCGAACTTTCCTCAGAAGTTGCAGATGGACCATATCAAGTTATTCTTGATCAAGTTACAAATGGAGTTGCAATAAGAATGGCAGTACTCTATTTATTAGGAACAATGCATTAATCCAATAAGGTGTGAAATGAAAATTATTCTCAAAAATGCTCGAGTAATTAATCCGATTCAAAAACTAGATTCTAAATTAGATCTTTTAATTGAAGATGGTGTAATACAAAAGATTGGTGAAATAAGTGAGAAGGTAGTTAAAGATTCGCAAATTTTTGATTTTGAAAATAAAATATGTGTTCCTGGTCTGTTTGATATGCATGTTCATTTGCGTGAACCCGGAAGAGAAGACGAAGAAACAATTGATACCGGAAGTAATTCTGCCGCTGCTGGTGGGTTCACTGGAGTTGCATGCATGCCTAATACTTCGCCTGATATTGATTCAGCAGAAATAGTAAAATTTATTAAAGAAAAATCGAAAAAAAATTTAGTTGATGTCTTTCCAGTAGCTGCTGCAACTTTGAATAGAAAAGGAGAAGCATTATCACCAATTGCTGAATTATATGAGGCTGGTGCAATAGCCTTTTCTGATGATGGCTCAGTAATCAAGAATGCTGGAATTCTCAGAAGAGTATTAGAATATTCTAAAATGTTTGACGTACCGGTAATTGAACATTGCGAGGATGAAACCTTATCTGACGGAGCAATGAATGAAGGTCTCGTTTCTACAATTCTTGGTATGCCTTCTATTCCAAATGTTGCAGAGGACTTGATTGTTGCAAGAGATATTCTGATGGCAGAATTTACAGATGCAAGAATACATATTGCGCATATCAGCACAAAAGGAGCAGTAGAACTAATAAGACAAGCAAAAAAACGAGGTGTTAAAGTAACTGCCGAAGTCACTCCGCATCATTTTACATTAACTGATGATTCACTAAAATTATTCGATACCAATTATAAAATGAGTCCTCCGCTTAGAACAACATCAGATATCCAAGCAATTCTTGAAGGATTAAAAGATGGAACAATAGATTGTATTGCTAGTGATCACGCACCACATGCAATTGAGGAAAAAGAAATGGAATTTGTTTTTGCTCCTAATGGAATTGTTGGTCTGGAAACAACTCTAGGAATATCAATAAGTGAATTAGTTCATAAAAAAATATTAACCTTGAATCAATTGATAGAAAAGTTATCAATAAATCCACGTAAAATTTTGAATCTTCCTATTCCAGAGATTAAAGAAGGAAGTGAAGTAAATCTAACCATTATCGATACGGATTTGATATGGACAGTTGATGTCACAAAACTCAAATCAAAATCAAAAAATTCACCATTCGATAAAAGACTTCTTACTGGCAAATCCATTTCTGTAATTAATAAAAGACAAATGTACTTTGAGGATAATTATATTAGAATATGATAACAAACTTACATCTGTATATTATATAGTACACTCAATATTTAATCCTTAATAAATCATTCCTTTTCTGCATTTCCCCATGGCATTACTATTGAAATATGCTCTTCAGAAATATTCTGGAGGATGAAATGAAATCGATTAAATTATTTATGCTACTAATTTTTAGCAGCTTTTTATTTATAACCGGCTGCGATCATTTTGATGAATTCTATTATGATGACACTCCGCCATCACCACCTAAAAATGTTTATACAATTACTGGCGATAAACGAGTTGACATCATTTGGGATGAAAATTATGAACGAGATTTAGCTGGATATAATGTTTATTATAGTTATTCATATGACGGTAAATATACTCTTATTGGCAGCACATCAAAAGCGAGTTTTATTGATGATGGCGCTAAAAATGGAATAACTTATTATTATGGAATAACAGCTTATGATTTTAATGGAAATGAAAGTGAATTAAGCAATGATTTGGTTTATGACACACCTAGACCTGAAGGTTTTAACCAAGCTGTGTTTGATTATAATAGATCGCCGAACAATGCTGGTTATGATTTTAGCCGATATCTTGTCGTTCTGTATAACGGAGATGATGCAGATTTCTTTTTCGAAAATTACTCAGGCAAATATTTCTTAAATGTATGGGATGATTCTGATTTACAAGATATGGGCAAAACTAATGACATTTGGGATATTAGTCATGCACCATTAAATGGCTGGATTCCATTAAAACCAAATGAAAATGTAAAATATACTGAAGCAAAAGTTGGCAACACTTATGTAATTTGGACTTGGGATAACCATTATGCAAAGATTAGAATAAAAAGTATTACTGGTGAAAGAATGGTGTTTGACTGGGCTTATCAGTTAGTAGAAGGAAACAGAGAACTAAAGCGCGCAAACAGTCAAGAAGTAAGAAAAAAACTGAGCAAAGAAGTGAAAAAAAATTATTAAATAAAATGAAGCATACAAAAAGGGGAAAAGCATACCACTATGGTATGCTTTTTTATTTCAATTAAATTATCTTTCAAATAAATATATAGAAGATTTAATGAAACGCTATATTGTAAAAATTCTTCTTATAACTTTAAGCTTCATTCTCATAGATCCTACTCTAATTGCTCAAGAATTAAAAAGTAGAGAAGCACAGAAGCTACTAATCAAAATTGAAGAGGGATTAAATAATGGGTCGGTAGATAAGTTCTCAAATTATTTTGATGAAAGATGTTATATCAGTCTCTCCAGCAATATTAGTGGGTATTATAGTGCCAATCAATCCTATTATGTAATCAAAGATTACTTTAGTGTTTTTAAACCAATATCATTTAATTTCACTTTTTCATCAACAGATACTGAGAATCCATTTGCTGCTGGCAATCTAAAATTTAAAAATAAAGGGATTCGTGGAAATGCAATTGTATTTGTAACTCTTCATTATGTTAGTAATAAATGGTTGATTTCCCAAATCACAATAAATTGATCTGATGAATATTAAGAAAGCATTGAAATCAAAAGTAAATGTCATTTTACTATTTTTTATTTTATTAATCATTGCATCGGCATTGGCTGAACCAATTATTAAAAACAATTTTGAAAGAAATTGGAATTCTGATTTAATTCTAAAGATTACAAAAATTGAAGAGATTATTCAAAATACCTTTGATAACAAAAGTAAAACACTTTTTAATTTAAATAAGCAAGTAAAATTCAACATAAGAAATAAAATAAAAGAAAACTTTAATTACTGTTTTGAAGAATTAGAGAACTTTAAACAAAAAAATTTATCTATAATACTTTATGATGACTTTAAAAATCGTATTTGTTGGGGAGGCAATTTATTTCTCAACAGTTCTTTCTTTGATTCCAAACAAATAACTGTTGGCCAGACTTTTTTTTATAATCAAGATTTGAATACTTATTTATTAATGGTAGATACACTTCATTCACGAAATAAATTATTCTATTTATGTTCAAGTATATTAATTGAAGAGCATTTTAAATATGCAAATGAAATTTATGAATCGACGAGCATTTCAGATTCATTATCAAATAAATTAGGCACGTTGGTTTCATTCTCGTATGATAAGGATTCTGAAAGATCAAAAGACGGACGGCAATATTCTTCCATTATCAAAAATAATTTCAATAATAAAATTGGGATTGCTGTATTTGACAAACCCGCCTTAGATAGTAATTTAAAAGAGATCGAAGAAAAATTTCGAAATTTTCAGTCAATTTGTTTTTTTATAATTTTTGTTTTGCTTGGTATTCTGGGATACAGATCTTTAATATACACTAAGAATAGATTTATTAAATATTTTGCTGTGGTATTTTATATAGCTGTATTAAGAATAATTGTTTTTATAGTTGGAATTCCAAGCAATTTTTTTCGAAGCTCTTTAACTGATCCGGCTAATTTTTCCTCTGTTTTTGCTTACGGAATTGTGCAATCACCCCTCGAACTTTTTTTAACGTTACTTTTCTTATTAGTAATCATATATGCTGCAAATAAGTTTATACAAGAAATAATAGTTAAACAAACTGATAATAGCTGGATAAAATATATTGCAGCATCTCTTATTGTAACCGTAATATTTTTTATTTCGTATCGGGCTTATTGTGCCTCAATAAGAAGTATTGTTTTCGATTCAACTATTCGATATTTCAAAGAATTTAATTTATTTCCCTCCCCCGTAATTTTATTAATGGATTTAAATATTCTTCTTCTTGGCATATCGTCAGTTTTGATTTCTATTATTTTGTTTAAAATTGTTTTAAGCCATTTCCCATCCGAAAAAATCAAAATTAAAAAAATAATTTTGGTTGCAAATTTTTTGATTTTTCAAATCCTTGGCTGGGCATATGATTCATTACAAACGCAACCGCAAGGTACTCCTACATTAAGAATTGTATTCATCTCAATAGTTTTTATTCTGGTTTATTTAAGTTATTTCAATAAACACAGAGTTATTTATTATGTGTACTATGGAATTGCTGCATCAGTTTTAAGTGTAAGTTTATTGGTTTATTATAATTCGGAAATAGAAAGAGAATCATTAAAAACTACAGCACAAGAGATAACCAAATACAACGAGAAAATTTATGAATTTTTACTTCGTCAAACTATTAGTCAATTCTCAAACTATAAATTGCCGGAGCATCTTAAAAGTAAGAATGTAAATTATTCTTCGACAGCATTTAAGCTATGGACAGAAAGTATTTTGTATCGTGAAAATATTCCTACTGAAATTAGTATTTATGACACATTCAAAAATAAACTTGGAAGTTTTTCAACACAAATTTACAATCACATAAGTGATAATAAAGATAAACTAAACTTCAATGATGTAAATCAATTTGGAGTTTATGAAGATCCATATAGTACAATTTTGGAATTTTCTGCTTATTGTAAATATCCTGATAATCGTGAAAATGAAAAATATATTCGAGTTAAATTGTTTTATGACCGAAATGGGTTAAACATTAATCAATTGCCAGAATTTATTATTCCCAAACGTACTGGCATTGCTTCTGCAACTGAATTTGAGAAGTTGAAAATCTTTTTTTTCAAAAACAACCAATTAGTTTCTGCAATTGGTGGAATTGCATTGGATAATAATAATGTTAATAAAATATTAAATGCAAAGTTCAGCGAATTAAGTGAAGCATGGCTCAAATTAAATATAAATGATGAACAACATTTACTTTATTTAACAAAATATGGAACGGGATCTAATAATATCATTTCAGTTTCAATTGAAGAAAAATTATTTGCTTGGAATCTATCAAATTTTTTCAAAGTGTTTTTTGTTCATTCAATTCTACTTTTAGTTGCTTTTTTAATTTATGCATTTGTTCATATTAATAAGTGGAAAGCATTTTTTGCTGCATATAGAACCAAGCTTTCGTTGGCATTCATAATTGTCTCGGTTATTCCGCTAATTTTCATTTCATTTTACATTCGATCTATTAATGAAGAGAACAATAATTCGGTTATTAGTAAACAGCTAATCTCTTCTGTGAATCAAATTGAAAAGTATATTAAAAATTATTCTGTAAATTCAGTAGTTTCTGAAAATGCTATTTATGAAAAAGCATCTTCCGACTTAAATTATAAGTATTCAGTCTTTGATCAGGAAAAATTAATTTTTAGTTCTTATCAAAACTTCTTCGATGCTGGAGTATTTTCAAAAAGTCTTTCATCTGCTGCATTTGCTCAAAACATTTTGAATGGAATAGAATTGCAGATTGGAAATGAATTGATTACTCAAGGTCAATATTTTTATGCCAGCAAGTTATTTGATTTAAATGGAAGTAAAAGAATTATTAATATTAACACAATTTTCAATCGAACCAATTTACCATTATCCAATGTGGAACTCGATTTATTTTTATTTGGAACTCTTTCTTTGGTTTTAGCTTTGTTGGTAATCTTCAGTACAATTCTAGCTGAACAAATTTCATCACCAGTTAGAAAACTTACACTTGCAACTCGGTCAGTTGGAAATGGTGATTTAAATATTGAAATTGCAGTAAAAGGAACTGGTGAAGTTAAAGAATTGACTGATGGATTTAATATGATGGTTAGGAAATTACACAAAAGTCAATTAGAATTAGCTCAACTTGAAAGAGAAACTGCATGGAAAGAAATGGCGAAGCAAGTTGCACACGAAATAAAAAATCCTTTGACGCCTATGAGACTTTCTGTTCAGCAGTTAATAAAAGCATATAAAGATAAGTCAAACAAATTTGATGAAATCTTTAATAAGGTTACAGCAACAGTTATTAATCAAATTGAAGCATTGAAAAACATTGCGTCAGAATTCTCAAACTTTGCCCGTATGCCAAATTTGAATATCCAAAAAGCGAATGTTGTGAAATTGATTGGAGATACTTTAAATCTATTCTCAAATGAAATTATTAGTATAAGATTTTTTTCAACTAATGAGGAAGTATATATAAATACTGATATTGATCAATTGAACAGAACAATTATTAATATGATTAGAAATTCAATACAAGCTAATTCAGAAAAAATTGAATTATCAATTAATAAGAAAGATCAATATTGTGAAGTACGAATAACTGATGATGGCACTGGTATTGAAAAATCTAACTTAAATAAAATTTTTGATGAAAATTTTACAACTAAATCTCAAGGAATGGGGCTTGGATTAAGCATGGCAAAAAGATTTTTAGAGAGCATTGAAGGCAGCATAGAAGTTGAATCATTCGAGAAAAACAAAACTACTTTCCTTATTAAAATTCCATTAGCTGAACGATGAAATATCCAACTCCGTTTCAAAAAAAAGCACTTGATTATAGTTCGAACATATTGCTAAGTGCGAATGCCGGATCGGGCAAAACTTTTGTTTTATCAAAACGATTCATAGAAATTTTACTAAATGAGGACATTGAAATTGACAATGTTGTTGCAATTACCTTCACTGATAAGGCTGCTGGCGAGTTAAATAAGAAAATAGCTAATGAATTAAATGATAGAATTGAGATTGAAAAGAATTCTGGCGTAATTGAAAAATTAGAAAGAATAAAACGTCAACTCGTTTTTGCAAATATTTCCACAATACATTCTTTTTGTGTTGACATTTTAAGAGAATTTTCTCCTGATGCAAACATAGACGCCAATTTTATACCAATAGACTCCGATACTTCCGGTGATTTGATTGAACTTTCAGTTGATGAAGCCATCACTTCTTTACTTAATTCTTCCAGCGATTCAGAAGCAATTAAATATTTATTTCGCCTATTAGGATCAAAAAATAAAGTTGTAACTGTTATTCAAAATAGCATTGAGCATCGGAGAAATATTGAAAATATGTTTGAAAGAATTTATCAATTCGATGTTCAAGCTATTGCTAATAATTTAAATGAAATAGAAGAAAAATATAATAACGCTTTATTCATTAAGATAATAAATGAGGTAATTCAAAAAATTGAATTGATCAATAACAAAGTTCTTGAATGGGAGCCGACGAATGAGATTGGACAAAAAATAAGTAGTATTGTAAAAAATATTTCCTCTGACACAAGATTAGAAGATATCGTTCAAAAAGCGAACGAATTATTTGAGCTGATTATGACATCAGGTTCAAGTAAAACAATTAGAAAAGTTAAATATTTAGGTAAAAGAGGAGATGAAATAAAATTACAAATTAATGATCTTGAAAATTCATTTGATGAGTTAAAGAATATTTTGACAGCTGATTATTCAGAAAAAGCTACTCTTGAGTTGGCATACTTTGGTAAATGTTTTTGTATGGTGTTTCAGAAAGCTAAAGATTTATATTCGGTCAAAAAGAAGCAGCACGGCTATTTAGATTATGAAGATCTCTTATTGTTTGTTCTTAAAATTATTGACAAACAAGATGTTATCAAATTCTTAAGAAAGAAGTATAAATATATTATGATTGATGAATATCAAGATACTGATGAATTACAATATAAAATCTTTATGCCAATTCTTGATTATTTGAAACATGGAAATTTATTTGTTGTTGGTGATGAAAAGCAAAGTATTTATATGTTCCGAGATGCAGAGCTAGCTGTGTTTAATGAAACTAAAGAACAAGTAAAAAATGATCAGCAAGATGGAAAAATCTTGTATTTGCCACATAGTTTTAGAATGTCACCAAATATTGTATTGTTTGTTAACAGACTATTTAAGAAGCTTTTTGAGAAACCAAACTCCTTATTCAATGAAGTTAGCTACAGCGATTTGATTTGTGCTGTTGATCCAAATGAAAAGGGAACTGTTGAGTTTTTAATTTCCGATGATGACGATGAAAATTCTGAAGTTTCTAACATTGGAAATAAAATAATTGAGCTTGTTAATACCAATCAAGTAAAATTCAACGAAATTGGAATTCTTTGTAGAAAGAGGAAATTTTTTGCTGACCTAGAAAATCATTTTTCAGAAATAAATATTCCATTTATCGTAGTTGGCGGTAAAGGTTTTTACCAAAGGCAAGCTGTTTACGATATTTTCAATTATCTCTCTTTTATTATAAATAATGATGATAACAAAGCTCTTGTTGGAATATTGCGTGCACCATTTTTTCTATTGTCAGATAAACAACTTCTACTAATATCTCTCGAAGAAGGGAAAACTTTTTATTCGAAACTAAAAAGTTATTGTTATAAAAATGACTTAAGTAAAATTATTGATACGTTAGAAAGACACATTAAATTATCAAATAGTCTGGAGTTATATTCTTTACTCCGTATAATACTAAATGAATCGGGTTATTGGGCAGTTGCGGCTTCTAAAAAAAATGCAGAACAAGAAATTGCCAACCTCGAAAAGTTGATTTCAATTGCCCGTAATTTTTCAACAAGAAGTTTCAAAACACTATTTGATTTTATTCTATTTCTTAAGGATTCGATTGAGCTATCTGACGACGAAGGACAAGCTCAAGTTTCAGAAGAAAAAAATGCGGTTAATCTATTGACTATCCATCAAGCTAAAGGAATGGAATACAAATGTGTTTTCTTGTTTAAATGTAATGAAGCTGAAAGAGAAGATTCTGTAAAAGCCAAGACTATTATGTTCGATAAAAATTTTGGATTGTTGACAAAAGTGCATCTTGATAAAAAATATTTTTCAAAACCGGTTACTCCCTCACTTGTTGCATATTATAATTATATCAACAAAAAGAAAGAAAATGCAGAATTTAAAAGACTTTTGTATGTAGCATTAACAAGGGCAATGAAATACTTATACATAACTGCTACTTTAAATTCCGGTAAGGTAAATAATAACACGTTTTTACATCTTATTTCAAAAGGAATAAGCACAAATTATGATGTAGATAAAATTTTGTTTATTGATAAAACGGAATTTATGAGCAAGGTTAATAATAAATATGATTTTTTCTCTCAAATAATTTCAATTGAGATTTTGGTTTCAAAAAAAGTAAAAAACGTAAATATAATTGTAAATGAATCACTTATAATCGATCAACCTAAAAAATATTTACTTGAACGAATTGAGGATCGTGCAAAAAAAGAAATTATCTCAGCCACAAAAATATCGATGTATAATCAATGCCCGGTTAAATACCAGTTAACTTATGAAATTGGTTTTTCTACTTTGCTTGACTTTATGAAAAATGATAACAAACTATATGAATTTAATGACAAAGAAGATGTTGATTTAAAATTATTTGCTGCTTTAAAAGGGAAAGTAATTCATGCTTTATTAAAAGAAAATGTAACAATTGAGAACTTAGAATTTAGTATTGATAAACATATTAACTATGAAAATCTTTCAGAACATGAAAAAGCTAAGCTTGCCAGAAATATTAAAATGCTTATGGAATTATACCTAAATTCAAAAAGTTATTTATTGATTTCAGATTTTAATAATTACAAAAATGAATATGAAATATATTGTGAAGAAGGCGAACATTACCTTTATGGTATTATTGATAAAGTTATTTTTAATAATAATAAAATAGTTGTTATTGACTATAAAACTGATTCTATTAATAAAGATGAAATATCAATTCGTTCGGAATCTTATTACCCTCAATTGAAATTCTACGCATATTTGTTATCGAGATTATATCCTGAAATATCAGATTTTGAAATTCAACTGTTATTTTTATATCATCCAGATATTTTAATTTCACAGCAAGTTTCAAAAGAAGGTCTGAGTGATTTTAAGGCTGAATTAAATGAAGCAATTAGAAAAATACATAATAGTACTTTTTCAAAAAATTATAATCATTGTTCTAAATGTCAATTTAGTATAGAGGGGAACAAATGCGTATTACCATAAAACAACTATTACTATTGAAAAGAAAGTTTAATGAATTAAAAGGTAGTCTATTTTTAATGGGAGTGTTAATTTTAGCTTTTACCAGCTGCACATCCATTAACGTTCCACTTTATGATATTCCACCTGATTTAAAGGTTGATACATTAAAATTAAAAACGATCAGTAGTTTTTCAGAATATTTAAAAGGAAAGAAAATTTTTTTGGATCCAGGACACGGTGGAGAAGATAGAAAAAATTCAAACCGCGCCGGCAATGTTATTGAAGCTGACGTAAACCTTAGGGTTGCCCTGAATTTGAGAAACTACTTAATTGATGCTGGAGCTCAAGTTGTTATTTCACGAGATATTGATAAAACAGTCCAGCTTGCATATCGATCGGTCCTTGCAGACAGCAGCGGTGCGGATTTATTTGTAAGTATTCACCATAATGCACCGGCAAAATGGGAGGATGACTGGACAAACTATACTTCAACTTATTATCATGCAAAAGAAACTGATTATGAATATGAACCATCCGAAAGAGATGTTGCAAGATATATTCAAAGAGATCTTTCATATGTTATGGGTAATCCAGGCGGATTAGGTTCTTTTGATGGAACATATTCAGACTACTTAATTTATCCTGGACAAGGATTTTCAGTTTTGCGCCGAACAAAAATTCCAGCAGTTCTTGTTGAATGTGCATTTCATACAAGCCATTTTGAAGAGTTGAGATTGAATGACGAAATATTTAATGAAATACAAGCTTGGGGCATTTTTAGAGGACTGGGTAAATATTATAGAAATGGAATTCCTCAAATTAATTTTATACCGGACAGTTCAAAAGTTGACTGTAAAAAAATTTCTCTACTTTTCAATTTGTCTGATACTAGCGGAATAAATTGGAGATCTGTTCAAGTATTTTTGAATAAAGAGGAAATCGGTTACGAAGTGACGAAGGATAAAAATATATTAAAAGTTGTATTTGATAATTCCGGAACTCAAAAAAATATTATTAGAATTATTTGCGCAAATAAAAATGGGAACCATTCCCTTCCTTATCATAAACAAATTGAAATAAATGATTCCCGAATTATTTTGAATGAATTAAATTAATTAACGGATAAAATCTTTTTATCTCGTCTTTCGGTCACATATTTAAATACGAACAAAGCTATTGCTGCAATTAAACCAATCGCTAAGAAATAATACCATATCATGTGTGCATCTTGATAATACGATGCTTTCTGCAATTCAGTTAAACCAGAGGGCAAAGTTTTTGGATCCGGACAATATGCATCAAGTAAAAAGCCGGACATAATAAAACCAGAAAGCGCAGAAAAGAAAGAATGTAAATGGCTGAATCCAAGATAAAGTCCCTCTTCTCCTTTTGGTGCTTGAAGAGAAAAATATTCCAGAAAACGCGGTGAAATAAAACATTCAGCTAATCCTTGAATACCAATTCCTAAAATCATCATTACGGTTAATGGATGTAAAGAAAACCATCCTAAAATTGAAACAGCATCACCGGTAATGCTTTCTAAAGTTTGACTTCCAGCCATTGCTAATGCTGAAAATGGCATTAATATCATTCCTACCAACATTGATGTAACTGCTTTTCTTTTTTTCATTAGCTGTGTTACAAGAACAACAAAAAGCACAACCACTGCTGGATTAACGTTTGCCAACCATTCCGGTTTTGCCGATTCTCCAAGTAACCTTATTACATACTTTGGCATTGTAGCGTAAAGTTGATGTTGAATAATCCAAAAACCAGTTACAATTATTATTAAAAGTATCAATCGTGGAGTTGTAAAAATTCTTTTAAGTGATTTTGTTACATCTGAAATAGATTTGCTCTCATGACTTGAATTAGTTTGCTTAAAAAAGAATATTGCAAATAATAATGCAAGAAACGACATTGCCGATGAAAAGAAATTTACATATTCTAATCCAATTCCTTGGCGTATGAATGGGACAAAAGTTTTTCCGCTGAATGCTCCAATATTCACTACCCAGTAAAACAAAGCATAACCTCTCGCACGATTATCTTCATTTGTGGTTTTAGCAACTGTTCCGGTTATTAAGGGTTTTATAAAGGAACCGCCAACCATGGCAATAATTAGAAATAATATTACTAACAATTTTGAGTGGAATACGCCAAGTAAAAAGTATCCTATCGTAAGTAAAGTAAATGCAAGGATTAGACCATTCTTGAAACCTATTTTATCAGATATTGCCCCTACAAAAGGGGGAAGAAAATACAATCCAGCGAAAAATATTCCAGCAACAATTCCGGTTTCTTTATCATTAAATCCAACTATATCTGTCAAATAAAGAGTTAGGACTATAAAAAATCCATAATAGGCGGCTCGCTCACAAAGCTCCATGAAATTGGCTAACCAAAAATCCTTTGGAAATTTCCAGCTCTGTTTTTCTGATTTAACTTCTTTCTTTGATGTCATTAGTATCCTTAATTGTTAAAAATTTTTTGCAAATTAGAAAATTGTGGATTGAATAAAAAATGTGAGATTAATTTTATATGTTTGCACGTTGTCTTTGATATGGCAAAAATATTTTTTAATTGAACTGAAGTTAATTGAGGTAAATATGAAGATTTATTCTAAGGAAGATTTAAACAATTATCCTTTATCATTAACATATGATGATGTAAGCCTTATTCCGCTTGAGATTTCACAAGTTAAAACGCGTAGTGAGATAAGTACAAAATCTCACTTTCTTGGATTTGATCTTTCTGTGCCGATTATTGCAAGTCCAATGGATACTGTAACCGGAATTGAGATGGCGAAAGAATTAAATAACCTTGGTTGTGTTGGAATAGTTAATCGTTTTGATTCTTCTTTGAATGAACTATTTAAAAATGGAAAAGCACAAGAAGGTATTACAGCTGTGTCAGTTAGTCTTACAGCTGAAGAAAAATTAATTTCGAAAACTGCTGAAAGCAATTTGATAATTTGTATTGATACTGCTAATGCCAATAATGCTTTTGTACTTAAAAAGTGTGAAGAAATAAAATCAAAATACAATGTAAAGGTTATTGTAGGTAATATTGCACATGGTTCTACGTTAAAACAATTAGTAAATGCTGGAGCTGATGCTGTTAGGATTGGGATTGGAGGAGGAAGTGTTTGTACAACTTCTGTTCAAACTGGCATTGGAATCGGGCAAGTATCATCTATTATAGATACATATTTTGAAAAGTTAAATCAGAAACTTGATATTAAATTAATTGCAGATGGCGGAATAAAAAGTCCAGGAGATGTTGCAAAAGCTCTTGCATGCGGTGCAGATGTTGTAATGCTTGGACGAATGCTTGCCGGTACCAAAGAAACTCCAGGTGAAGTAATAAAATATAATGATCAACTTTGGAAGAAGTACAGAGGATCTGCTTCATTCGGTGTTAAAATGAAAAATGAATTTATTGAAGGGGAAGAAACACTAGTGCCATATAAAGGCGCTGTAAAAAATGTAGTGAATGGAATTTCTGATGGATTACGAAGTACAATGAGTTATCTTAACTGTAACTCGCTTGAAGATTTAAATCAATTAAATAATTATGCAGTACTAAGTACAAGTTCATATTTAGAAAGACTTCCAAGAAAATAAATCAATTAATTTAACCTCGAAAGTTTTTTCGCTTTCGAGGTCTTTCCACTAAATTTTCTTTCCTTTTAATCTTAGCGAATTTGTTACGACAGAAACCGAACTTAATGACATCGCAAATGCTGCAATCATTGGATTCAACATTCCAAATGCTGCAAGAGGAATTAGTATAATATTATAAACAAATGCCCAAAACAAATTTTGTTTTATTGTCTGCAATGTTTTTTTAGAAAGATTTATTGCTTTAACAACACCGCGCAAATCTCCTTTAACTAATGTTATTTGTGAAGATTCAATTGCCACATCTGTTCCGGTACCAATTGCTATACCTACATCAGCTTGAGCTAAAGCTGGGGCATCATTAATACCGTCTCCTACCATTCCAATTACTCTGCCTTCAGATTGAAATTGCTTAACAATTTCCGATTTGTCTTGTGGATATACATCAGCCCTAAATTCTTTGAGCCCAACTTTTTCAGCAATAAATAGAGCTGCATTTTTATTGTCGCCAGTTATCATAACCGGTCTAATATTCATTTTTTTTAGATTTTCAATTGCATCATTCGAACCAATTTTTAATTTATCTTCTATTATTATCAATCCTTTCAGTTCACCGTTAATAGCGACATAAATTACAGTTTTGCCTTGTGCCGAAAAATAGTTAAAACTATCCTCAGCTATCTCTGTTTTTATGGAAGAATTTTGAAGAAAACTTTTTTTGCCAATAAGTACTTTTTCGTTGTTGACTTGTCCATCAATTCCAAATCCTGAATGACTTTGAAATGATGAAGGTTCTAAAACTTCAATTTTTAGTGTCTTAGCTTTTTCCTCAACTGCATGAGCCAGTGGATGTTCAGATTTCGATTCAAGTGATGCAGCATATTTTATTAATTCACTTTCATCATAATTAAACGTAATAATTTGTGATACTTCCGGTTTGCCTTCGGTTATGGTTCCAGTTTTATCTATTACAATTGTATCTATTTTAAGTGCAATTTCTAAACTCTCGCCATTTCTAATTAAAATTCCATTAGAAGCACCAAGCCCAGTTCCAACCATAATTGCAGTTGGAGTTGCTAAGCCTAAAGCACACGGACATGCAATTATTAGAACAGCTACAAAATTTATTAAAGCAGTAGAAAAAGAGTTTTCTGATGATAAGACCAACCAGCTAATGAAAGTAATTATCGCAATAACAATAACAATTGGAACAAATACCGAAGCAATTTTATCAACCAATTTTTGAATTGGCGGCTTTGTTGATTGTGCATTTTCAACTAATCTAATAACCTGACCTAAGACTGAATTATCGCCTACCTTTGTCACTTTAAAATTGAACGAGCCATTATTATTAATTGTACCACCTATAACATCTGAACCAGCTTCTTTGTCTACTGGAATACTTTCTCCAGTGAGCATCGATTCATTTACAGATGAAATGCCAGAAATGATTATACCATCTGCTGGAATGTTTTCGCCTGGTTTGATTATAACTATATCATCAATCGATAATGCAGAAATATCTTTCTGTATTTCATTACCATTAACCAATACATTTGCATTTTTTGGTTTCAGCTCGAGTAATTTCTTAATAGCACCAGCAGTTTTATTTTTAGCCTTATGTTCAAAAATTTTTCCCATCAAAATTAAAGTAATTATTACTGCGGCAGTTTCATAATAAACATGAATTTCATTTGCAGAAATTGAGAGAAGCTCTGGGAAAAGTGTTGCTAGTATGCTGTAGCCATAAGCAGCCCCAGTTCCAATTGCAACGAGTGAATTCATTTCAGCTGAATAATGGAGTAGATTATTCCAAAAAATTTTGAAAAATCTCTTACCAGAAATAAATATTACTGGTGTTGTAAGAATTAGTAAAAGATTTCTCGTTTGATTGCCGGATAACCACCAAAAGTTATTAAAGAATTCGTATTCCATTAACATACTTAATAAAAAGATTGGAACTGTTAGTATGAGAGCAAATACAAATTCAAATTTTAGCTGAGAATAAAATGTATCTTTTTCCTCATTTATAAAAGTCTTTTCGTTTGTATTTGATTTTTGATTCAACTTTAGTTCATAACCATATTCTTTGATGGCAGCTGCAATTTCTGATAGGTTCCTTTTTTCATCTTCCATTTCGAAACTAACTTTTTCTGTCGCAAGATTTACAGATACGTTTTTTATACCATCAAATTTTGAAATAACTTTTTCAACTCGGGTTACACAACTCGCGCAAGTCATGCCTTCAATTTTTAAATCATATTTGAATGACATTTCTAATCCTTTTTAACTTTATAACCAGCTTCTTCTATTGCAGATATAATTTGCTGTTCCGTTATGGTTGATTCATTAAATGTGATAATTGCCGATCCAATCTGCACATTTGAATCTACTAAGTTTATTTTACTTAGTTCATTTTTTATTGCCATTACACAATGATTGCAACTCATGCTCTCGATTATGAATTCTTTTGTTTTCATTTATTCACCTTTATTGTTGTGATTTCATGCTTAACATATAAATCACACAATTTAAATGCGTTATACAATTTTGGAAAAAAGTTATAAAATTTTCATTAGGAGAGATTAATAAATTTTATCGAGCGGTTTACGAAATTCATTGGTCAGTTTTTTGAATTCACTTGCAGAAAAGCCGGTAACTTTCTTGAATTGTTTAGAAAGGTGTTGTACGCTGCTATAATCCAGTTTAATAGCAATTTCGCTTAATGTCAGTTCGCCGTACTTTAGTAATTCTTTTACTCGTTCTATTTTTTGTAGAATAATGTAGTGTTCAATAGTGATGCTCTCAAGTGAAGAAAAAAGAGAACTTAGATAATGATAGTCGATTTTTAATTTTTGTTCGATTATTTCCGAATAATTTTGTACTCGATCGGAAGTGTTGGTGTCATTATAAATTGAACTTATTATTATTCCCTTAATTTGGTTAACCAGCATTGCTTTTTTATCTTCAATTAATTCAAAGCCATTTGAGTGTAATCGGCTTTTTAATTTCTCAAATGTGGATGGTGCAATTGCCTTAAAAAGTTGTACTTCTCCCAATGATATTTTTTTTATTTTAATTCCTAGTGCAGTTAATTCATAATTCACAACTTTAATACATCTATTGCATACCATATTCTTTATATAAATAGTATTCGGATTGCTGTCACTTTTTTTCATTGCTTAAATGATAAATGATTATTGAAGAGGTATCTTACTCTGAATTTTTTTTCTTTGTTTTCAATCTATATAATTCTTTTGCTTCGTCATCATCATATTTCCCCAATATATCGTCGCCAAGTGATTCGAGATTTTTCTTCTCATCGCTAATTAAATCTTTTCCTTTTTTGCTCAGATTTGCTTCATTAGAATTTAAGTTTTCGCTATTTGGAAAAATATTTTTGGCTTCAACTCTTTCAAATTTTGGTGGGGATTTAATACTTGGAGGTTTTGGTGTTTTATTTTGTTTAATCTTTTGAGAAGAATCATCAAGTTTCACAGATTTTTCTTTTGGAGGTAACTGGGCAAATGTTTTTGTTATTTTTTGTACTATTTGTTTTACTCTTCTTTCAGCTTTTATAGCTGGCTGAGCCAATTTTCTTACTGGTTGGTTTTCTTTTCCGTTTTTAAGTTTATTCTTATAAGAAATGTAAGAAAAAATAATTGCAAGTACAGTTAAGGCTGCTAAAACTTGGAGGACTGTAATTATTATAGGTATTAATTCCATGTGTAAAAAATAAGGAATTAATTTTATGAGAACAATTATACAGTGTGGTTTAATTTTTTATACAGCTTTAGTTGCTGGGACCGCGGTTAGTAACATTAAATCATTCTCAATTCCATCTGAGTAAAAACTTAAAATATTATATTTCGAAAGATCGCTTTTATAATATTGTTCTCTGTTTACTCGAGTATTTTCATTTTCTTTTTGATGAAATTTTGAAGATTCATTCATTATTAAAAGTCTATTTTTATTTATTTGTGTTTGACTGAACGGTCTTTGCTCAACAATTCTCTTTTGTTCAAATTCTTGCTTTTGTATAGGCTTTGGAGTGTCATATTTTTCAAAATAATTTGATGATACAACAGTCGGTTGCTGTTCATAAATCAAAGCCGAATTCTTAACAATGTTTGGTTTTATTTCCGTACGATGATTTTCTATTATAACGTTATTCCTTGGATAAATAATTGATTTTGGACTACTAGTAGTTTCTTTCTTTTTTCTGATTTGTTCTTCAATTACTGGGTTAGTTTTTCCTTTCGCTTTGAAAGATGCATATGATATTAACAAAACTACCATCAGCATACCAAAAAAGAGAATTAGACTTGTATATATAATAGGAACTAGACTCATAATTTTTCCAAGTTTTTTTCTAATACTATTACAAACCTTATACCACAACAAAATATGGATTTATCAAGCTTTTTTAATGATTATTGGTCTAAATATTAGATATTGCTCAAATATGATACACTTTAAATCCGTTTTTATACATCGTCATTTACAATTATCAAAATTCAGCTAAGTTATTTGTTTATTGGATTTTAAATCAATATTTGATATTTTTCCACGCTTAAAATATAAACAATTGAGTAAAACTGAGGTTCAATATGACTAAAGCAGATATAGTCGAAAAAGTTGCACTCGGAACTGGTCTCACAAAGCTTGAAACAGAAGCAATTATTGAAGGTTTTTTAAATACTGTAATTCAAGCTTTAAGAGAAGGAAATGGGATTGAAATAAGGGGATTTGGCAGTTATAAAGTAAAAATGAAAAAAGCCAGATATGCACGTAACCCAAGGACCGGCGAAAAAGTATATGTAGGAGATCATTTTGTTCCAACATTTAAATTTTCGAAAGACTTTAAAGCCTTGGTTGACTCTGGTATGAAAGAATTGAAAAACAATTAATTTGAGTTGATGTGAAAGAAATAATTAAATGCTCAGTGTGCGGAGAAGAAATAAGAATTGAATCAAATTTTTGTTCAAGTTGCGGTTCAGCAATTAGAATTAATAATAATTCTAGCAAAGAGAAAGAAGTTTCTAAGCGGAAATCGACAAAACAGAAAAAGAATAGTGCTGAACAAGAATTTCAAACAATATCTAAAACTAAAATACTCTACTTAATTTTCACTTTGATATTAATTGGAGCTATTATTTTAGTTGCTTCTGGTATTTTTGATTCTTCAACTGTAACCTCATTAAATGATTCTAATTTTGAGGATGTTCATCAAGGGGTTGATTTAACTAATCTTAATAAAATTAATTCTCTAGAAGAAGAATTAAAAAACCAGCCAAACGATGCTAAATTATTGGATTTAGCTCACTTATTGAATGATTCTGGATTTAAAGAAAAAGCAATTGAAAAATATAAATTATATTTGAAATCAAATCCTGGTGTAGCAGATGTTTTGGTAGATCTTGGTGTTTGTTATTATGAAATTGGAAAGAATGATGAGGCAATTAAATGGATGAAGGAAGCTTTAAAGAATGAACCAAATCATCAAATTGCACATTTAAATATTGGAATAGTGAACATGTCTTCCGGGAGAAAAGAAGAAGCAATTGATTGGTGGGAAAAAACTATTTCAATTAATCCGAATAACAATATTGGTAAACGAGCACAAGATTTAATTAATCAAAAATAAGGAGCCTTAATATGCCGTGCGGCAGAAAAAGAAAACGCCATAAAATGGCAACTCACAAAAGAAAGAAACGCCTTCGTAAGAATCGTCACAAAAAGAAATTAAGATAGCATCAATTTAACCTACATTTAGTGCCACCTTAGCTCAGCTGGTAGAGCAGCGCATTCGTAATGCGCGGGTCGGCGGTTCAAGTCCGCCAGGTGGCTCTCAATTGAACTCCCTTCCGCAAAAGTTTTTTTTGTAAACTTACCTTTTGACTCATCATATTAAGTAGAAACTCCCAAAAAGGAATTATAGTATTTTCCTCATTTTTTAAGAAAAATTTCTTGACAATCCCAAAGAAAAACAGTTATTTTGCAATTGGGTGGGTAAAAGTGTTTAATATTCCCAATTAATGGTGAATTATGTTTATAGGAAGTTTTAATTATTCGGTAGATGCTAAAGGACGAGTAAGCATCCCATCACGTTTCAAAAAATATGTTATTCAAGAATCGAATGATTCTTTCATAATTACTCGAGGCATAATTCAATGTATAGACATATATCCATTTGATTATTGGAAAAATGATGTGTTGATAAGAATAAATCAGATTGATGATTTTGATACAGACGAAGCAGTATTCAAAAGAGAATTTCTAGAATTAGCCGCAGAAGACAAACTGGATTCACAATCAAGATTATTGATACCAAAAAATTTATTAGAGTTTGCAAGTATCGAAAGAGAAGTGTTGATTCTCGGACAGAACAAAAAAATTGAAGTATGGAATCCGGAAATATATTCTGACTATAAAAAAGAAAACTCAAAACCATTTGCAGAAATTGCTAAACAGGTAATGCAGAAAAAACTAAAATGAATCAACATGTACCGGTTCTCTTAAAGGAGAGCGTTGATTTATTAATAAAAAATAAAAACGGAATTTATTTCGATGGTACAATTGGATTTGGTGGGCACTCTTCAGAGATTATTACTAGACTACAGCAAAAAGGAAAGCTTATTGCAACTGATAAAGACATTGAAGCTTTTGTTCATTCCCAAAGAAAATTTGCAGACGATAAACGGATTTCTGTTTACAATGCAAGCTTTACCGAGATTGATACGATAGCAAAAATTGAGTTCATTGAAAAATTTGACGGCATCTTTGTAGATCTTGGGGTCTCTTCCTATCAGCTCGATAATGTCGAATCGGGTTTTACATTTAGAGAGGATTCACCCCTCGATCTAAGGATGAATAAAAAGAGTGGCATTTCTGCTTCTTATCTTTTAAATAATTTTACGCAAGAACAAATTTCTGAAATACTATTTACATATGGTGAAGAAAAGCTTTCAAGGAAAATAGCTCGATTTATTGTTGAAAAAAGAGAAGTAGAAAAATTTAATTCAACACTGCAACTAAAAAAAATTGTTGAAAAAGTAATTCCTCCAAACTATGTGAATAAATCATTATCAAGAATTTTTCAAGCATTAAGAATCTATGTTAACAACGAATTAGAAGAACTCAAAAATTTTTTAGATAAATCCATCGATTTGCTATGCAACGGTGGAAGGCTCGTTATACTTTCTTATCATTCGTTGGAGGACAGAATAGTAAAAGAGAAGTTCAAATATGAAAGCCTTAGATGTGTTTGTCCGCCTAAAACACCAATATGTATTTGCGGCAAAAAGCAAAGTTTAATTCTTTTAAATAGTAAACCAATTATTCCAAGTGATTTGGAAATTAATAAAAATCGCAGAGCACGAAGTGCTAAATTAAGAGTTGCTGAAAAAGTTCAATCATGAAAGGTGAATCACTAAGAAATTTTATCATAATAGTAATTGCTTTAGCAATAATTGTGTTTGCATATGTAGCAACTCTAAATGAAATAAAAAATTTAAATAAAGATAAACTCACTAAAGTTGAACAATTGAATGCACTAAATAATAAAATAGAAGCAAATATTGTTCAAGTGCAAAAGTTAACGTCGGAAGATAGAATTACAAAATTCGCAATTGATTCACTACAGATGAAAAAACCTACTACCAATATTGAAGTAGTTATTGTTTCAAGAGATCAAATAAAACAATTAGAAAAAATACTTCAAGAGAAGTATGATAAATAAACGAGCATTATTAATAACCGGAATAATTATTATTTGTTTCATTGGACTCGCAGTTCGTCTTTTCAATATACAAGTAATTAACCACGATTATTATTCGTTAATCGCGATCAAGCAGCAGAATAAACCTCAAATAGTGAAGGCAGAAAGAGGTTTAATAAAAGATACTAACGGAGAAATTTTAGCCTATACTCAGCACTATGTATCATTCTATGCTGATACAAGAATGCTTAAAAATCCAAAAGCAATTCAAGATAAAAAAAATAGGATAGATTCAATTACAATTTTATTTTCGAAAAAATTTGGAAAAAGTAAAGCTTATTATAAAAAGTTAATTGATGACGGTGTAAAGGATGTATGCCTTGAAAAGAAAGTACCCATTGATATTGCAATTGAAATAAAAAAAAATGTAATCGATGGATTGTTCTATATTGATGATTTTACAAGAGTTTACCCATATGGAAGCCTCGCTTCACATGTGCTTGGATATGTTAATAAAGAATTCATAGGTAAAGACGGAATTGAAAGACAATTTGATAAATTTTTAACTGGAAGTGACGGATATTATGTTTATGAAAGTGATGTATTGGGCAGAATAATATCAATTGATGAAAATTTATCTCGCAATCCTAATTCTGGTGCAAACGTTGAATTGACAATCAACAAAACCTATCAACAAATACTAGAAGAAGAATTAGAAGCTGGAGTCAAGAATTATCAAGCTGAATCTGCCATTGGGATTATTGCTGTTCCGAATACTGGTGAAATTTTAGCACTTGCAAATGTTCCATTTTATGATCCAGCTAATTATGAATTATTTCCAGCTGATGCTCTTAGGAATAGAACATTAACAGATCCTTATGAACCAGGCTCGACAATTAAATCAATAATCATGTCAATTCTCTTTGAGGAGAAGCTGGCAGTTGAGTCGGAAATATTAGATACCGAAAATGGTAAATATAAAATTAGAACGGCAACTATTAGTGATACACATCCACACGAGAGATTAACTATTAGAGAAATTCTTGAGCAGTCTAGTAATATTGGAATGGCTAAACTTTCAGATCGAATTCCGAATGAAATGATTTATAAATATTTGAGAGATTTCGGATTTACTAATCTATCTTCAATTGATCTACCTGGTGAAGCTTCTGGTTACTTAAAAAAACCGAGTACATTTTCTGCCTTAACAAAACCATTCCTTTCTTTTGGTTATGAAATATCAGTTACACCTCTTCAGTTAATTATGGCTTACAGCGCAATTGTAAACGGTGGGTTATTGTTTCAACCGTTCATATTAAAAAGGATAACTGATTCAAATGGGAAAGAAATACTGAACTCTTCACCTATGAAAATAAGAAATGTAATAAATAAAAATACTTCGCAATTGATGAAGAATATTATGGTGGGAGTGATTGAAAATGGAACGGGAAAAGCTGCGCAATTAGATAATGTTTTAGTAGGCGGAAAAACTGGAACTTCTCAACAATTAGTAGATAATTCTTATTCAAGCAGCAAACACAATTCTTCTTTTATTGGATTTTTTCCGGCTGAAAATCCAAAAGTTATTTGCTTAATTTTATTAAAAGCACCTCAAATTGGAAAATATGGCGGATTAGTTTCTGCACCCGTTTTTCAAAAAGTTGCCAAGAGAATGGTTGAATCAGATTTGAATTTAATTCCAAGCAATAAAACAATTGACCGCAATAAAAACTTAGTTGATCAACTCATTACGGAAATAAAAACCACTCCCAAGAGAAAATCAAATACTTATATGAATATAGCATCTTCAGATAAAAAACTAAATTCTAGGAGTTTCTTTAATGGCGCAAGGACAACAATGCCTAATTTAATTGATAATTCACTTAGAGATGCGCTAGCAAAATTGAATGAATTAGGGTTGGAGTACAAAGTGGTTGGTACTGGCAGAGTAATAGAACAAAGTATTGAAAGTGGTGTGCAGATCTCTGCCGGCGATACATGTGTAATTAAATGCATACCGCCAAACAAAGTTTTTAAAGAGAGAATTAACTGATGAATTTATCACATTTGCTAAATAATGTTAATGTGATTCAAGTTATTGGAAATGCTGAATCAAAAGAAATAGATTCCATAACTATTGATTCAAGAACTGTTAAACCAAATTCTCTTTTTTTCGCAATTGAAGGGTTAAAAACCGACGGACATAATTTCATTAATGATGCAATTAATAAAAACGCTTGTGCTATTGTATTACAAAAGGCAAATGCAGTACCTGATCAGATTTTTATTCATAATGGAGTTGTTAAAATATTAGTTGAGAATTCTCGGAAAGCACTAGCAGAGTTTTCAAACCTATTCTATGGTAAGCCTTCTCATAAACTTAATCTCACGGGAATAACTGGTACAAAAGGAAAAACAACCACAGCTTTTTATGTAAAAAATGTTTTTCAAACTGCTGGTTTTAAAACTGGACTAATAGGAACTATTGCGAATTATATTGATGAAAAAGAAGTAAAAACACTATTAACCACTCCGCAATCTAATGACCTTAATCAGCTGCTTGCTCAAATGCATCAGGAAAATTGTTCTCATTGCGTAATGGAAGTTTCTTCTCATGCACTTGATTTGCACAGAGTAGATCACATTAATTTTTCTGGTGCGATCTTCACAAATATTACTTCTGATCACATGGATTATCATAAGACTTTCGAGCATTATCTAAAATCGAAAAAAATTTTATTTGATATGCTATTTAAAGATGGAAAAATTGTTTATAACTCGGATGATCCAAATTCAAATTCTATTATTAAAGATTCTCATGCTCACAAATTTTCAATTGGGATGAATAAAGATGCTCAATTCAGAATTCAGAATTTGGAATTCAACCTTGATGGGACGACATTCTCAGTAATTTATAAAAATCAAGAATTAAAAATATTAACGAAACTAGTTGGTCATTTCAATGCTTACAATGCAACTTTGGCATTCGCTATGGCTGTGATAAATGGAATCGATCCAATTTTAGCTGTACATGGAATAAATAAAACACCTCAGGTTCCCGGAAGATTTGAAGTAATATCAAATAAAGATAAAAAAGTGATTGTCGATTATGCCCATACTTCTGATAGCCTACAACAAGCGCTGAAAGCAGTCAAACATATTGTAAAGGATGAAAGACCGATTTACACAGTTTTTGGTTGTGGTGGAGATAGAGATAAAACGAAAAGACCAATAATGGGTAATATAGCAGCTTCGATGAGTGACAGAGTTTACGTAACCTCAGATAATCCCAGAACAGAAGACCCGTTCATTATTATAGATGAAATTCTTAATGGTATTACAACAAATAATTATAGAGTACTAGAAAATCGCGAAGAAGCTATTCAAGCTGCAATTTTAGAAAGCGAAGACAATGCAGTTGTTTTGATAGCTGGTAAAGGACATGAGAACTATCAAGAGATCAATGGAATAAGAAATCATTTTTCAGATAAAGAAATTGCACAGAAATATTTGTCAATATGAAAAAAATAATAATTACAATTGAAGACCTTTTTGATTTACCAACTTCTGTGATCTATAATCCAGACGCATATAAATCTGCATCAAGAGTAATTATAGATTCAAGAAAAATTCAGAAAGGTGATTTATTTGTTGCAATAAAAGGTTTAAAACTAGATGGGCATGATTTTGTGTTTGAAGCGATCAAAAATGGTGCGTGTGCTATACTCATTAATTCAAATCGATTAAAGAAATTCAATTCACTCAAAATTCCGATTGTAACAGTAAAGAACACTACACCCGCTTATGGCAAATTAGCGAATCATTGGCGTAATAAATTAAATGCAAAAGTTATTTCAATTACTGGAAGCAATGGCAAAACTACTACTAAAGAAATGATTGCTTCACTTTTAAATTCAAAATTTGTTGTCACTAAATCTGAAGCAAATAATAACAATCATATTGGAGTACCATTAACAATTTTAAGTGCTGACGAAAAATGTGAAGCTTTAATACTTGAGCAAGGGACAAATCATTTTGGGGAGATATCCTATTCTGCAAGAATATCAGAACCTGACATTGCTTTGATAACAAATATTGGCGATTCGCACCTGGAGTTTTTGAAAAATAGAAAAGGTGTGTATAAAGAAAAATCAGCTCTGTTCGATGAAACGCAAAAAAATAATGGAGTATTACTAATAAATACAGATGATCCTATACTCAGAAAGGAAACCAAAAAATATAAGAATCGAATTACATTTGGTTTTTTCGGCAAACCAGATATAAAAGGCAAGTTGATTACTACACTTGAAGGAAAACCAAAAATTGAAATTTCTTATAAAGGGAACTCATTTAGTACAACTCTGCCGGTCTATGGAAAATCAAATGCAAAAAATTTTTTAGCAGCATCTGCAGCTGCATTGATGTTTGGAATGAATGGAAAAGAAATTGTTAATGCTGCTAAAAATATTGCAAATGTGAAAGGTAGATTGGAAGTAAAAAATTATTCAAAAGCTGTTTTGATTAATGATACATATAATTCAAGTCCTATTAGCGTTCAAGCTGCATACGAACTTGTTAACGACATAAAGAAGTTCAAACAAAAAATAGTTGTTCTTGGAGATATGTTCGAATTAGGCAAGCAGTCAGTTAAGCTTCATAAAGGACTATCAGAAATATTCAAGAACAATAAAAATTTGTTTGTTTTAACAATCGGAAACTTAATGCCGCATCTTACAACTGAGTTAAGAAAGCGAAATATTAAATCAATCCATTTTCATTTACGCGAGGCGTTAGCTCTCTATCTAAAGTATGAAGAAATTGATAATTCGGTTATTCTGGTTAAAGGTTCACGTGGAATGATGATGGAAGAATTTGTTAACATATTAAAAACAAGGTTTGAGTAATGTTTTACTATCTATTTGATTACATAAACGAGTTATTCAATCCTCCAGGATTTGATATTTTCAGATTCTTGACCTTCAGATCAGCTCTTGCTGCTATTACTGCGTTGATTATTTCATTTTACTTCGGTCCCAAAATAATTGAAAGACTAAAACGCAATCATGTAGATCAACCGATTCGTGAAGAAGGTCCTGAAACGCATAAAAAGAAAATTGGCACTCCAACAATGGGTGGACTTATCATTTTAATTTCAGTCATTATTCCAGTATTGCTCTGGAGTGATATTAAAAGTGCTTTCATTATTCTGGTTTTATTCGCAACTGTTGTTTTAGGCGTTGTAGGATTTTTGGATGACTATCTAAAAGTTGTTAAAAAACTTCCTCAGGGATTAATTGCGCGGTATAAATTATTTGGTCAAATTTTTGTTGGACTTGCAGTTGGTCTTGGAGTTTATTTCTTACCAGAGTTTGGGCAATACAATACTCAAACAACACTTCCATTTTTCAAAAACTTAAATTGGGATTTTTCTTACCTCTTTATTCCTTGGGTTATATTCATTATCACAGCAACATCAAATGCTGTAAATCTTACAGATGGATTAGATGGACTTGCAATCGGAACAATGATAATTGTAATGCTTGCACTTGCTATAATAACCTATGTTACTGGAAACGTAATTTATTCAGATTATCTAAATATAATTTATATACCTGGCAGCGGAGAGCTTACTGTATTTATTGCAGCATTAATTGGTGCCGGACTTGGTTTCCTTTGGTTCAATTTTCATCCAGCTCAAGTTTTTATGGGAGATACCGGTTCGCTTGCACTCGGTGGAGCATTCGGTGTGATGATGATTTTAATAAAGAAAGATTTGCTAATTCCAATTCTTGGCGGAATTTATTTTGCTGAAACTCTTTCAGTAATAATTCAGAGGCTTTATTTCAAGTATACAAAGAAGAAATATGGTGAAGGTAAAAGAGTATTTAGAATGGCACCACTCCATCATCATTTTGAAAAACTTGATTGGAAGGAACCAAAAATTGTAATTCGGTTTTACATAATTACTATCATACTTGCGATAATAAGTTTAGCATCATTTAAGATAAGGTAATGGATATTAAGGGAAAAAGAATTTCAATAATTGGAGCTGTAAGAAGCGGTGTTGGTGCCGCAAAGCTTGCCAATATAATGGGCGCAATCCCTTTCGTTAGTGATAGCTCTGAAAAAAATAAAATAATCAACTCAATCTCAGTATTTGAAAAAGAAAAAATTGAATATGAATACGGAATTCATTCAGAAAAAGTTTTTGATTGCGATTTTTTAGTAACTAGTCCGGGTGTTCCATCTGATTCTGAAGTTTTAACTACTGCGAGAAATAAAAAAATTAAAATTTTTAGTGAAGTTGAATTTGCATCCTGGTTTTGCGAAGGAAAAATTATTTCGATAACGGGAACTAATGGCAAAACTACAACAACAGCATTGATGACTCACACATTAAATGAATGTGGAATTAAAACTTATTCTGCTGGAAATATTGGAGAAGCTTTTTCTGAAATTGTGCTTGATGTGAAGGGAAATGAATTTGTTGCTCTTGAAACTTCCAGTTTTCAATTGGACTATATAGAAAAATTCAAACCGATGTTTAGTTTAATTCTAAATATCACTCCGGATCACTTGGACAGATATAACAATAGTTTTCAAAACTATATTGAATCAAAAGTAAAAATTACAATGAATCAAAATGAAAATGATTTCTTTATTTACAATGCCGATGATAAGAACACATTTGTATATATGAATAATAAACGGGTTCCAAAACTTAGTTTTTCACTAAAAAATAAAGTTGAATGTGGTGCATATTTACATAATAATTCAATGCACTATTCTTGGTTCGGCTCTGATCTTAACATATGCTCTTCTTCAGATCTTTTTATTAAAGGTGATCACAACATTGCAAATGCATTAGCTGTTTTATCTGTGGCTAAAACATTGAATCTGCCCAATACAAAAATTCGTGATGCTTTTAATTCATTCAAAGGTGTTGAACATAGAATTGAATTTGTAGATGAGATTAACGGAATTGAATTTTACAATGATTCGAAAGCAACTAATGTCGATTCAGTTTGGTATGCTCTCAAAAGTTTTTCAAAACCAATTTATTTGATTCTGGGCGGAAAAGATAAAGGGAATGATTACAATCAAATAAAAGATTTAGTGATTGAAAGAGTAAAAAAGATTTATGCAATTGGTTCTTCTGCAGAAAAGGTGTATGACTTTTTCAATGAATTCATTCCAGTTGAAATTAAAGAAACACTTGCCGATTGTGTCGTAACATCGTTAGATGATGCAAAAACTGGTTCTGTTTTATTGCTTTCGCCGGCATGTGCAAGCTTTGATATGTTCGATAATTATGAACACAGAGGCAAAGTGTTCAAAGAAGCGGTTAAAAAAGCAAGAGTATGAAGGGTTTAATAAAAATATTAATTGTAATTGTAGTTGTTTTAATTCTGCTTGGTTCTATAATGGTTTTTACTGCAAGCGGAACTTACAGTTTTAATAAGTTCAATAGTCTGTACTATTTATTTAAATCTCATTTATGGAAAGTATTTGCTGCTGCATTTTGTTTTTGGCTTTTCGCACATATACCGTATGAGAATTATAGAAAGTACAGTAAGAATTTACTCTTTTTAATTATTGGTGTTTTGATTTTTACATTTCTACTAGCTCCAAAAGTGAAAGGTGCAGCGAGGTGGATCGACTTTGGATTCTTTCAATTTCAACCTTCTGAAGTTGCTAAAGTTGTATTGATAATTCATTTGGCATTCATGATAGAAAGATTTGGTGATGATATTGCAGATTTTAAGAATGGGTTTCTTTATACACTTATTTGGATTGGATTAGTTTGCGGCTTAGTTCTTATTCAGCCAAATGTAAGTACCAGCATAGTTATAGTTTTTACAAGTTTTGCAGTTCTATATGTAGGCGGCGCAAGATTGAAACATGTTTTCTTTACAGTTGGAACTGTAGGAGGTGCTTTAGCTGGAATTGCTATGCTGCTTTCCCATTCACGTGAAAGAGTTTTGGATTTTGTAAATAGTCTTATGACTGGAAATGCCATTAACAAGCAAGTTTTGCAAGCTCAAATCGCTCTTGGCAGCGGTGGAATATTTGGCATTGGAATCGGGCATAGCCGACAAAGTGATTTGTTTCTACCAGAAGCTTACGGTGATTTTATTTTTTCGATTGTCGGTGAGGAATTAGGTTTTCTTGGTTCGATCATATTGTTGTTTTTATACGTTAGCTTGTTTTTGGTAAGTTTAGTAATTGCAAAAAAATCGCAAGATAAATTTGGTCAGTTAATTGTATTTGGATTAGCATTTAATATTCTCATCAGTGCATTTATTAATTCAGCTGTTGTAACTGGATTACTACCAACAACCGGAATAACACTTCCCTTTGTAAGTTTTGGTGGAACTTCAATTATCCTATTTGGCATTTCTGCTGGCATTATTGTCAATGTAGCACGCGAGACAGTTAAAACTATTGATTTAAAGATTGCACAGACTTAATGAAGAAAAAAACTATATATCGATTTTTATTCGCCGGCGGAGGAACTGGAGGTCATCTTTATCCAGCTCTCGCTGTTGCACAGAAAGTTCGCGAGCTAAAACCAGAATCTGAAATAATTTTTATTGGGAACAAAAATAAAATTGAATCTAAAGTAGTTCCAGAATATAGTTTCGAATTTAAGAGTATTTGGATCAGCGGTTTTTCGAGGCAAATATCTTTGAGCAACATTCTATTTCCAATAAAATTATTTATTTCAGCCATTCAGTCATTAGTAATAAGTTTAAAATTTAAACCACGTATTGCAATTGGAAGCGGAGCCTATGTATCAGGTCCTCCAATTTGGGCAGCTTGGTTAACGGGTGCTAAAATAATTTTATTAGAACAAAATAGTTATCCTGGAATAACTAATAGATTATTGGAAAAAAAAGCAAATGAAATTCACATTATGTTTGAAGAATCAAAAAAATATTTCAGACAAAAAGAAAAACTGAAAGTAACCGGGAATCCTATAAGAGTTGATTTAAAAATAATTAATAAGGAAGAAGCAGTAAAAAAATTTGATCTCCTTTCAAACAAAAAAACATTATTAATTCTTGGAGGAAGCGGCGGTGCCGGTACAATTAATTCGGCTGTCAATAAAATTTTCAAAGAGTTAATCGAAAATGGAATTCAAATTATCTGGCAGACTGGCAAGAATTATTTCGAACATTATAAAAATTATTCAAATGAGTCAGCGAAAATATTCCCTTTTATAAGTGATATGACTTCTGCTTTTTCAGCATGTGATCTTGTTGTTGCTCGATCAGGCGCCTCAACAATTGCAGAAGTTTCGATGTTAGGGTTGCCGGTGATTTTTGTACCTTCTCCATTCGTAGCAGCAAATCATCAAATGCTTAATGCAAAAGCAATATGTGATTCAAATGCAGCTTTGATGATTGAAGACAAAAATCTCGAAAAAGATTTATTGGGAACAATTCTGACAACAATTTATGATGTTCACAAATTACAGCAAATGAAAAATGAGATTAAAAAATTTTCAAAACCAGATGCCGTTAAAACAATTGCAGAAAATGCAATAAAACTTGCTGAATTAAGGAAATAAATTAAATGTTGATGCAGACAGTAAAAAATGTTCACTTTGTTGGAATTGGCGGAATTGGAATGAGCGGTATTGCTGAAATTTTGCTGAGTCAAGGATTTAAAATAACCGGTTCTGATCTCAACAAGTCTGATATAACAGATCGTTTAGAAAGTTTGGGAATAAAAATTTTTGAGGGGCATGCAAAAGAAAATTTGGTAAATGCTGATGTTGTTGTTTACTCATCTGCAGTAAATCTGGAAAATCCTGAAGTGAATGCAGCTATCGAAAGAAAAATTCCAGTGATTAAACGTTCCGAAATGCTTGCAGAATGTATGAGAATGAAATATGGAATTGGTATTGCTGGAACTCACGGTAAAACTACTACTACTTCAATGGTTGGTTTAGTTTTAACTGAAGCTGGTATTGATCCAACTATTATTGTCGGTGGAAAACTTAGCGGACTTGGCGGAACAAACGCACGACTTGGAAAGGGAGAATACATTGTTGTCGAAGCAGATGAATTCGATAGAACATTTTTAAAACTTGCACCAGTTATTGCAGCAATAACTACGTTAGAGAAAGAACATCTTGATACTTACAAGGACCTTGATGATATAAAATTAGCATTCGTTGAATTTGCCAATAAAGTCCCGTTTTTCGGATTTGTTGTGTTGTGTCTTGATGAACCAGCTTTGCAAGATGTAATTCCAACAATCAATAAAAAAATATTTACGTACGGTCTTTCGCCACAAGCTGATATTCGTGCTGTGAATATCTCGCATGAAAAAAACATTTCAAAATTTAATGTCATTTATCTTGGCAAAGAACTAGGAGAAATTAAACTGAATCTTCCTGGTCTCCACAATATTAGAAATTCTCTTGTTGCAGTTACCATTGCAAAAGAAATGGGTGTTGAATTCGGTGTGATAAAAAAAGCATTGGAGTCTTTCAGTGGAGTTTACAGAAGATTTGAAAAAAAATTTGATGCTGATGTAATGGTAATTGATGACTATGGCCATCATCCAACAGAAATTAATGTTACTCTAGATGGAATTAGAAGAGGTTGGAAAAGAAGATTAGTAGCAGTTTTTCAACCGCATCTTTTTTCAAGAACGCGAGATTTTTATGTCGAATTTGGTAAGTCGTTTCTCAATTCGGATATTTTTATCTGTACGGATGTTTATCCAGCTCGTGAAAAACCAATTGAAGGAATTACCGGAGAATTAATAATTAATTCTGCAAAAAATTTAGGTCATAAAAATGTTTTTTATGAACCGAACAAAACAAAGGTGCCTGATCTTCTAAAGAAGATTTATAAGAAGGGTGATATTATTATCACACTTGGTGCCGGTGATATATGGAAATATGGTGAACAATTTGTTGAATTTTTGAAATCAAAAGCATAATGAATAAAAAACAAAAAATATTTAATCTGATAATAATGATTGGAATAATTTCATTAATGATTTATTTATCATTCAGTCTTAATGAAACAATTCAACAAAAAATTGAGATTATCTCTCTCGAAGGAAATATTCATTTAACTAAAGAACAATATTTTGAATTTGCCAACTTAACAGATAGAAATTCTTACTCTAGATTAACTTTACAAATCATTAAAGACAGAATTGAAAAACATCCTTATGTTAAAAATGCAAATGTTGTTTATGATGGCAATGGAAAAGTATCGATTGAAATTGAGGAAAAAGATTTTGAGTCAATCGTGCTATTAGAAAACCAACAATTTATAATAACTAACCGGCTTCAAATACTTCCGGTATTACAAAAAACTCAAAAAATAGATTATCCAATAATTTCAAATCCTAATTGGCAAAATGAAAAAGAACTCCTCTCCGCAAAAAATAATCTTGATGTTGTTACCGCTTCAAAAATTATTAGCGGAATAAAATTGTTAAACCCGGAATTATATGATGGATTGTCGTCCGTTGAAATGCAGAACGGAGGCGATATTGTCTTATACTTTTCGTCAATGGATTATCCAGTAGTTCTTGGTCGCGGAAGTGAAATAAAAAAAATAGTCTACTTTAATAATCTCTGGACTTTTCTTAAAGGAAAACAAATAAACGGCATAATGAATCAAATTGATTTAAGATTTAGTGGCCACATTTATTTAGGAATTCAAGAAGCCTCAAGTGAGGGGGAAACAAAATCATGAAGAAAAATATTATTGCCGGCTTAGATTTAGGTACAACAAAAGTTTGCGCTGTAATTGCAGAGAAAACAGATAGTGGAATAAATATACTTGGCTTTGGTGTATCTCCCTCAGAAGGATTAAACCGAGGCTTGGTTGCAAACATCTCTAAAACTGCTGAGGCAATTACAGATGCAATGAAAATCGCTTCAAATAGAGCTGGTCTGGAAGTAAAAGAACTAAATGTTGGCGTAGCTGGTGAGCATATTACAAGTCTAAGACATAGAAATTACGTTACAATAAATAATCCAGAACATGAAATTGCTGAAAGCGATTTAGATCGGTTAAAATCAGATGTACTTACAATTCGAATCCCATCGGACCGCCAAATTCTTCACATAATACCCGAAGAATACTTTGTGGATTATCAAGGAGGAATTGAGGATCCAATCGGAATGTGCGGCTCACGTCTCGAAGCAGTAAATCATGTAGTGCTTGCTTCGGTTCCAGCGATTCAAAATATTAAAAGATCAGTTGAACGTGCCGGTTACTCAGTTAAAGATTATATCCTTCAACCGGTTGCTTCGAGTTTATCTGTTCTTGAAGATAACGAAAAAGACTTAGGCGTTTTACTTATCGATATTGGCGGAGGGACTACTGACATTGCGGTTTATCACCGCAGAGCTATTAAACATACTAAAGTAATTGGCGTTGCTGGTAATCAAGTAACTAATGATATAAGAGAAACGTTGGGAATTGTATCTGCTGATGCAGAGAAACTGAAAAAAGAATATGGATTTGCAAGCGAAGGATCAATTATCAAGGATGAAGATATTTTTCTCAAAGGAGTTGGAGCCAGAGGCAATATTAAAATTCCAATAACACTTCTTACACAAATAATTAGTGTTAGAATGAGAGAATTATTCTCTTTGATAGATAATGAAGTTCGGCAAGCTGGTTTCAAAAATAAAATTAAGGGCGGTGTTGTACTTGCCGGCGGAGGTTCACTTTTAAAAGGTTGTACTGAACTTGCTGAAGAAGTATTTGGCATGCCGTCAAGAATTGGAGTTCCGCTTGAGCTCGGTTCCGGGTTATCTGCTGAAGTGGAAAGTCCTGAATTTGCAACGGTTGCTGGTTTAATAAAAGGAATTCCTGGCAGTACATCAGATGGATTTACAACTGTAAAAACTGTTTCAACAAAAAAAATAGATTTCACAAAAGTTTTTAGAAAAGTACAAGATTTCTTTGACAATCTATAAACACCACAACAAGGAGGTAATATGCTAAAATTTGTCACTCTTGATCTTGAAAAGCCCAAAAAATTGTCTGCCAATTTAAAAGTAGTTGGCATTGGCGGGGGTGGCTGTAATGCAATTGACAGCATGATCAAACGCGGTTTAAACGGTGTTGAGTATGTTGCTGTTAATACTGACGCACAAGTTCTAGAAAGCAATCTTGCAATGCATAAAGTGCAAGTTGGAACTAATGTAACGCGCGGACTCGGCGCCGGCGCAGATCCAAACGTAGGTAAAAAAGCAGTTGAAGAAGATCGTGAAAAATTAACCCGAATTCTCGAAGGAAGCGATATGGTATTTGTTACTTCTGGTATGGGCGGCGGCACTGGAACTGGCGGTGCACCAATCGTTGCTTCAATTGCAAAAAGTCTTGGAGCTTTAGTTATTGGAATTGTAACTAAGCCTTTTTCTTGGGAAGGGAAACAAAGAATGAAGAATGCTGATGAAGGAATAAGGGAATTACGGCAGTATGTTGATAGTTTGATTGTAATTCCAAATGGTAGAATTCTCAGCATCCTTGACAGCGCAACTGCCGCTCGTGCTGCATTCGATAAACCAAACGAGGTTCTCTATGAAGCTACTCGAGGAATTGCAGACATCATTACTATAACTGGTATTATTAATGTTGATTTTGCTGATGTTAGAACTGTAATGAAAGAGAGCGGGCAAGCCTTAATGGGCTGTGGAATTGCCAGCGGTGAAAACCGGGCAATTGAAGCAGCACAAAAAGCAATTTCATCTCCATTGTTGGAAGGCATTTCAATTAAAGGAGCAAAAAATATTCTTCTTAATGTTTCCGGATCGAACAACATGACTATGCAAGAAATTGAAGACGGCAACAAAGTTATTTATGAAGCTGCTGGTGAAGAAGCAAATATCATTTTCGGTTTGGTAAACAAAGAAGATATGACTGAATATATTTCTTATACAGTTATTGCTACTGGATTTGGTTCTGAATTTGCAACTAAAACAATCAGCAATATTAAAAAGGAAAAAGAAGAGAAAGTAAAAGAAAAGAAAACTATTGCAGTTGGCGGTTTTTCTCGAACCAAAATGGAAATTGACCAGAATGCTGATTTAACTGTTCCCACAATTTTACGATATAACAAAGCTCGTGGAACAGATCCAGAATTGTTTGATGACTCAATTATTGAAAGCGGATTTAAAACAGATCCGCAAAAGTATGCTGAAGAAGATGATTACAACAGAGAAAATTTTGAGGAAGAGGATAGTTCAACATTCTTAAGAAAAATTATGGATTAAAATTTTTCCTTTGTTGATACACATTAATAAAGGAGGATGCGATGGACGGATTCATAATATTAGGTGCTATGTTTCTATTTATTGTTCTTTTTTCATTTAAGGCTATAAGAATATTGAAATATTTCAATTCAGATAGCGAATAAATCTATTATTAAAAGACCGTTGCTAATTTTCGCCTTGTTGTGGTGAACAGTTCAGAAATTTGGAGCGGTCTTTTATTTTTGTTTTTGTTTTGTAATTACTAATTTTAGCCCACCTAAAACTTATTTAATACTACTATGAAAAAATTAGTTTTCTCCCTTATTCTTTTGTTCTGCTCCATTTCTGCATTTGCACAAGATAGTGAAGATGTAGGATGGGTTGCACGCTTTGGAATCGCTGGTGGTTTTAATCCAGCTTATGTTTTTCCAAATCTCGATGCAGTTAATTCAGAAGCCATGAAAATGGGTCTTTCAAAACTTAGTGACAATGGTTTAATCACTTGGGGTGGTGCCGGATTTGCTTATGTAATGTTAGTCGAAAATTTGCGAATTGGCGGTATTGGATTAAGCGGTAGAACTAGTTCCATAGGAAATGTTAATGGATTGAATAGAGAAATTGGTTATAATTTTGGACTTGGTGGCGCTACTATTGAATACACATTGCCGTTTATTCAAGGAATTGCATTTTCGATTGGAGGAATTGTCGGTGTCGGCTCTCAAAGCATTGAAATTTTTCAAAATAGATTTGATTATAAATGGGAAAGTTTATTTGGTAAAATAACAAGCGGCGGTTTAATGCTGCATGAAGATGTAAATTACAAAATCAAGAATACTTTTTTTACTATTGCTCCAACATTGAATATTGATTTAGCGATTAGCAGATTTGCTGCATTAAGGCTTGGCGGAGGATATATAATTAATTTTAATGATAGCTGGAAAATAAATAACGATAGATCGATTTCCGGAATTCCAGCAAGTTTAACTGAAAATAATTTTTTCATTCAGACTGGAATATTTATTGGATTCATAGCTTTTTAAAATGATATAAAGTAAATAATAAGTGACAAATTATAAATGATAAATCGAAGATTAATAATTTGTGATTGAGAATGGATGAAGGATTAGGAAAAAGATTATTTGATTTTGCAGTTAGAACGGTTAAATATTGTAGAAATTTACCAAAGCATAAAGAGTTTCAAGTTATAGCTTATCAACTTGTTAAATCTTCAACATCAAGCGGTGCTAATTATGAATAAGCTCAAGGTGCAAAATCAAAACCAGATGTTTTCAACAAAATAAATATTTCACTTAAAGAAATACGTGAAACCAATTATTGGTTAAGAATAATTAAAGAAATAAAAACCTTTGATGAAGAAATTGAATATTTATTAATAGAATCTCTTGAACTGAAGAAAATCTTAGGTGCAATAAATTCTAAGTCGACAAAACGGAATAGTTAACTTTATCATTTACAAATTAACATTTATAATTTATGAACATTTTAGTAACCGGCGGTGCTGGATTTATTGGAAGTAATTTTATCAATTATTTCATCAATCGAGATGACGTGTTAATTTATAATCTCGATAAACTTACTTATGCCGGTAACTTAGACAATCTTAAATCCATTCGAGAAAAAAGAAATTACACTTTTATTAAAGGTGACATTTGTAATAGTGAATTAATCGATTATCTATTTACCAAATACAAATTCGATTATGTGATTAACTTTGCTGCAGAATCACACGTAGATAGAAGTATTTTAGGTTCGGAAATTTTTTTTAGAACTAATGTTATTGGCACAAATGTTTTGTTAGAAGCGGCAAAAAGATTTGACGTAAAAAAGTTTATTCAAATTTCTACTGATGAGGTATATGGAAGTTTAGGTCCGACTGATTTATTCACTGAAAAAACAAATTTATCACCAAACAGTCCGTATTCATCAAGTAAAGCAGCTGCAGACATAATGGCTCTTTCATTTCATCATACTTATGGTCTTCCGGTTGTTATTACAAGATGTTCAAATAATTATGGTCAGTTTCAATTTCCAGAGAAACTAATTCCGCTGATGATTATCAATGCTTTAAATGATAAAAAACTTCCGGTCTATGGTGATGGACTGAATGTAAGAGACTGGATTTATGTACTTGACCATAACCGAGCAGTTGAATTAGTTCTCGAAAAAGGAAGGGTTGGCGAAGTTTATAATATTGGTGCAAGCTGTGAGATGAGAAATATCGATATAGTAAATCTGATTCTGAAAAAACTTGAAAAAGACGAAGACTTGATTGAATTTGTAAAAGACAGACCGGGACATGATAAAAGGTATGCAATCGATTCCTCAAAAATTCAAACCGAACTTGGTTGGAAACCGCAAACACTTTTCGAGCATGCATTATATGAAACGATTGATTGGTACATAAATAATAAAGAGTGGTGGGGAAAAATAATTACTGGAGAATATCAAAAATATTATGATATTCAATATGGAAATAGTTAATTTTGTATAAAAATCATTTGGAGCTTAAGCTTACTGCCAATTTATACCTTTCGAATAATATATCCTCTTTAGAACTTTTTTAATTTATTTTTATTGGATTTACGGTAATGAAGATTTTGCAAATCAACAATTCATTTGAGAAAAAAGGCGGTGCCGAAGCTGTTTTTCTGAATACAATTTATTTATTGCGCAGCAAAGGAAATGAGGTAGTTACTTTTTCTAGAAAGTGTGAAAACTCTTCTTTAGAATATTCCGAAAAATATTTTTTACCAGATAAATCCAAATCAAATTCTATTGAAAGATATTATGCCAAACAAAGTGCAAATCTACTCTCTTATTTAATCGAAAATGAAAAGCCTGACGTTGCTCATATTCATAATATCCACGGCGAAATTACTTTTTCAATTTTACCAGTACTAAAAAGAAATAGGATTCCTATTGTTGCTTCTATACATGGATTTAAATACTTATGTCCGGCGTGGGTCTTTATTAATGGAAGAGGTCAAATTTGTGAAGAATGTAAAAGCGGAAAATTTTATAAATGTTTTCTTAATAATTGTTCGCAAAAAGGAAAAGTGAAGAGCTTCCAACTTGCTGTTGAAAGTTACTTGCGAGACTGGTTAATTCCTTATGATAACTATATTGACAAGTTTTTGTTCGTTAGTAACTTTACACAAAACAAATTTTTGGAATTTAATCCGTCAATCCTTAATAAAAGTTCACAGCTTTATAATTTTGTAACACAGTTTGATGAATCTTCAAAAGGAAAGCACAATAAATATTTTTTATATTTGGGTCGTCTTGCTTATGAAAAAGGAATTAAAACTTTAGTTGATGCTTTCAAACAAATTACACAGCACAAATTAATAATTGCTGGAAACGGTCCGTTAGAAGAATTTGTAAAGCAAAACGAAAACGATAATATTGAATATGTAGGTTATAAAAATGGAAATGAATTAGAATCATTAATCATGAATGCATTTTTTTTGGTTGTACCGACTGAAACTTATGAAAATAATCCAATGACTATTGTTGAAGCTTATTCAAAAGCGAAACCCGTTATTGGAACTAACTTAGGCGGGATACCAGAAATTGTGCAGAATGGCAAAAATGGATTTTTGTTTGAACCAAAAAATTCTAAACAGTTGACAGATGTAATAAATAAATGTTCTTCATTAACAAATCGCGAATATTCGAATATTTCTGAAAATGCTTTTATGTTTGCAAAGAGAAATTTTAATCCAGAAAATCATTTTGAAAAATTAATTGCTGTTTATAAAGAAATTTTAGATAGAAAAAATTAGGTATAATATGAAATTTCAAAAAATATTATTTGTCTTTCTTTTAGCCTCACAAATTATTTTTGCTCAACTTACTGAGAAATCAAACTCGAAGAAGACAGACACAAATTTGTTGCAGCCTATAACTGTAACTATAGGTGGAAACTTTATTGTTACCGGTTCATTTACTGCTGTTGCAACTCAGCGACTTGATCATTTTATAACCCAAATTTTTTCTGAAGCACAAGCAAATGCACTTGGAAACATCAATCAGATTGAACAAAAGCAAAAAGTATTAGAGGAACTTGCTAAATTCCCTTTGCGGAATATTACTTTAAAAAGATTCAGCGGTGAAAAAATTAATATTGATTTGCTGAAATACCGAGTGACTGGCGACTTTATTTCCAATCCTTACTTAATGAATGACGATGTAATTTTATTTCCAGGTTTTGATCCAACAACAAATTTTGTAGAGATTGATGGTGCTGTAAATAAACCTACTAAGTTCCAGTTCGTTGAAGGTGATAAACTTTCCGATGCAATTCTTTTTGCCGGAGGATTAAATTCTGCATATGAAAATATTACATCTGTTGAAATCTCGCGTCTTATTGAAAAAGGAACTAAAGAAGAATTAATTAAAGCAAGGATTGATCAAAATCCTCTCTTAAAAAGTGGCGATAGAATTAAGATACTTTTTGATGAAACGAATAAAAGAGAATTTAAAGCTCTTGTACTTGGCGAGGTTAATAATCCTGGTTTTACTTATCTAACAAAAAATGGTCTACCCATAAAAGATGTTTTACTAAAGAGTGGCGGATTAAAACCAACAGCATCACTAAAATATGCCGAGCTTATTCGCAATAGTAATTCAACTGATATATTAAGAAAGAATGAAATTGTGGATAACTTTATGAAAAATCCCAAAAGCCTTGAATGGCAATTAAAACTATACGATTACAGAATTATGAAGGACAAATTTTCGTTTTTGCGTTTATCAAATTTAACAATCGAAGACACAATATTTTTTGATATCGATAATCAGCTAAGAATTATGAATGATCAGAAATTTTTAGACTTCACAAAAATTTATGATGATAACTCTTCAGACGGAAATTTTGTAATTAAGGATGGCGATGTAATCTTGATTCCCGAACATTTCAATTATGTTTATGTTTTTGGTCAAGTACCAAGAACTGGATATGTGCCATTTGAGATTGGAAAAGATTTTACACATTATATTTCCAAAGCTGGCGGTTTTACCGAAAGTGCACGTGATCTTGATGAAGTTGTTATAATTAAAGGCGACACAAAAAATTGGATTGTTGAAAACAAAAGCACAACTTCAATTGAACCAGGTGATTTTGTATACATCCCTAAAAAAGTACAAAGGTCCTTCAGTTATTATTTAGAAAGAGTGGGCGATGTTGCAGCTATTGTTGGAAGTGTTGCAACAATTATTCTTTTAATAATTCAATCTGGCAAATAAAAATTTGGAATAGAAATGAGATCTAATCAATCAGAAAAAAACATCGAGCAAGTAAAACTTGGCAGTACCTTTTTTGAATTTATTACCGTAACTGTAAAATATAGATGGTTCTTATTTTGGTTTGTTTTACTGGTTACAGCCGGGGCTACAATTTATGCATTGGTAGCTCCCAAATGGTTTAAAGCTACTGCTTCGGTCTTTCCGGCTGAACGTACTGATTTTTTGGGAAGCATAACCGGACTATCAAACCTTGTAAAAAATTTCTCTCCTTCTCGTGGACTTGCGGCATTAACCGGCGCAAATGAATCCGATAAATATATTGCAATTCTAAAATCATCTTCGGTTATTGATGATGTCATCTCAAAATTTGAATTAAAGAAAGTATATGATCTGGAAGATGAATATTATGAAAAAGTTTATAAGGAGTTTGTTGCAAACTTAGATCTCGAAGTTCAGGATGAAGGAAACCTTACTATAGAAGTTTATGATAAAGATCCCAAACGTGCAGCAGACATTGCAAATTATATGATCGACAAACTAAATGAAATTAATACTAGGATGAGTGTAGTAAATGCCAAAGCTAATCGTGAATTTATTGAAAAAAGATATTTGCAAAACATAAGCGATATTGGTGATCTTGAATCAGGTATGAAAGATTTTCAAGAGAAGTACGGTGTAATTGCTGTACCGGAACAAATTGAAGTTACTGTAAAAGCAATGGCAGACATTTATGCTCAGCTTGCGGAAAAAGAAATTGAATTGAATGTTATAAACCGAACTTATGGTGAAAGTCATCCGCTTGCAATAAAATCAAAAATTGAAATTGATGAGTTAAAGAAAAAAATAAATAAGATTAATGCTGGCAATGATGAGTCACAGAAAGGTGTCAATTTATTAATACCATTTAAGAAAGCACCAAAACTTGGGTATGATTATTTGAAGTTGTATCGCAACCTCGAAATACAATACAAAATTTTGGAGTTTGTTACTCCACTTTATGAACAAGCAAAAGTTGAAGAAGTTAGAAACACTCCTTCGGTTGTCATTCTTGATAAAGCATATCCGCCGGATAGAAAAGCTAAACCAAAAGGTTCGATATTTGCCCTTGTTTCATTTGTTGCTTCTACAATTATTGGATTCTTTCTAATATTTATGAAAGAATTGTTTAATAAAATGAAGTTGGCAGAACCGGAGCGATATAAATTTGTTTTTTCACAATTAAGGAACGATTTCAGAGGACTTACTTTTAGAAAAAAAGAGAGTTCGTAATGTCGCAAGCTGCGAGAATTCGTAGGAATTCTCTTTTCTCATTTTTGTCAATCTCACTTCGATTGATTGCAAATGTTTTAGTCTTTTGGGTTATTGCAAGATTTTATGGGCCCGAAATATTTGGGCAATTTACCTTAGCTCACACAATCGCTACACTTTTTATTTTGTTTGCTGATTTTGGTTTTGATTTCTTGCTCACAACCGAGATTGCGAGAGACAGATCAAATGCATCTGTTTTATTCCAGCAATATTTCTCTTTGAAAATTATTTTTTCAATAGCTGCAATATTGGGAATGTGGTTAATTGCATTGTTTGGGGACTTAAGTCCGCAATCTAGAATTCTTATTTTGATTTTCAGCCTTTATATGGTTTTTACAACTCTTACGAATTTTCTTTATGCTCTTTTTAAAGGGTATGAAAGTCTACAGTATGAAACCAAGGTCTCATTTTTTGTTAATGTTGGACTGTTGATTTTAGTATCGCTCTTAGTGATAGCAAAAGCTAATATTATCGTTATTGCATTGGCTTTTATCGTGACAAGAATTTTAGGTTTTTCTATTGGGGTAAGGTTTTCATTTAAGGTAATGCCTGAAATCACATTCCAAATGAATTATCAAAACTGGAAGGATATTAAAGAAAAAGTTTTGGTTTTCGGCTTCCATCTCTTTTTTAGCTATTTGTTTTTTCAATTGGATACTGTATTGATAGCATTTTTCAAAGGTGATTATGAGGTTGGAATTTATCAATCAGTTTTTAAGTTAATTGTACTTCCTTTAGTTGTACCAGAAATATTAATTAATGCTTTATTGCCGGTTCTATCCAGATTGAATAATGAAAACAAAGTGCAATGGAAACGGGTCGGTTTTTTAATGAATAAAGTTTTAATCTCGGTTGGTCTTCCAATTTCAATTGTATTTTTTATTTATGCCGATCAAATTATTCATATAGTATACGGAACTGAGCAATATGCCGAAGCAATTCCGGTTTTAAAAATATTTGCAGTTATACTTTTGATAAGGTTTTCACTTGAAGCATTTGCATTGATGCTTACAACCTCTAATCGGCATAAAGTAAGAATGTACGTTGTAATTGCTGCAGCCAGCATTAATTTCTTAACAAATATTTTTATTATACCAAAGTATGGAATTGTTGGAGCCGCTAGTGTTTCATTGTTAACTAATTTTTTTGTTGCTATAGCATTTTTTATGACAACCATGCCATTTTTTGCTGAATGGATGATTAATGTAAAGAATTTTTTCTTTTTTACTTTTTCACTAATCTTATTTTATTTGTTCTGGATCTATAATTCATTATCAGTTTTTATTGGAGGACCAGTAATCCTATTGCTGCTTTTTATATTTTCATATTTTATTGTCTTTTCAATTAAGGAACGAGAGTTAATATTTTCAAATGATTTTAAATTAACTTTAATAAAGAAGTTCTAATGAGCTGGATATCAATAATTTGTTTTAGTGCTTTTTTCCTTTTGTTAATTTCTCTTTTCAATAAGGGAACAGACATTTTCGCACCAGCACGAATATTTTTATTAGTGTGGACACTTGCGATTGGTTTAACTGAATTAAAATTGAGTAGATTTCAATTTGAGTGGTCAAGCTGGAGTTGGATGATTCTTTTGTTAACTCTTTTTTCATTTCTAATAGGTGTATTTGTAGTATATGTTATTAATAGTGATAAAAAATTAATACCAATAAAAGCAACAAGAGAATATTTCAAATCATTTGAAATTGATTATCATTATCTCTACAAAAGTATCAATTTGTTATTTGTTCTTTATATTATTTCGTACTTGGCAAGTTTTATTATCATAGGTTATCTGCCGATTTTTGCTTCTCGACCAGAAATTAGATCTCAATGGGGAATTTTTGGTTTTGGTCTATTAACACATTTACCGCCTACACTTCTTTATCTTTCTACACTATTTTTATTTTTCAATAGAAATGATAAAGAAAAGAAAATTATAATTCTTTTCATGTCAGTTGTAACGTTTGCTACACATTTATTTCTATTACATAGATTTGACTTTTTTTTGTGGATTATTCTCACAATTGTGTTTTTATACTATGCATCTGATAAAATAAAAACGAGATATGTATTATTCTTTATAATATTTGTAATTGGTTTGATGTATGGGATTTCCCTTTTCAGAACAAGTAAATTTATTGCAGATGTAATTTACTATCTTGGGGATATGAAATATAGTATCAAATATGCGATTTTCACTGAACCGTACATGTACTTTGCAATGAACTTGGAAAATTTTTCAAATGGAGTTGATAAACTTAAGGTCTTCGATTATGGAGTACATACTTTTGATTTTTTATTAGCTTTGACAGGTTTGAAGTATCCACTAGCAGAGTATTTAAAAGTAAAAGAATTTCCACATATGATTACAAATAATTTTAATACTTATACAATGTTCTATATTTATTATAGAGATTTTGGAGTAGTTGGAATAACACTCTTGCCATTTATTTTAGGTTCTATTGTCTCTTCTTTTTATTTTTCAATGAGAAGATTCCCTTCCATTTTTTCAATTTCTATTTATGGTTTGTTACTTTTTGTTGTTTTATTATCTTTTTTTGTAAACATGTTAGCTTGGTTGCATTTTGTATTTAACTTATCTATTATTTTATTAATAACAAGAAGATTAGGAGAAAAAGAATAAATAAATCGTTCCCCATTGTTTTACAGTAATGAAATTTTTCTTTTTCATTCTTAATCAAATATGAAATATTATTTATAAAACTATTTACAGATAATAAATTTTTAAAAGTTCGGTTATATATTTTTGCTGGGTATCCCGATAGATTGTATGATCCCTGGCCACTTTTAATTTCATATACTCTGTTTGATAATGTTCAGCTCCCTTAGTAATAATATTACACCAGTCTAATAAATCTTTATTTTTATAAAGTAAACCAGCTTGAACAAATGCAATCATTTCTTTCATTCCTCCAATATTGGGTACAATAGGAATAATTCCTATTGAAATAGCCTCGATAATTGATACCGGTGAATTTTCATAGCAGCTCGAACTCATGCAGAAGAACTTTGCATCTGCAATTTCTTTTACAAGCTGGTCAAACGGCATAAATTTTTTTATTGAAATACTTTGTGATGCTGAGCTTTCGTTTCTAAGATGTTGTAATAATTCTTCCTCTTCTCCTTCACCAATTAATAGCAATTCAAAATCATTTTTCGTTTCTACTTTCCATTTCGTAAATGCATTAATTAAAAAGCTCAAATTTTTTTCTTTAGAGAATCTTCCAAAGTAGCAAATCTTATTTTTCTTTTGAACAGAAGAAAAATCATGTTGAATCATATTAACCGGATTTCGAATGATAGAAATTTTTTCTTCCGCTATACCATCTGCAATTAGTTTCTCTTTCAAGAAGTTGCTTGGGCAAATAAAATGATCAACAACTGATTTGTGTTTTATAAAATTGTTCGATATAAAACTTCTTTTTGCTTTAATGATTGAATGGATAATTCCACGCCGCTCGCAGTTTTCAAAAATGATTGGATACTTTATATTCATGGCAGTACATTTTTCACAAAGTTGGTTTTTATTGTAATTGTACAAACTAGAATTTGGGCAAACAAGATGAAAATCATGTAGAGTCTGAATTACTTTGATTTTCTTTTTTTTCTTTGCTTCTTTTACAGCCAGCAGAACGGAAGGTGAGAGTGCAGAGAAAAATCCGTGCAAATGGATTACATCAACGAGATTATTTTTTAGGAAATTCTTGAGGGTTTTATAATTATGGAAAGAAAAAATATAATTAATTGTTCCTTTTAATTTTCCATCACTTTCCCAGCTCTTGAAACTAATATCTGGTTTTTCTTCAGAGTCGGCTCTTTTTACAAATCCAGAATAATTAATTGTATCGGGAATGTTCTTTCGTGTGAGGTTATATACAGTTTCGGCACCGCCGAGTTTATCGTAGTTATTTATATGAAGTATTTTCAAAATTGCTCTTATTATAACAGTGCCAAAATAAACAAATTGTAAAACTGATTCTATTTTTCTTATTTTTTGTCACTCAAATGTTAACTAGTCTCATTTTCTAAAATATCTTGGAAAATCTTTAGTGAAAATATTTTATCTTACTCCGCGAGTTCCATTCCCGATTGATAAAGGTGATAAATTAAGAGCATACCATCAAATCAAGCATCTATCAGAAATGCATGAAATTTTTCTCTATGCAATAGATGAAAATGCTATTCATAATGCCAAGGATTCACCTTTGCAAGATTTTTGTAAAGGAATGAAAATATTTCAGCTTTCAAGAATTAAAATATTACGAAATTTGGTAAACGGAGTTTTTAAATCAGTTCCGTTTCAAACTTCATACTATTATTCCAAAGAAATTGCAGATGATATAAAAATAGAAATAAAAAAATTCCAGCCAGATGTGATATTGTGTCAGTTGATTCGTGCAGCAAAATTTGTCGAAGATATTAATGATATTCCAAAAGTAATTGATTACGTTGATGTAATTTCAAAAGGATTAGAAAGAAGAATTAACAAATCTAACTTATTAATGAAATTTTTATTGAAGTGGGAATATAAACGTGCTGTTAAATATGAAAAAAGAGTAGCAGAGATTTTCGATGCCCAGATTATAATTACAGATGAAGACAAAAGCTTATTGCAATTCAAAGATAAAAATAAAGTTAAAATTATCCCTAATGGAATTGATTTTGAATTTTTCCAACCGGTTGAACATCCAAAAGAATATGACTTATTTTTCTCGGGAAACTTAAGCTATCCACCAAACATAGATGCAGCTGAATTTTTAGTAAAAGAAATTATGCCTATTGTGTGGAAGACAAATCCAAATGCAAAAGTTTTAATTGCCGGTGCTTCTCCTAAAAAAAGAGTTTTGTCTTTAGCATCTAATAATATTCATGTTAATGGTTGGACAGATGATATACGCGACTACTATAAAACTGCGAGAATATTTATTGCACCTTTACAGATTGGAACTGGACTGCAGAATAAATTACTCCAAGCAATGGCAATGAAGATGCCATGTGTTGTTAGTGAATTGACCCAGAAAGGTGTTTCTCAAGAAAAATGTGATTTCATGTTAGTAGCTAATGAACCGGAGGAATATGCTGAGCATGTGAATACTTTATTAAATAATTCAAAAGCTGAAAAGGAAATTAGCGAAAAGGGTTTCAATTATGTAAAACATAATTATGAATGGAAAAAAATCATTTTAGATTTAGAAAAAATTTTACTCAATTGCATCTCTAAAAAAAATGGTGCTAAATAGAAAAGGTTACTAAAAATATTTTTTCTCTTTCATTTGGTCAAGGAATATCACTTGCGCTGAATTTTGTTTCGTTTGTTTTAGCCGCAAGGTTTTTATCCGTTCATGACTTTGGTGCATTTGGAAATTTAGTTGCGATTGTGGGTATTCTTTCAAAGGTAATTGATTTTGGCTTAGGACCAATAGTATTTCGAGAATATTCTAAGGAAGTTGAGGGCGATAAATTATTGAATAGTGCAATATCCTTACGCTTAGTTATTTACTTAATTGTACTTTCAATTTTCAATGCTGCTATGCTGTTTTTGAAATTTACAAAAGACGAAATTCTTCTCGCTAATATTTTATTTATCAGTATTATTCTCTCGACTAGAATGGCTAATTTTAGAGAACTAATCGCAACACCTTTCAAAGTTCATTTGAAAATGCATTACCCAATGACGCTTACAATTATGGATAATTTTTTATTCCTAATAGTTGTAATTCTTATGCCCGTATTTAATGGCGGATTGTACTTCTTTGTGTTTGGATATGTATTTTCAACTCTTCCGGGATTTATAATTCAATTTGTATTTCTAGAATTGAAATTCAAATTCAAGCCAAAGATCATTTTTTACAAAACTGGATGGCTGATAAAAGAAGCCGCTCCATTAGCTGGTTTTGTTCTTTTAACTATAGTGTACCAACAGTTTGATGTTGTATTGTTAACATCTTTAAAAGATGAATTTTCTGCCGGTATTTATTCGGCGGCAACAAGATTAACAATGCCACTCAACATTATTCCGAGCGTTGTGGTTACCACTGTATTTCCGTTTCTTGTGAAGAATTTAAGAGACAGAATTAAAACAGATGCCATCAACGCACTAGTCTATAAAGTATTATTCTTGATTTCTTTTGTTTTTGCTGTTATTGTTTCATTCAAGTCAGAGGCATTTGTCGTTTTAGTTTTCGGAGAAAAATACCGATCAGCAAGTTTACCTACATCACTAATTTTTTGGTCGCAAGTGTTTATGTTTTTCAATTATTTCACACTTGATTTATTAACTGCTCATAGCAGACAAAAACTCAATTTAATTTATTCATTAATCCTTGTTTCCTTTAATACGATATTGAATTTATTATTAATACCCGATTATTCATTCAACGGTGTTGGCTTTGCAAAAGTTATTGCTGGATTTTTAGGTTTTACTTTTATGGCTTTTTCACTCATTCGACATGAATTCAGTTTGTCATTTATTAATCTGAAATTCTTAATCTGGATAATTTTAGTAACAGTATCACTTTACATCTTTTCGTTTTTACCTTTCTCAGCGTATTTGGTTTTATCAGCATTAGTAATTTTAGTGTTGTTAAAATTTATTCACTTTTTTGGTGAAGAAGAGAAGGAGATAATATTAAAATTATTGAACGGGGATAGATGGGGCAAATTCTTTCTGAAATAGATGTTTCTGTTGTAATCGTAAACTACAATTGTTTCGAATTGCTTGACGAATGTTTAAAATCTTTGTTTGAAAAAACGAGTAAGGTAAAACTGCAAGTAATAGTTGTTGATAATGCGTCGGCAGAGGGAGATGTTAAATTAATTACAAATAAATATAAATCAGTTGAGACAATCGTAAATGAAAAAAATATTGGATTTGCTGCTGCTAATAATTTAGGTCTAAATAGAGCAAAAGGAAAGTATACTCTGTTCTTAAATAACGATATAGTTTTTCTTGAGAAATCGATAAACACTGTTTTTGAGTTTGCAGAAAAATCAAAAGAAAATATTTTTGTTGGAATTCAGTTGTTGAATTCAGATTTGAGTAAACAAGAAAGTGTTGTTGAATTTCCTTCATTATGGAATACTATTACTGAGAATTCATTTTTATATAAAGTTTTTCCTAAATCAAAATTCTTTAATAAATATTATCAAAATAATTTAATTAAAGATGAACCTATTGAGGTAGATGTAATTCGTGGTGCATTTATGTTTTGTTCAACTATTGCATTAAAAAACTTGGACGGATTTGATGATCGGTTCTACTTCTACTCAGAAGAAACTGATCTTTGTCATCGGTTTAGGAAAACTGGCGGCAAAATTTATTTCTTGCCCTATTCAAAAATTATCCATTTGGGTGGAGCCGCTGCGGATAAAAATTTGTGGTTTAAATTTAGGAATCAAACCACCGGGAAAATACAGTATTATCAAAAGTATTTTTATGGTATTAAATTTATTCTTGTTTTAATAATTCATTGGCAAGGATTGTTTTTCCGAAGTCTGGTTTATTCTATTGTTGGCATTTTAACAATTAATAAAAGTTTTCTCTTGAAAGGTTATTATTTTTTAAAACAAATTTTAGTTTATCCAAGTAATCAGTTTGCACAGAAATGAAAATATTACAAATACTTCCTAAGATACCTTATCCTCCAGTTGACGGACATAACAAAAGTATGTGGGGGGTAATAAAATATCTTGCAGAGCGCGACCATGATATATCAATAATATGCTACAGACAAAATGTAAATTCGGATTGTATAATTGAAGAAATTTCAAAATATGCTAAACTTTATATTATAAATATTGCCACGAAAAACAACATTCTTGGAGCGCTGAAAAATTTATTTAGCGAAGTGCCCTATAATCTTTCAAAATACAACAGAACTGAAATGAAGGATTATGTAATTAATCATCTTAGAATAAATAATTATGATATTATTCATGTTACAAATGCACATATGGGTTGGGTTGTTGATATCATAAAAAGTTGTTGTTCGACTCCCATTATTCTTCGTCAAGAAAATTTAGAACTTTCAATAATGAAACGATATTATCAAAGTCAGAAACATTTGTTACTTAAATTTTACTCTTTCATTCAGTACAAAAAATTTTTGAGATATGAACCGAAGCTTTGTTCACAGTTTGAAAAATGTATTATGATTAGTCCAGAAGATGAAAAGAAATTAAAAATTTTTAATTACAAGATTAATTCTACTGTAATTCCTATTGGTGTTGAAAGCGAATTGTTTGATATTCCTTTGTCCCTTAAAAACAATCATAAAATTGCACATATAGGTTCACTCGATTGGTATCCTAATCGTGATGGATTGAATTGGTTTCTTCAAAATATTTATTCTGACATATTAAAAACTTTTCCTAATACACAATTATTTTTGTATGGAAATGTAACTGAAAATTTTCAAATAAATCAGGAAGTTAAAAACAATGTTGTAATTAGAGGATTTGTTGAAAATATATGGCAAGAAATTAAAGATTTTAATTTGGCTATCGTTCCTTTGAGAATTGGAAGTGGAATTCGAGTAAAAATTTTAGAATTGCTTGCTGCCGGCATTAATGTAATAACTACCGATATTGGTAAAGAAGGAATTAATCTTGTGGATGAAAAAGAAATATTAATAGCTAATAATGAAAAAGATTTTAGTCAAAAAATTATCAAATATTTTAATGGATTTTATGATGCTTTATCAATTGCCGAGAATGGAAGAACATTTATCAAGAAAAATTATCGGTGGGAAATTATTGCTACAAAATTTGAACAAACTTACAATGAATTGATTGCTAAATAATTATGACTCTTTTTCTAGAAATATTGTTTTACCTATTAACTATAATAGTTTTGAACTCATTTATTTTTTATCCGCTTGTAGTTTATTTCCTTAGTAAAAAAAATAGCGGAAGAATTACTATTCATGGATTTGAACCAACAATTTCAGTTTTAATCGCTGCTTATAATGAGGAAAAAGTAATAGAAGATAGAATTAAGAACATTGTAGCACTCAATTATGATCATTCTAAAATTGAAGTCTTTATTGGTTCCGATTTATCCTCTGATAGAACAAATGAAATTTTACTAGAATATCAAAAAGAATATTCATGGCTAAAAGTTTATTTATCGCAAGAAAGAATGGGAAAAGCTGGCATACTAAATGAATTAATCAAACAAGCAAATAATGAAATTGTAGTATTTACAGATGCGAATACAAATTTTAATCAAGATGCTTTAAAAAATATTATTGAAGATTTTGCGGATGAAAATGTCGGCGGTGTTTGCGGTAGGCTTATTCTAATTGACGATGAGCAAAGTAAATCTGAAGGTGTAGAGGAAACTGAATATTGGAAGTATGAAACGTTAATTAAAAAAGCAGAAGGAAGATGTGGAACTTTACTCGCTGCAAATGGAGGAATATTTGCAATAAGAAAAAATTTATATGAAGTAATACCAACTGAAAATGCTGTGACAGATGATTTATTTGTTTCACTATCTGTTGTAAGTAAGGGTTATAAGTTTACCTATTGCAACGATGCTGTTGCATATGAAAATACTGGCAAGGATTTATCCGAAGAGTATAAACGAAAAGTTAGATTTGGGGCTACCAACTTTCAAACTTTACTTCAATTTAAAAAGTTACTTTGGGATAAAAATAAATTTCTTAGTTATGCTTTCTTTTCACATAAAGTATCACGCTGGATATTGCCCGGATTATTGATATTCCTATTTTTTGTCAGTTATTTTCTGATTGACATAAATCAGATTGCAAAAAAGATTTTTTATTTACAAATGGTAATTTATTTATTAGCACTTTGCGGTTATTTACTTTCGATTATTAAGAAACGAATTTTGATTTTTTCGCTTCCATATTTCTTTGTAGTTTCAAACATAGCCATTGCAGAAGGTTTTATTAAGTTCATTCGTAAAAAACATAGTGTAATTTGGGAATCAACTCAGAGATAAAATGATGTATGATGTTATTATTGTTGGGGCTGGAATTATTGGATTAGCATCAGCGTTAAAAATTCTGGAAATAAATCCATACTTGAAACTATTGATAATTGAAAAAGAAAATACAATTGCTAAACATCAAACTGGAAATAACAGCGGAGTAATTCATTCTGGTGTTTATTATAAACCAGGGAGTTTAAAAGCTCAAAATTGTGTTGAAGGATATAACATGCTTATTGAGTTTTGTAAAATGAATAATGTTAAATATGAAATCTGTGGTAAAATGATTGTAGCTACATCAGAGAAAGAAGTTCCTATTTTGAATTTGATCTATGACCGCGGGGTTAAAAATGGTTTATCTGGTTTAAAAAAAATGACTTTAGATGAAATTAATGAAATTGAACCATATGTATCAGCAGTTAGCGGAATTTTTGTGCCTCAAACCGGCATTGTAGATTTTGGCTCTGTCGCCAGGAAATATCTTGAACTGATATTGAATTATTCTTCACAAATTGTTTTTAATCATAAGGTCGCAAACATAAAAATAAAATCACATAATTGTGAAGTTATTTCCACTAACCAAACATTTGAATCTAAAATAGTAGTTACGTGTGCTGGACTGTACGCAGATAAAGTTGCGCAGACGACTCATCCAAATCTTGGAATAAAAATTATTCCATTTCGCGGTGAGTATTACAAAATCTCTGAAGAAAAAAAATATTTAGTTAAATCGTTAATTTATCCAGTTCCAGATCCATCATTTCCATTTTTAGGTGTACATTTCACTAGAACAATAAATGGTGAGGTTGAAGCCGGACCGAATGCTGTGTTAGCTTTTAAAAGAGAAGGTTATAAAAAAACCAGTTTCAGCTTATTTGATACTTTTGAGACTTTAACCTGGCCAGGTTTTCATAAGGTGTTAAAAAAGAACTATAAAACTGGATTAGGAGAATATTACCGATCGTTTAGCAAAAGTGCTTTTGTTAAAGCTCTTCAAAGGTTAGTACCTGAAATTTCCAAGAATGATTTAATAACTGGAAGTGCTGGTGTTAGAGCTCAGGCTTGCAGTAGAGATGGCGGTTTATTGGATGATTTTTTTATTGTAGAGGATAAAAGAATTCTACATGTTTGCAATGCACCTTCGCCAGCTGCTACAAGTTCCCTTGCAATAGGTGCAAATATTGCTAAACGTATTATTAATAGAATTAATTAGTGTGGTTAATAATTGAATAAAAAAGTTGAAAAATCATTAATACTAATCACTGACTTTTTAACAGTCAATTTAGCTTGGATAGTATTTTTCTACTTAAGGGTTGAAACTGGCTGGTTCGATTTAATATCGCAACCAGACTTTTTACTGCCAATGTTTGCAGTTTATTTGTATTGGCTTGTGATTTTTACATTTGTTGGAATGTATAGAACTTGGTTCGCACTTTCCAGATTTGACGAACTTTCCACACTCTTCAAAGCATCATTTGTTGGAATTTTTATTCTATTCTTTTTAATACTTTTGGATGATTATCGATCGGGCACTGCAACTTCAGTACGTTTTTACATTTTCTTTTACTGGGGAATCTTTCTTGTATTTGTAAGTATCGGCAGATTATTCATTCGCAGTATTCAAAGAAGATTTTTAATAAAAGGAATTGGCCGCAGAAATGCATTGATTGTTGGATTTAATAATAAAGCAAATGAAATTCACACAACTATTTTAAATCATAGAGCACTTGGTTTAGATATTGTAGGTTACATCGGTCTTAATAAAAATGATCTTGGCAAGGATTTTAAAAGCGTAAGTGTTATTGATGTTGCCAATAACCTAGAATCAATTATAGATCAGTACAATGTAAAAAATATAATTATTTCTATCGAACGGCATCATGAAGATTCTTTGTTAGAAGTTATTTCAAAATGTGAAGGGAAAAATGTTGAAATAAAAATTGTTCCAGACCTTTACGATATTATAAGCGGGCAAGCTAGAACATCTCAAATATACGGTGTGCCGTTAATTGATATTATGCCGGAGCTGATGCCAGAATGGGAGAAAAAATTAAAACGTTTGATGGATATAATACTTTCTTTTCTTCTTATTATTGTAACTTTTCCAATTATTTTTGTTGCGGCTATTGCTATTAAGCTTGAAAGCAAGGGACCTATATTTTATAGACAAGAACGAATGGGAATGAATGGTAAAATTTTTAGAATACTTAAATTCAGAACGATGATTCAAGATGCCGAGAAACATTCTGGTCCAGTTTGGTCTACAAAAGATGATCCCAGAATTACCAAAATCGGTGGACTACTAAGAAAAATAAGAGTTGATGAAATACCACAAGTTTATAATGTTTTAAAAGGTGATATGAGTTTTGTTGGACCGCGTCCAGAACGTCCTTTCTTTGTTGAAAAACTTTCTTTAGAAATTCCGCTTTATAAGAGAAGATTAAAAGTAAGACCCGGTATTACTGGATGGGCACAAGTTAAACATAAGTATGATGAAACAATTGACGACGTAAAAGTAAAATTACGATATGATCTTTTTTATATAGAGAATATCAGCTTGAGAATGGATTTTAAAATAATTTTCAGAACAATTTTTGTTGTTCTATTTGGAAAAGGACATTTTGAGTAATTATGAAAACTATAGTTATCATTCCAACTTATAATGAACTGCATAATATTCAAAAATTAATTCCTGAAATTTTGGAATTATATCCAGAAATTAACATACTGGTAGTTGATGATAACTCACCAGATGGAACTGCAGATTTTGTAACACAATTCGGAAATAGAGATAAACGAGTTATTTGCTTAAAACGTGAAAAGAAAATGGGTTTAGGTACAGCTTATGTTGCTGGGTTTAAATTTATGTTAGCAAATGGTTATGATGCAGCTATTCAGATGGATGCTGATTTTTCGCACGATCCAAAAGAAATTGAGAATTTTCAAAAGATTATCGATATATACGATTTAGTAATCGGAAGCAGATATATTTATGGTGTTAGAGTTATTAACTGGCCAATTAGAAGACTTCTCTTAAGCTACTTTGCTAATTTATACACACGCGTAATAACCGGCTTGCCTATTAAAGATGCAACCGGAGGTTTTAAATGTTTTCGTAAAGAGGTCTTGCAAGCAATTGATCTGGATAAAATTCACTCGAATGGATATTCTTTTCAGATTGAAATGAATTTTATTACTTGGAAAAAGAATTTCAAATTAACTGAGATACCGATAACATTTATTGACCGTGTAAAAGGCACTTCAAAAATGTCTAAGAAAATTGTTAGAGAAGCTGTAACTATGGTTTGGAAGCTCCGTTTTAAAGGTATGCTGGGGAAATACAATTGATTCAATCTAAAATCGACATTTCCATAATTATTGTTAATTATAATGTAAAAGAGTTTGTACTTAATCTTCTTGAATCTCTTAAAAAAGCTGTTGTAAGTCTAAACACAGAAATAATTATAGTTGATAATGCATCCGACGATGGAAGTGTTGAAGTATTAAAAGACAAACATCCCGATATAAAACTTATTTCAAATAAAAAAAATGTTGGTTTCGGAGCTGCAAATAACCAAGCATTAGAAATTGCTGTCGGAAATTATTTTCTCTTAATAAATCCCGATGCAATCGTAAAAGAAAACACTCTAACTGAAATGATTAGTTTTTTTGAATCAAATTCATTAGCTGGAATTGCTGGTTGCAAAGTACTTAATCCAGATGGGACATTGCAGCTCGCTTGTAGAAGAGGTTTCCCTGGCCCTTGGACTTCATTTACGAAGGTGATGGGACTCAGTAAATTATTTCCTAAAAGTAAATTATTTGCTAAGTATAATCTCACATATTTAAACGAAAATGAAACCTATGAAGTAGACGCAGTGAGTGGTGCTTTTTTAATGCTTCGAAAAGAAGTTTATGAAAAAATTGGCGGATTTGACAAACAATTTTTTATGTATGGCGAAGATCTTGATCTTTGTTATCGTGCACAAAGCGAAGGATTTAAAGTTTACTATGTTCATTCAACTGAAGTAATTCATTATAAAGGGGAAAGCACTAGAAGAAGCAAAATTGATGAGACAAAAATATTTTACGATGCCATGCATCTTTTTGTGAAAAAACATTTTTCAACTTCCTTAATAGTAGAATTGATTCTTCGCACTGCTATCATATTTAGAAAGTTCTTTACTTTCTTGAATGTTTTTAGATTATCTATTTCGGGAATCATACTTGATTTTCTATTTTTTAGTCTAGCAATTTTTTTAGCAGAAAAGTTTTACATCAATGAACATTGGGCTGGTTTTCCACAGTTTAGTTTGCCGTGGGTATACTTTGTTCCTTCTGTCATTCAAATAATAATATCTTTGTTGTCTGGAGTTTATAAGAAAAATTCAATCTCAACTCTAACAAGTATTCTATCTTTATTTTATGGATTATTAATTTTATCAGCATCTACTTACTTTTTCAAACAGTTCGCTTTCAGTCGTGCAGTTGTTCTATTAACATACCTTTTTGGTATTGTTTTTTTAATATGCTGGAGACTTCTTGCTAAGTTAATTTTTAAATATGGATTAATAAGCGGAACAAGAAAAGCAAAAACTTTAATTGTTGGGAGTACTAACCATACTTCAGAGCTCGCATTGAAACTAAAATCAAGTGTTTCAAATTTATATGATGTAATTGGATTCATTAGTTTATCAAGAAAGAATGTTGGAGAGACTATTAATGGTTATAAAGTAATTGGAGTTGCGGATAATATTCTCAAAATAATCAAAGATCAAAAAGTTGACAAAATCATATTGTCTGCAAAAGAACTTTCTTATGATAAAATGTTTTCGATTGTTTCAGAGTGTCAAGGTTATAATGTCGAGTTTATGGTATCAGGAGAGGAATTAGATTATTTAGTTGGTAAATCATCAATCTCAATGCTTGATGATATTCCAATGTTAAAAGTTCAATACAACATCTCTGTAATATCAAATAGAATTACAAAAAAGATATTTGACTATTCTTTCAGTTTAATCTTAATTGTTTTTTTAATCTATCCATTCGTATATTTATTTCACAAGATCACATCAAAAGAGAATTACATAATTAATTTTATTCTTGGACTTCCCAAAATTCTGAGGGGAGAAAAAAGTTTTGTTGGTCCATTAAATAATTCTTACCATGGCGATCTGTTTGTAGGAAAAACTGGTTTAACTGGACTTTGGTTTGTCGAAAATATTTCTCATTCAGATTTTGATGAACTTAAAAAGATTGATTTATTTTATGCAAAGAACCAAAATATTTGGTTTGATCTTGAAATTTTAGGAAGAACATTTTCCAAAATGTTTATTAGAACGGAGTAAACATGGCAAAAAATGTATTGGATTTTGAAAAACCGATTGTAGATCTCGAAAATAAAATTGACGAGATGCGGAAATATGAAGGACATCTCGACATTGCTGACGAAATTAAAGTACTAGAAGAAAAAGTAAATCAGCTTAAATACAATATCTATGAAAATTTAACTCGTTGGCAAAAAGTTCAACTTGCACGTCATCCCGAGCGTCCTTATACACTCGATTATATTTATATGATTACAGAAAATTTTATTGAGCTTCATGGTGATCGATTATTTAAGGATGACCATGCGATTGTAGGAGGACTCGCAAAAATTGATTATGCAAAAGTAATGATAATCGGTCATCAAAAAGGGAGAGATACCAAATCTAACTTATTCAGAAATTTTGGGATGCCAAATCCAGAAGGATACAGAAAAGCTCTTCGATTAATGAAGCTTGCAGAAAAATTTAACATCCCGGTTTTTACAATGCTGGATACTCCAGGGGCATATCCAGGTTTAGAAGCAGAAGAACGTGGGCAAGCAGAAGCCATCGCAAAAAATCTATTAGAGATGAGCCGGCTTAAGGTTCCTATCATTATAACTATAATTGGTGAAGGTGCAAGCGGAGGCGCGTTAGGAATTGGCATTGGTGATCGCGTTTTAATGTTGCAAAACACTTGGTATTCTGTGATCAGTCCGGAATCATGTTCCAGTATTTTATGGAGAAGTTGGGACTATAAAGAACAAGCTGCTGAATCATTAAAACTAACAGCAGAAGATTTATTAGAACAAGGAATTATTGATAGAATTATTCCCGAGCCTCTTGGCGGAGCTCATAAAGATCATCACTTAATGGCTGACACATTAAAAAAAGTACTTTTGGAAGAATTAAATTCTCTTAGAAAGATAAAACCGGAAAAACTTGTACAAAACCGGTTAGAAAAATTCGGGAAGATGGGAGTTTATGTAGATTAATTATTCGGAGATAAAATGATTTCTCATTCTACTGAGATACGTGTTAGATATGCTGACACTGATAAAATGCAGTTTGTATATAATGGTAAATATCTTGAGTATTTTGAAGTAGGAAGAACAGAACTTTTAAGATCGCTCAACTTGCCATACAGTGAAGTAGAAAAATCTGGATATCAACTTCCTTTACTAGAAGCAAATTTAAAATTTATTTCCGCCGCAGTTTATGACGATATAATAATTGTTACAGCAAAAGTGACAGTACTTTATTCTCCAAAAGTGCTTATTAACTATACTATTAAACGAAAAGAAACAGAAGAATTAATTGCCGAAGGTTCAACAACTCATATATTTATTAATTCTCAGACAAAAAAAGCAGTTAGACCGCCAAAGATTTACATCGATACCTTAGCTCCATTTTTTAAGTGAAGCTATTAAATACTGAATTGAGAAATTTTTGTTTCAATAATTTTTTATGATTGAAAAAATTAAAGAACTTACTAAAGACACTGTTATATACGGAATAAGTACAATTGTTGGAAGGTTCCTCAATTTTCTGCTTGTTCCAATATATACAAATTTTATTTCTACAAGCGACTTCGGTGTCTTCTCCAATATTTACGCATACATAGCTATCCTTACTATCATATTTATTTATGGAATGGACGCAGCATTTTTAAAGTACTCTTCGCTTGCAGAAGAATCAAAAAAGAAAGATTCATTTTCAACACCATTTGTTTTTGTGATGCTGACAACTATTATAATTGTTGCTGTGTTGAGTATTCTTAAAAGTTCTTTTTTAACTTTGATGCGAGTACCAAGCGATTATTCTTATCTTTATTTATATTTTATACTAATTCTTGCATTTGATGCTACTGCATTAATTCCATTTGCAAGTCTTCGTTTGAAAAGGAAAGCTGCAAAGTTTACTTCGATAAAATTGATTAACATATTTATTAACCTTTCATTGAATCTAATTTTAATAGTTGTTTATAATTTCGGAATCGAAGCAATATTTATAAGCAATTTGGCAGCATCAGTATTTTCTTTTCTTGCTCTGCTACCGGAAATATTTTCGAATCTAAAATTGAAAATCGATTTTGTTCTTTTAAAAAGAATGTTATGGTTTGGGATACCATACTTGCCGGCATCAATTGCTGCAATGCTAGTTCAAGTAATTGATAGACCAATCGTACTAACACTGACAGATGCTTCAACTTTAGGAATCTATCAGGCAAATTATAAGCTTGGAATATTTATGATGTTGTTTGTTTCAATGTTTCAGTATGCATGGCAGCCATTCTTTTTAACTAATGCAAAAGAAAAAAATGCCAAAGAAATTTTTTCAAAAATATTAACATTATTTCTTTTAGCAGCAACTTTCATTTGGATTGTGCTTACACTATTTGTTGAGGACTTAGCCAAGTTTGAATTTTTACCAGGCAAAACAATAATTGGACGAGAATATTTAAGTGGATTGATAATTGTACCCATAATTCTTCTTGGTTATTTATTCCATGGATTGTATGTAAACTTTACTGCTGGAATTTACATTGAAGAAAAAACAAAATACTTTCCAATGGTTACCGGTTCTGGAGCGGTGATAAATGTTGTAGTAAATTTCTTATTAATTCCAATTATTGGAATAATTGGCGCAGCACTGGCAACTCTTTTTAGTTATGTGGTAATGTCAGGTGGCTTGTTTTATGTATCGCAAAGATTTTATGAAATTAAATACGAATACAAAAAGATCGGAAAGATTTTGTTTCTAATACTAATTAGTGCATCATTCTATTATTACTTGATCTATTCAATTGAATTTATTTTTATATATAAGATATTCTTCTTAGTCGGATTTATTTCATTAATGTTTCTTCTGAACATCTTAAAAATGAATGAAGTTATTTTTTTAATAAAACTATTATTAAAAAGAAAGAATTAATACGGTAATGGATTCTGTAAAAATTAAAATTCAGAGAATCTCACATTTGTTTGATGATATCCCACTTCCAGAATACTCAACTAGTGGAAGCAGCGGACTTGATGTACGTGCTGCAGTTGAAAGTGATTTGATAATTGAAAAAAGCAAAGTTGAACTTGTTCCTACAAATTTAAAAATTGAAATTCCATTTGGGTATGAAGTTCAAGTAAGACCAAGAAGCGGGTTAGCATCCAAATACGGAATTGGAATTCTAAATTCTCCGGGAACAATTGATTCTGATTATCGAGGAGAAATCAAGGTGATTATGTTCAATTTTGGGAAAGAGGATTTTCTTATTAAACGCGGTGATAGAATTGCACAGTTAGTTTTATCAAAGGTTTATAAAGCAGTATTAGAAGAATCAAAAGATTTAAATGACAGCGACCGAGGAGAAGGCGGCTTCGGTCATACTGGTACTAAATAATTTTTCTATTGCAGTCAATCTTAATTTGCAAATACATTTTGCTTGTCTCGTTTACCCAAGTTTGTATGAGACAATTCTCATTTAATAAATAGGTTTTTTAATGTCAGATTTTATTCACCTCCATAATCACTCGCATTATAGCTTACAAGATGGTGCTTGCACCGTTGAAGATTTGATTCTCTCGGCAAAGAAAAACAACATGCATGCCGTCGCTTTAACCGATCATGGTGTAATGTTTGGAGTTTCAGAGTTTTATAAAAAGGCAAAGAAAGAAGGAATTAAACCAATCATTGGAATGGAAGCTTATATCGTAATTGATAAAAGCAGATTTGATAAAAGCGGTGAATATGGAAACGGAATTAAAAAAACTAAACCTTATAATCATTTATTATTGCTTGCAAAAAATAAAATTGGATATAGAAATTTAATTAAGCTGACAACCATTGGTCATCTTGAAGGATTTTATTATAGACCGCGGATTGATTTAGAAATTCTTAAGAAATATAATGATGGATTAATTTGCACAACAGCTTGTCCAGCCGGTCCGGTTTCAGTTCATCTTCGTAATGATGATTACATTAAAGCAAGAGAAACGGCAATTAAACTAAAGGAAATTTTTGGAGATGATTTTTATCTTGAAATTCAAGACCATGGAATGGAAGTAGAGCAATCAATTCTTAATGGAATGCCGAAACTTGCTAAAGATATCGGTGCAAAGTTGGTCGCAACTAATGATATTCATTACATTGAAAAAGATCATTCTATTGCACATAATATTTTAATTTCACTTGGCGATAAAACCGGAAGCGTTGATTACAAAGAACTTCGTTACGGAACGGATGAAATTTATTTCAAATCTGTTGATGAAATGAAAAGTCTATTTAAAAATTATAAAGGAGCTATTGAAAATACACTTGAGATAGATGAAAAAATAAATCTTGAACTCAATTTTGCTGATTATCACTTCCCAATATTTCCAATTCCGAAGGATTCAAAAACAGATTCATTGGAAGAATATTTACATCATCTTTCGTATGAACGGCTTGATAGAAAATTCAAACAGATTACACCTGAAATTGAAGACCGTTTTAAGTACGAATTAAAAGTTATAAATGATATGGGTTACGCTGGTTATTTTTTGATTGTTCAAGATTTTATAAATGCTTCAAAAAAAATGGGAATACCAGTTGGACCGGGAAGAGGTTCTGTCGCCGGAAGTTTAGTTGCATATGTTTTAGGCATCACAAATGTTAATCCGCTTGAGTATAATTTATTATTTGAAAGATTTTTAAATCCAGCGCGAAAATCGATGCCTGATATTGATGTTGACTTTGCTGATGACAAACGAGAGGATGTAATTAATTATGTTAAAGAAAAATATGGAGAAAATTCTGTTGCCCAGATAATTACATTCAATAGACTTTCATCAAAACAAGTAATTAGAGATGTTGCACGCGTTTTGAAAATTCCGATTCCACAAGTAGATAATATTACAAAATGGATTCCATCAAAATTTGGAAGAGTTTTTACCATTGATCAAGCCTTAGCTGAAGTAAAAGAACTTGAATGGTTAAAGAAGACTGATGATGAAAATATGAAAGAGCTCTTAAAGTATGCAAGAATACTTGAAGGGATGAATAGAAATGCTTCAAAGCATGCTGCTGGTGTTGTGATAACCCCGGGTGAAGTAAGCGACTTGGTTCCCTTAGCAACATATGGTGATGATGGAACAATCGTTACTCAATTCAATATGAAAGATTTAGAAGATGCCGGTTTATTAAAAATGGATTTTCTTGGACTGGATACTCTTTCAGTTATAAGGGATACAATTGATTTAGTTAAACAGAATTATGGCGAAGAAATTAATATTGATGAAATTCCAACGGACGATAAACGGACTTATGAATTATTTGGAAGAGGACAGACAACTGCGGTATTTCAATTTGAATCTCCACCAATGCGAGAATATTTGAAAAAATTAAAACCATCTAGTATTACAGACCTAGCAGCGATGAATGCTCTTTATAGACCTGGTCCAATGGAGTCGATAGATGATTTTATTTCATGTAAGAATGGTAAAAAGCAGATAAAATATTTACATCCAATTTTGGAAAACATATTAAAAGAAACATATGGATTTATTGTATATCAAGAACAAGTAATTCAAATAGCAAACAGAGTTGCTGGATTAAGTTTAGCTGATGCTGATTTACTTCGCAGAGCTATGGGTAAAAAAGATTTGGAAGCAATGAAGCAGCAGCGTCAAAAATTTATTGAAGGTGCTGAAAAAAATAATATAACAAAACGGATTGCAGAATCAATTTTCGAGACTATTGATAAATTTGCCAACTATGGTTTTAATAAATCGCATGCTGTAGCTTATAGTATTGTAGCTTATCAAACTGCTTATTTAAAAGCTCATTATCTTGAAGAATTTCTAGCTGCAAATCTTACAAACAAATATGATAATACAGATAAAGTAACTTCTCTGCTGGAAGATTGCAGAAAACTCGGAGTAAAAGTACAGCCGCCCGATGTAAATCATCCGACTGTCTATTTCAAAGTAAAGAATGGTGAAATTATTTTTGGAATGGCTGCAATTAAAAATGTTGGCGTTCAAGCAGTTGAAGAAATTAAAAGAGCTCACTCTGAACTCGGAAAAGACTTTAATAGCATTTATGATTTTTGTGCTCATGTAGATACTAGAATAGTAAATAAAAGAGCAATGGAAGGACTTGTTCTTGCCGGCGCATTCGATTCACTTGGCGGAACTAGAGCACAATATTTTTCGGTTATAGAAGATGCATTGAATATTGGTAATAAAATAAAATCTGCTAAAGAATCTCATGCGGAAAGTCTATTTGGTGAAAAAACAGAATCAATTGAATATGTTGAACCCCAGCTTCCAGATATTAAACAGTGGGAAGATAAGGAAAGACTGGCGCAAGAAAGAAAAGTATTGGGATTTTATTTGAGTAATCATCCGCTAAGAAAATTTGAAACCGAATATAATTCATTTGCAACAGTGCACCTTGGGGAACCTTCAACTTATCGGTTTAATGAAATTGTAAGAGCTTGCGGAGTTGTAACAGATTTTTCTGCAAAGACTGATAGAGCTGGAAGACAAATGGCATTTTTTAAATTGGATGATTTCAATGGCTCTTGCGACTGCATAATGTTTTCAAAAGCATTCAAAGAGTTTGGAGAATTAATTCAACCTGAATCTACAATAATGATAAAAGGGAAATTAGAAAGCAGCGGCGATACTATTAAGCTGCATGTTGATGAAGCAGTCTCTTTAGAAGAAGTTAAAAATAAATTAACTAAACGACTTGGAATTATGTTAGACTCTTCTCAACATGATGAATATGTAATAGCTCACATACAAACAATGATTGAAGAAAATCCCGGTAATATTCCAGTAATTATTTCTGTTAAAGAAAATGGAAACACTCGTGAATTTGCCATTGATTTCTCAGTGAATTTATCTAATAACTTTGTTGATAGTCTTAAAAAACTTTTAGGAGATGATTCTCTAATTTTTTTAACAAGTTGACGCAATTAAATTACCAAGATTTGATTTCACAATCGTATTTCTTAAGTTTGTGCCACATTAACAAGGAAGGATAATAAATGGAAAAGAAGTGGGCACTTATTCTTGGTGCTTCAAGTGGTTTTGGCGGTGCTTCTGCTATTGAATTAGCAAAAGCTGGTTATAGTATTTTTGGTGTGCATCTTGACCGCCAGGCAACTATGCCGCAAGTTCAACAAATAATTAAAAAAATTGAGAAGACTGGACAACATGCTGTTTTCTTTAATATAAATGCAGCAGATCAAATAAAAAGAAATGATACTTTAGATGAAATTAAAGAAAGGTTTGCTTCTAAGGATTATCCTCATGTTCATGTGCTAATTCATTCATTAGCTTTTGGAACATTAAAACCTTACATCACAAAAAATATTAATGAAGCAATAACCCCGGCACAAATGTCAATGACTGTTGATGTTATGGCACATTCACTTGTTTATTGGACTCAAGGATTAGTAGCAAGAAATTTATTTGCTGTTGGCGGAAGAATTTTTGCTTTAACAAGCGCTGGTTCACATACAGTTATTCCGAATTATGGAGCTGTTTCTGCTGCGAAAGCTGCACTTGAATCCCACATTCGTCAGCTTGCTGTTGAATTGGGGAACATGAAAGTTGCATGTAATTCAATTATGGCTGGAGTAACTGATACACCAGCTGGAAGAAAAATTCCAATGTTTGATAAAATGCTGCATTCTGCAAAATCGAAAAATCCTCACAACAGATTAACAACACCCGAGGATGTTGCTAAAGCAATTGTTTCACTGTGCCACGAAAATTGCGGTTGGATTTCCGGAAATGTAATTGGTGTTGATGGCGCTGAATATGTTGTTAATTACATTGGTGAAAAAACAACAAATATCTTAAAATAAATTACGGTATTTCAATGACTGAATTTTCATTTACAGAAGAACAGAATATGCTTCGCGAAATGACTCGCGATTTTGTTAATAACGAAATAAAACCAATTTCATCAAAAATAGATGCTGAGGAAAAAATTCCAGATGAACTAATAAAGAAATTAGGAGAACTCGGTTTTCTCGGAGTTTCATTTCCTGAGGAATACGGCGGCGGCGGTTTTGGAGAAATTGGCTACTGCATTATGCAAGAAGAAATTGCGCGCGGTTGTATGTCAACTGCTACTTTCATTGGAGCTCATCAATCGATTGGTGCAAACACAATTTATATTGGTGGTGATGAAGATCAAAAGAAAAAATATTTAACTCCTCTTGCAAAAGGAGAAAAGATAGGAGCTTTTTGTCTAACAGAAGCTCAAGCTGGTTCTGATTCCTTTAATGTTAGAACTAGAGCAATTTTGGATGGCAATGAATGGGTTATCAATGGTGAAAAATTATGGATTACGAATGGAGGTATTGCAGATATTGTTTCAGTTTTTGCAAGAACTGAAAAAGGAGTAAGCGCATTTATAGTTGAAACAAATACACCTGGATTTTATGCTGGACCTCCGGAAAAGAAAATGGGTATTAAAGGTAGCACAACAAATCCTATTACATTTGATAATGTACGAATTCCAAAAGAAAATCTTGTTGGAAGAGATGGACGTGGTTTTCTATTAGCAATGAAAACTTTAGATGCTGGAAGATTGGGTCTTGGCGCTGCTTGTTTAGGTGCTGCTAAAGAATTGCTGGAAATGTCTACTTCGTATTCAAAACAGAGAAAACAATTTGACCAGACAATCTCACATTTTCAAGCAGTACAGTTTATGCTGGCAGAAATGGCAACAATGGTCTATGCAATGGAATCAATGATTTACAGAACAGCCGTAGATTATGATTTAAAAAAAGATGTATCACGTCAATCTGCAATTGTAAAATTATATTGTTCAGAATCCCTTGATACTATTGCAGATTTAGCAGTACAAATTCATGGAGGGATGGGCTATTCACGTGAACTGCCAATTGAAAGATATTACAGAGATTCAAGAATTAATAAAATTTTTGAAGGTACAAATGAAATTCAAAAAGGCATTATTGCACGAGAAATAATTAAAAAAGGGGGAGTAGTTTAATTTAAGGAGATGATAAAGAAATGAAACCAATTACATTTACAGATGACAACTTTGAAAACGAAGTTTTAAAATCTGATCAACCAGTAATCGTAGATTTTTGGGCAGCTTGGTGCGGACCTTGCAGAATGATAGCGCCAATTATTGAGGAACTGTCAAATGAATTTGACGGCAAGGTTAAAATTGGAAAACTTGATGTAGATGATAATCAACAAACAGCGATTAAATATGGCGTAAGAAGTATACCAACAGTTTTATTTCTTCAGAATGGAGAAGTTAAAGACACTATTATTGGTGCAGTTCCAAAACAAATGTTTACGGATAAGATTAATAAATTATTATCCTAAGTGAAATGGTAAATTTATTCACACATTTTTTTTTACTTATTTCTATTGCTCTAACCTTTGGACAAAACCCAAACTGGTTAATTCTTCAAAAGGACAGTTCGGGTTTGCCTACAAATGGAATCCGCGGAGTAGTTCAAGATAAAAAGGGAAACTACTGGATTCTTACTTACGATGCTGGTCTTGTAAAATATGATTTAAAATCGTGGACAATTTTTAACACAAAAAATTCTCCTCTACCTCACAATTATGTTTACAGTTTAGCTTTCGATAAAAATGAAAATTTATGGATTGGAACTTACGGCGGCGGGGTTGCAGTATTTGATCAGAAAAAAACCTGGAAGATATTTAATAGATCAAATTCTAAATTACCTTGTAACTGGATCTATTCAATAATCGTGGATCATAATTCAAATATCTGGGTCGGAACTTTTTCTGGTGGAATGGCAAAATTTGATGGTACTGAGTGGGAAGTGTTTAATAAAGAAAATTCACCACTTACTCAAAACAAAGTAACAATTCTTTACGAAGATAAAAATAATCTGCTTTGGATTGGGACTGCAGAAATGTTTTTTTGGATAAAAGACGGAAAATGGATAACTGAAAAAGAAATGAATTATGGATCTCTTGATTACGCTGCTTATTGGATAACATCGGACAAAAAAAATAGAATAATATTTGGTTACAAGTTTGGTAGTCTTGTTATATATGACGGTGAAAAATTTGAAATTCTAAATCCGCAAAATTCTAAAATGCCGATTGAAGGATTCTACGGTGTTGCTTCAGATTTTAATGATGTAATTTGGGCTGGTACATTTGGTCAAGGTGTTGTAAGATATGACGGTGTATCGTTTAAAACTTTTAGAAGTGGAAGTTCTCCTTTATCTGATGATTTAGTTTTTAATATTTTCGTTGATAATAAAAACAACAAATGGTTTTCTACTCTTCGAGGTGGAATCTCTATTTTCAATGAAAACGGGGTGATATTAAATCGTTGAAATTTTAATAGAGTTTAACTAGCATAAGTTAAAATACTAGTTGTAATAAGGTCGAAATTCATAAAAAATTGTAGAAATACTACTCAATAAAGACCTTGACAAAGACTACATTAGATATTATTTTGATTATGAGAAAGGGGACTTCTCAAAAAATCTTCGAAATCCAATAAAAAACTTGACTAAGAAAGTGTATAGGGTTATCTTGAGTTCAATGCAATCAAGAAAAATAACTTTCAATATAAATTTCGGATTAGACAATACGATATTTCAAATGGTTCCGGATTTTTTCATGGAAAAATTCACTACTATTTCTCAATGTTTATCTTCATTAAATAAATAAAAATAAAAATCTAAAAAGAAGGAGGTAGTTATTGAGTATTAATTACAAGTTTTCACTTCAAACAAACCCTTTCTTAATTAAATTAACAAATTAAGGAGTATAGTATGCATCGAAAGATTTTTTACTTTTTGCTATTTCTTGCTCTTTGTCCAGTTTTACTCACTGCTGGTACAAAGGGTAGAATTAAGGGAAAAGTAGTTGATTTGCAAACTGGCGAAGCGCTGATTGGTGCCAACGTAATTGTTATGGGAACCACAACCGGTGCTGCTACAGATGCAAGTGGCGAATTTCTCTTGCAGAACCTTGAAGCTGGTGTTTACACTGTAAGAGCTTCATATTTAGGTTTTCAATCAATTACAATTTCCAATGTGAGAGTTAATGCAGACCTTACAACATATGTATCATTTGAACTTCCAAGTGAGGACATTCAAGTAGGTACTGTAGAAATTGTCGCTCAGAAACCACTCATACAAAAAGATGCTACTAATGCAGTGCGCATTACAACTAGTGAAGATATTCAAGCTCTTCCAGTTCGTGGTGTTAACAGCATTATTAGTTTAACAGCTGGTGTAGTTAATCAAAATGGTGTTATCTACATCCGTGGTGGTAGAAGTGACGAAGTTGGATACTACTTAGAGGGTGTTTCAGTAACAAACCCGATTTCTGGTGGTAATGCAGTTAGAGTTTCTCAAGATGCTCTTGAAGAAATTCAAGTTCAATCTGGTGGTTACACTGCTGAATTTGGTGGTGCTAATGCTGGTATTATTCGTCAGCAATTCAAATCCGGCGGACCACAATTAAAAGCTAGCTTTGAATACATAACTGATAACGTAACTTTCAAAAGCAAAGCTGATGCTTATGATGGAACAAAACGCTTAGGTGCTCATTGGTGGGGTTACAATGAAATGAGTGCTGTATTGAGCGGTCCATTATTCGGCAACACGATAAAATTCTTTGGTAACTTTAATTATGTTTATAACAAAGATGGAGATCCACAACCTTGGCCAGGTGTAAACATTGGCAAGATTGGTGATCCAACATCATTAGATACTATTAACTTTGTTTATCCAGCCGGTCCATTAATGGGTGTTCAAGGTCAAACTTATACATACACTGGAACACTTAATATGGATTTCAAGCCAATCTTAGTTAGATTGACTGGAACATATACTTCTAATAGCGGTGACTCTGGCGGAGGAGGAATTGGAAACTTCTTACAAACACGACGCGGCAGAAATGAAAATTCCAACGGATCATTCTCCGTAAAATTAACACACGTATTAAGTCCATCTATGTTCTATGAATTATCAGCTGGATATTATACACAAGAAAGTGAAACCTTTACTCCTGGTTTAGGGTCAGATTATTGGGCTTATGGCGACAGCGTTGCTAACGCAGCTGCTGGCTGGACAATCCCAAGATCTGCACAAGATAGAACTGTTGGTAGAGTTGGAAGATATGTAACGCCAACAACAATTAACATTCTTGGTTTCACCTTTACCCGTGATGGCGCAGTTCCAACCGGTTATGGTAAACTGAACAGAAAAAGTATGTCATTTAACGGCGCATTATCTTTCTTGCTAGGAAAGAGCCATTCATTCAAAATTGGCGGTGAGTATCAACAATATACACTTCGTAGTTGGGGAGTTGGCGGTCAAACTGGTTTAGCAGCAAAAGTTGCTAACTATCAACCGAGCGCACAATATCCAACTTTAGAAGCTTACAATCGCCAATTGTTAATAACTAACGGTGTTAGTAATTACGGTTATGATGTATTCGGCAACGAATATGACGGAGATGGATTCGACACTCCTCATAAACCAGTATTTGCTTCTGCTTATATTCAAGATAGAATTGAGTATGAAGATCTTATCATCAATGCTGGTTTAAGATATGACTATATTGATATCGACAACTTAATGTTTGTTGATCCAAGTTTGCCTGATTTAGCAATTGATAATACTTCGGGTGAATTAAAAGCTGCTGGTTGGCAAGATGTACCAGTGTTCAGTGCTGTCAGTCCGCGTCTTGGTTTCTCATTCCCAGTTACAGACAAGACAGTATTTCACGCACAATTTGGTAAATTCGTTCAACAACCATCATTAAATACTGCTTATACCGGTTATTATAGATTAGGATTTGAAATAAAGGGTGGTTTCTTTATTCCCCAACCATCTGGTGCTAACATTAGACCAACAAGAACCACTCAATATGAATTAGGTTTTACTCAACAATTAACTGATTTCATGTCTTTCGATATTACTGGTTATTACAGAGATATTAGAGACAACGTTCAGTATACAAATATTCCAGTTCAAAGAACCTCTGCGTTCCAAAATTATAACACACTGCAGAATGGTGACTATGCAACAACCAAGGGTATTGAATTTACTCTTAACATGCGCAGATATCAAAGATTAGCGGCTAATGCTAATATTTCATTCCAGGATGCGCGCGGTACCGGATCGAATCCATATTCAAATAATGGTGTTGTTGGTGCTCCTCTTGATGGTGTTACTATCTTTTATCCAAAATACATCAGCTTGTTGAATTTCAACCAAGCAATTAGAGGAAATGTAAACATCGATTATCGTTTTGGACCAAATGATGGACCAGCATTGCTACATGATTTTGGAGTTTCATTATTAGCAACATTTAATGACGGGCATCCATACACAAGAGGCTTCGGTGCATTGAATGCTGAATTTGATGCAAGATTCAGACAACCTCTTGAAGCATTAAATTCTTCAACTACTCCTGGTGAATTACAAGTTGATTTACGAGTTGATAAAACTATTCGCTTGTTCGGAAAATTATCAATGAACGTTTATGTATATGTAATCAACTTATTTGACAAAGAAAATATTCGAAACGTATTCATGCGTACCGGTTCACCTGACGACGATGGCGTAATCAGCAATCCAGAACTTACTGCTCAATTGATTGCAACTTATGGCGATCAATATGTCGCTCTTTGGAAAGCACGAAACCTTGATTACCAAGGTGGTTACGGAGGTGCCGGAAACCTTTATGGTCCTCCACGTCAAATTCGTCTTGGTGTTAGGTTAGAATATTAATTTCAAGTTTTGAAAAAAACGGGAGTAAAACATGAACATAAAATTAATTAGATATTTAAGTGTAGCGCTGATCTTAGTAGCGTTTTCCACGATGGCATTTGCTAAAGGTGGTGGCGATCGCAAAAGCTCTACTCTTAACAAAACATTAGGAACACCGGTTTATACTAAGTTCAACATCAATAATATTTCTACATGGATTAAGTATGATGGCGAAACTGATATAAACCAAAACGGAAATTCTGGATTGGTTTTCCCAAAAGGAAGTAACAAAACTGCTGTATTCCAATCTGGATTTCTATGGGGAGGAAAAGTAGATGGGCAGTTCAGAGTTGGCGGTTCTGTTTACCGTCAAGGTACTGTTGCTGGTAGAATTAAACCAGACGGAACTAGAGCAATGCCAACTGATCCAGATGTAAGAATTTACCGTGTTAGAAGAGATTATAAAGAAGGCGATTTAAGTGCAGAATTAGCAGACGGCGATGGTCCATCTGTTGATGCTATCAGAGCACAATATGCTAAAGACTGGAACGAATGGCCAGCTTCTTATGGAGCTCCTTTTGAAGATGTTAACGGAAATGGAACTTATCAACCAACAGTTGATATTCCTGGAGTTCCTGGCGCAGACCAAACCATCTGGTTTGTTACTAACGATTTAGACCCAGCACAAACAGATTATATGTATGGTTCTCTACCAATGGGTATTGAACAACAAGCAACTGTTTGGGGTTACAATGCGACTGGTGCTCTTGGAAATATGTTCTTCAGAAAATTCTTGATTATTAACAAGAGTGCAGCTAAAAAAGCATTCACTGAAATGTATGTTTCAATGTGGTCTGACCCAGACTTAGGTGATGCTGGTGACGATTATGTTGGCTGCGATACTACTTTATCCTTAGGATATTGCTACAATGCAACTGCAAATGATGCAACATATAATCCACTACCACCACCAGCTTCCGGTTTCGACTTTTTCCAAGGTCCTTTAGTAGCTGGAAATGCATCCGATAGAGGTATCTTTAAGGGAAAATATGTTCAGGGTAAAAAGAATTTACCGATGACTTCATTCGCATTCTTTATTAATCCAGATGCGATATACAGAGATCCAGCACAAGGAAATTATGAACAAGGAACATTACAATGGTACAACTTATTCCGCGGTAGAATTTCTACAAGCGGTGTTCCATTCACAGATCCGAATACTGGCAGAGTTACTCCTTTTACATTAGCTGGAGATCCGGTAACTGGTAAAGGCTGGGTTGATGGTCAATTACACCCACCTGGAGATCGTCGTTTATGTATGACCGCTGGTCCATTCAACATGGCATACGGCGATACACAAGAAGTTGTAATTGCAGAATTATGCGCTGGTGCAATTCCAGGTGTTGATAGATTAGGTGCAATTCAATTGTTAAAATTCTATGATCTTCAAGCGCAATTAGCTTATGATAACTTCTTTAATGTACCAACAGCTCCGCCAGCGCCAGAAGTTGCCGCAACAGCATTTGATGGTGAAGTTGTGTTATCATGGGGCGGAAACCCAACAAAAGTAAAAGCAACAGAATCTTATTCTAAAGGCGGATTTGCATTCCAAGGTTATAACGTTTATCAGTTGCCAAATAGAACTGCTCAAATGTCTGAAGCAAGAAAACTTGCTACATATGATGTTGTTGACGGAGTTCTTAAAGTATCTGATCTAGAATTTGACCCAATTGGCGGCGTGGTTCAAAGCAAAGTTGTTCAATTCGGTTCCGATTCTGGTGTTAAAAGATTCTTTGGAACTAAAACAGATGCATTCAAAGGCGGAACACCTATGTTGAATGGTTCAAGATATTACTTCGCAGTAACATCTTATGCTTATAACCCAGACCTTAATGCTGTTCCAAGAGCATTGGAAAATTCTATTGCAGTAATTGAAGTTATTCCACAGAAACCAAATCCAGGGGTGCGCTATCCGTTGAAACCTGGAAATGAAATAGTAGCAACACGTACTGCCGGTAAGAGTGATGGTACTGTAAAAGCAACTGTAGTTGATCCATCAAAACTTGCTGGTGCTACATTCAAAGTTACATTCAAAGATGATCCAGCACATGCTGGCGCAGTTCTTTGGACTTTAACAAGAAATAATACTGTTCTATTGGCAGATCAAACCAACATGAGCGGTGATGATGATTATTTCTTCTTTGATGGATTGCAAATTAAAGTTGCTGGTCCACCTCCGGGTATTAAACCTGATGATATGTTCTCAACTGCTGATAAAACCTTATGGGGTTGGGATATACCCTCTGGAGCAAGAAGACATACATGGGCTGGTGCAGATGGATTCCATTTTGAAGGATTTCATGGCGCATGGGGCTGGGCAAGTCCAAGATCAATCTTCCGTGATGGAGTAATGGTGGTTGGTGCAGGCGAAGTTAAAAATATTCTTCTGAAATTTGCCAAAGTTGATTTTACAGGTGATTATGATCCGCCATTTGATTTGAACGATCCAAACATGTCTTATGGATATCGTTATATGAGAGGTGCTAGTGGCGCTCCGGCTAAACCAGAATTCGCTCCTCATAGGAAAAATACAGTTGGTGTCTATCCGTTCCAGGCATACGAAAAGAATGTACCTTTCTCTGTATGGGATATTGATGTTCCTACTTCACCAAAACGCTTGTCAGTTGGCTTCCTGGAAAATAACGTTGCCGGTGGTTTGGTCGACGGAAAATACTGGCCTGGTAACTACTTAAACATTGCAGATAATACCGCTGCTTCTGGTCCGCGTGAATGGATGTGGATAATAGATGAACCATATACAGATGCTACTCCAAATCCTAAGTATCAAACAGATGCTCTTTCAGTTGCACCGGATCATAGAGTAATGTACTTCACTTCTATGGCAAGAAGAGGTGCAGTAGGTTACTCACCAAATGGAACAGGTACTGATCAACTGGCTATATATCCTAATAAAGCAGTAACAAAGAATGATGTATTCCAATTTACATCTCCTTCAGTAGTAAATGATCCTGAACTGGCAAAACAAGATGTTGAGGATATCAATGTATTTCCAAATCCATATTATGGAGTTAACGCTCAAGAGTTGAATAAATATCAAAGATTTGTGACATTCAGTCATCTGCCGCAAAAAGCTACTTTGAGAGTATTCAACCTTGCTGGTCAGTTAATCCAGACAATTGTAAAAGATAGTCCTGAGCAATTCCAGCGATGGGATTTGAACAATCAAAGTCAATTGCCAGTAGCAAGTGGATTATACATAGTACATATTGATATGCCAGACTTAGGAAAAACAAAAATCGTAAAAGTTGCAATTATCCAAGAGCAACAAGTTCTGGATAAATTCTAAAAAATTGAAGGAGAAAAGAAATGAAGAAAATAAAATTAATTAGTCATCTGCTTTTAGTAGCGCTGTTTATCTCCAGCAGCGTATGGGCCGGTGGTGGAAGCAGAAATGGTACTGCTGGTGCCGCTCAGCTTCTTGTACCGGTTGGCGCTAGAGGTATTTCCATGGCTGGAGCTACCTTAGTAGGTGCTACTGGAGTTGAAGCTTTGTATTGGAATCCCGCTAACTTATCTAGAGGCGGTTCTAGTACAAACGTAATGTTTTCTCACATGAACTACATTGCTGATATTAATGTAGAATATGGTGCTGTATCAACTAACATTGAAGGTTTTGGCGCTCTTGCATTTAGCATCAAAACATTAGATGTTGGCGAAATTCCAGTTACAACTGTTCAAAGTCCTGATGGAACTGGACAAATGTTCTCACCACAGTTCATGACATTCGGATTAACATATTCAAAGATGTTAAGTGATAGAATTGCTGTTGGTGTTACCGCAAATTTAGTAACTGAAAAAATTGAATTAGTTTCAGCTACTGGACTTGCATTCAACATTGGTATTTCTTACAAAAATTTAGGTAACGTTGACGGATTAAGCTTTGCATTAGTAATTAAGAACTTAGGTCCGCAGATGGAATATGCCGGAAGCGGTCTTAACCAAAGAGCTAATGCAATTGATCTTGCAAGACCAACACAATATTACCAACTTGATGCAGCTGCATTCGAACTTCCATCAACATTGGAACTCGGATTGGGATATAACCTAAACTTCAATCAAACAAATACATTGAGTTTAGCTGGTGTATTCCAGAACAGTAACTTCTACGGCGATGAGTATAAATTTGGTGCTGAATATTCATACAATAATACATTCTTCGTACGTGGCGGATACACAATGATGCCAGAATTAGAAACCGATAACAATGTATTCGGTGTTAGTGCCGGGTTCGGTTTGAATTATAATTTAGGCGGCGCAGCTCTGAAATTTGATTATGCATTCAGAGAAGCAAAATTCTTTGACAGCAATCACGTATTCACTGTAACTCTCGGTTTATAATATAGTCTGAGAGTTGAATTTAAATACCTAAATCCTCGAAAGAGGATTTAGGTATTTTTATTTTAAATCTGATCGTTTCTTTGTTCATAAAGAGGAGTTTTCTTGTGTTGATTCTATGCCATCAAATGTTTAAATATGTTTGTGAAATATTTTAGAGAAATTTTAGGAGTTTTAGTTCAATGAAAAAATTACTAACTGGTCTGCTTTTTGGCTTTATTATTTATTCGAGTCTTAATGCTCAGAATGAACTTGGATTTGAATTTGATTTTGCACGGTTCAAATATGATAATGAATCTGTCTATATGGAGTTTTATTATGACCTTAATCCGAAAAATATGAAGGTGATTCAATCCGGAACCGAAACTGTAATTGAAGCAATTGTTCATATTGAGATGAAAGATATTGATGCAGACACTTTTTATATCAACAAGAGCTGGAAAATACAAAGTATTGTTGGAGATTCTTCAAACAATGGAGCCTCGAAAACATTAACGGGAGTTTTTGGATTTGTTGTTCCGGAAGGCGATTATGCTTTAACAGTTAAAGCTTATGATTCAAGAAACGAAGGTTTATCGAAGAATATTAATGAGAGAGTGAAGATTATTCCATTTATGAAAGGAAAATATTCTGTAAGTGATATTCAGCTTGCAACAAATATTAAACGAGAGAATGTTGATACACGATCACTATTTTATAAGAATACTATTGAAGTAATTCCAAATCCATCCATGTTTTACTCGAATAAAATGCCGGTTGCGTTTTTCTATTTTGAATTATATGATTTGGTTTTGGAAGATGAATCTTCTTCATTTACACTTAACAAAAATCTGTTTAATAGTGCTGGAGCCTCAGTTTATAAACAATCAAAAAACATTAATCAAGGAAGCACATCTTTGGTGGAAATAGGCCTCATCAATTTGTCAAAGTTTCCAACAGATTCTTACAATTTAGTTTTTAGTTTAGTTGATAGTAAAACCAATCAAGCTTATATCTCCGCAAAAAGATTGTTCTTATATAACCCTGATGTTGTAGATTCAACAGAAATAAAGCGAATGGCAGCCGGAGTAATGGGAAGTGAATTTGCTATTCTTACCAAAGAAGAGTGCGATGATGTATTTAATCAATCGAAATATATCGCAGTTCAAAATGAAATTGATGCTTATACTAAAATTGATTCATTGAATGCCAAAAGGGAATTTCTCTATTATTTTTGGAAGAATAGAGATGCAAATCCTTCAACTCTTCAAAATGAATTTAAGATTGACTATATGAGAAGAGTAGAATATACCAATAGAAACTTTAGCGTAGCCGGAAGACCTGGTTATAAAACAGATAGAGGAAGAGTCTATTTAACCTATGGCGAGCCGGACCAAAGGGATTTCTATCCAAACGAATCAAACTTAAAACCGCATGAAATATGGTTTTTTAATTCTATTGAAGGGGGTGTCTCTTTTATCTTTGGTGATGTAACCGGCTTTGGGAATTATGAGCTGCTGCATTCAACCAAGAGGGGAGAAATTATCGACGAATCTTGGCAACGCAGACTTGCAACCGATTAAAATTGATGCTAAACAAATACAAAATTCAATTTTGGATTTTTAGATTTTTTGCTCGAATTTTTCATTCGATTGGCTTAAACAGCACGCGCAAGTTGGCATTATTTTTTGGAAACTTTGTTTACTTTTTTGTTCCAATCAGAAAAAAAACAGTCCTGAAAAATCTGCACATTGCATTTCCTGATAAATCAGATAAAGAATTAAAAACTATTGCTCGCAGAAATTACCAAAACATTACAATCACTTTTTTTGAATTAATGTTAATCCCATATTTCTCTAAAGATGATATAAGCAGAATTGTAAAATTTGAAGATTTTGCTTCGGTTAAAAAATTTTATGAATCCAATCATGGAATAATTGCATTGACCGGACATTTCGGCAGCTGGGAATATGTTGTATTATCTTTTACACCTCACTTTGATAAAGTATATAATGTATTAGTAAAGCCGCAAAGTAATCCGTACATGACTGAGTGGCTGGAAAAAACCCGGCACAAATTCAAAATAAAAGTTATTTCAACTGGAGTATCGGTCAAAGAGATTTACAAAGCTTTGAAAAATGGTGATGTTGTTGGAATCGCCGGTGATCAGCGCGGTCCAGCAATTGAAAGAAGATTTTCTTTTTTTAATCATCCAACCTCACTTTATACCGGTACTGCTGAAATTGCTTTGAGAACTGAAAGCAAGGTTTTACTTGTAGTTTATGCAAGACAAAAAGATTTTTCGTACAAGGCTTATACAGAAGTATTAGACTTTGAAAATTTACCAGAAAGCTATGATGATAAAATAAATGAATTAACACAAAGATATATTTCATTTATTGAAAAACATGTTCGAATGTATCCTGATCAATATTTTTGGATGCATAAAATATGGAAGTATTAATGGCAAAAGAAAAAATTTTAGTAATTCAAACAGCATTTCTTGGTGATGCTGTATTAACACTTCCGTTGGTTCAATTTCTCAAAGAGAGTATTAATGATTCTGTAATTGATGTTGTTTGCATCCCCACCACTTCTGAACTATTTTCTCATTCTCCTTATATCAATGATATTATAGTTTATGATAAAAAAGGAGAGCATAAATCAATAAAATCCTTTTTTGAAATTGCCAGATTATTAAAAGAAAGAAATTATACCAAAATCTATTCACCCCATCGGTCGTTCAGAACTTCTGCTTTAATATATTTAACTAAAGTGAGATCAACTATTGGATTTGATAATTCATCTTGGAAATTTGTTTATAAAAATTTAGTTCACTATGAAAAAAATATTCATGAAGTTGCAAGAAATTTAAAACTTGCTGGCTTGGAATTAATAGATGATAATTGGAAAATATTACCTGAAGTTAATATTCCTTTAGAAGTTGAAAATAAAATTAAAAAGTTAATTAGCATTGATAATAAAAAAATAGCAGCAATAGCTCCGGGATCCGTTTGGCAGACTAAAGTTTATCCCAGAGAATATTATTCTAAAATTGCAGAGTATTTAATTAAACGCGGCTATTTTGTTTATTTTATCGGGGGAAATGAGGACCAAACTTTGTGTAATTCTTTGCAAAGTGAACATCGCGAATGCTCAAGTTCTACTGCCGGTTTATTAAGTATTATTGAATCTATTACACTTCTTAGAAAATGTTCTGTATTAGTAACTAACGACAGCGCACCAACTCACTTAGCTATGATTGCTAATATCCCAACGCTAACAATTTATTGTTCTACAATCCCGGAGTTTGGGTTTTATCCTTATAATGAGCAGAGCAATGTAATATCTTTTAGTGCGTTAGAATGCAAACCTTGCGGAATTCATGGAAAACAAAAATGTCACATTAAATCTTTCGATTGCGGCTTTAATTTGCATCCGGATTTAGTAGATGCAAAGTTGAATCAAATCCTTTCTTTTCAAGAAAAATAACAGTCAAATAATTATATTTGAAGCCGATTATAAGGATACTAAATGAATTGGTTCAAATTTGATTATTTAAGAAAAATATCTATATATATCACGCCGAACATACCAGATACAAGCACAAAAAGTTATAAGTTCAGTTTGTTTAGGACTATTTTCTATGTGGTTCTTTATACATGTGTTGCATGGTTGGTATTTATTTTTATCATGTCAGTTACACCATTAAAGGATTTTATTTTTGTTATTGACAATCAAGAGATAATTGAACAAAGAAAAAAAATAACTGACCTTCAATCCAAAGTGGAAGTTTTATCTAATCAGCTTCAATCAATTCTTTCAACTAACGAGAGAATGAAATTTGCATTAAAACTTGCTAAAAAAGATTCAGCTAAAGCAGATGATCCAATTTACGATTCATTAAAGAATACGATAAATAAAAAACTTGAAATCGGCGGCAATATTCTTTTTGTGTTTAAAAAATTATTTGGAGAGGCAATTTCAACTCAGGATGAAAAAAGAATTTTATTTTTTCAAGAACCGGCAAGCGGAGTAATAACACAAAATTATAATCCGGAAAAAGGTCACATTGGAATTGATTTTGGTTTGAAAATTGGTTCACCAGTTTATGCTTCTGCTGGCGGAATCGTAGTTTTTTCTGATTACACGACTGATGATGGCTATTCGATAATCATTAATCACGATAATGATTATGTTACGATTTATAAACATTGTTCATATCTATTAAAAAAGGCGCGGTCATTTGTTAGACAAGGTGAAATGATAGCGTTAAGTGGAAACTCGGGTATTAATACATCAGGACCACATCTGCATTTTGAAATCTGGCAGAAAGGAAAACCCATTAACCCCATAGATATAATTACTAAATAGGAGATAAATAATGGCATCAAAAAAAGAATTGCATTCAGAAGAAGTAAGCATTATTAGTGGCGGAGTAAAAATTGACGGAAATTTATTTAGCGAAGGGAATGTCCGAATCGATGGAATTATTAATGGGAATGTATCAGTAAATGGAAATTTGACAATTGGCGATTCTTCTGAAATACATGGTGAAGTAATAGCAAGGAATTTAACTCATAATGGTAAAATACAAGGTAAAGTAAAAATATCTGATAGATTAAGATTAGAACCTAGATCAGTTTTAAAAGGAGATTTAATTACAAAGTTTTTAATTATTGAAGAAGGTGCTATCTTTGATGGAAGCAGTTCCATGAGTGAAGCTAGGCAAAAAGTTGGAGAATGAAAGAACCTCAAAATTATACAACTAAATTTTCGCAGTCATATCGTTCAATTGGTCCTTACTTAGGACTAGGTACACAATTAGCCGCATCAATCATATTAATGTTTTTTCTAGGGAGATGGTTAGATAGTGAACTTAACACCTATCCAATTATGATCATTATTTTTTCATTTTTAGGAGTATTTGCTGGAATTTATAATTTCATTAAAACTGTTACCAATTTAAATACAAAGAAAAAGAGTGGTACAAAGAATTAAAATCCCCATATTTTTATTAGTAAGTGTAGTTATTCTATTTTTCTTTTTAGACTTCCTTGAATGGTTGCCAGATCAATTTATAGACTCATTTTTCTATGCAACTGGGTTAATTTTGATCAATTTCTTAGTTTTCATTGTTTCGATTGAATATTCATTTTCGAAATCAAATAAAACTTTCCTCATTTTTAACCTTGGTGGTATAGCATTTCGTCTTATTCTAACCTTAATTGGCATTTTCATAGCTATAAAATTCTTGAATATTGAGCTTTATGGCTTTATATTTACACTCTTAATTTGGTATATAATGTTCATTATATACGAGATATATATAATTAGAAAAAAGATAGAAAAGCCAAAATCGATCTAAAAATAAGTTATAATGTGGTATTCTGATACATTAGCGGTAAAAGACTCTTTACAAGCTTCAGGTAACGGTTCTTCTGATACCGGTTGGATTATGCATCATGTGCTTGATGCACGCGAATTGGATCTAACTCCTTTCGGTGTAATCCATTTACCTCATATTGAGCTTTTCGGAATGGATTTATCCATTACGAAACATGTTGTATTTATGTGGATTGCTATTTTAGTTCTTGTTCTTGCTTTTATCTCTGCTAGAAAAGCTTATAAAAAATCTCTTGTGCCGCGAGGTGTAACAAACTTTTTGGAAGTTTTGATTGTTTTTGTAAGAGATGAGATTGCAAGACCCACAATTGGGCATGGTTTCGAAAAATTTTTACCATACCTTTTAACAGTATTCTTTTTCATCCTTACTTGTAACTTTTTAGGTCTAATTCCTTATGGTTCAACAGCAACAAGTAATATTTCAGTAACTGCAACATTAGCTACAATTTCATTTTTTGTTATTCAGATTGGCGGTGTAATGAAAAATGGTTTCTTCGGATATTTCAAAGGATTAATTCCTCATGGAATTCCACTTTGGCTACTGCCAATAATGTTTGTTGTTGAAATATTAGGATTGTTTACAAAACCATTTGCATTAGCAATACGTCTTTTTGCTAACATGACTGCTGGTCATATTGTAATAATGGCTTTATTAGGATTAATATTTATTCTAAGAACTTATTTTGTAGTTCCGGTTTCAATATCATTTGCACTTTTTATTTTTCTGCTTGAAATTTTAGTAGCACTTATTCAAGCATATATTTTTACAATGCTGTCTTCATTGTTTATCGGGATGGCATATCATCAAGAACATTAATAAAATTATAGAAATAAGAGGAGGACTTAAATGGAATATGCATATTTAGCAGCTGGATTTAGCGCAGCATTAACAGTTATTGGCGGTGCTTTTGGAATTGGCAAATTAGCTAGTGCAGCAATGGAAGCTAGCGGACGTCAACCTGAAGCCGCTGGTGAAATTAGAACTTCAATGATTATTGCAGCAGCACTTATTGAAGGTATCTCTTTATTTGCTTTAGTTATTTGCATTCTCTTAGCGTTAAAGTAAAAAAATTTCTTTGTCATTAAAAGGAAGTTATAATTATGTTATTTGCTAACTTACTTGTTTTAGCTTTCTCCGGCGGTGAAGCGGGTGGTCCGCTCGATGTAAATCCGGGTGTAATATTATGGACAGTAGTTACATTTATTTTTTTAATGCTCATATTAAAAAAACTTGCCTGGAAACCAATTCTTAACACTTTGAGTGAAAGAGAGAATTTTATTAAAGAATCACTCGAAAGAGCCGAGAATGCAAAAAAAGAAGCAGAAAAATTAATTTCTGACAATAAAGTTAGTATGTTAAAAGCTGAAGAGGAAAGCAGAAAAATTGTTGAGCAAGGCCGTGATTATGCTGAAAAGTTGAAAATACAAATGCTTGAAGAGAGCAAAGCTCAAGCTAAGAAAATGATTGATGATGCTTCAAATGAAATTGAAAGAAAAAATCTTGAAGCTTTTAACAACTTGAAAGAACAAGTTGCGGACATCGCGATTAAATCTGCTGAGAAAATATTAAGAGAAAATTTGGACAAAGAAAAACAAACTAAACTTGTTAACAAATATTTGGACGATCTTTCTAAAAATTAATCATGAGTGTTTTTAAAATTTCATATCGATATGCAAACTCCTTTTTTCAAATTGCTTTGGAAAAAAAATCTTTAAAGAAATATGCAGAAAATATAAACCTTATTTTTAATACTCTTCAAAAATCAAAAGAATTAAGAATTGTTTTAAAAACTCCGGTGATTAAACAGAAAGACAAAAAAAATATTCTCGGAAAAATATTCGGTAAAAAAATAGGCTCAGAAACATTAGAGTTTATTGAGTTTATAGTTGATAAAAATCGCGAGGATATTCTATTTGAAATTGCAAAAGAATTTCTCGTATTGTGCGATCAGCATGAAGGAATAATCAGAACAAAAATTTCATCTGCAATTGAATTAAAGGATACCATAAAAAAACAAATGGTTTCTAAACTTGAAAAAGAAACAAATAAAAAAGTAGATCCGGAATTTAGCATTGATGGTGAATTGATTGGAGGATTTATTGTTAAAATTGAAGATAAGGTGATGGATGCATCTGTCAAGCATCAGTTAAAATTATTGAGAAAGAAATTTTCAGAAGAATTTAGTTTTTCGAACAATTAGGAAAAAATTTTATGGCTGAAATAAGACCAGACGAAGTCTCTGCGATTCTTAGAAAACAACTCGCGGGATTCGATAATGAAATAGATGTATATGAAGTGGGAACAGTTCTTCAAGTTGGTGATGGTATAGCTAGAATATATGGCTTATCCCAAGTAATGGCTAGTGAGCTTGTTGAATTTCCGAATGATGTTACTGGTATGGTGCTCAACTTGGAAGAAGACAGCGTTGGATGTGTATTATTTGGAGAAAGCACTTTAATAAAAGAGGGCGATACAGTTAAGAGAACAAAGCGTGTTGCTTCATTTCCAGTTGGAGATAAATTATTAGGAAGAGTTGTCAATCCTCTTGGCGAACCTCTTGATGGAAAAGGCAATATTCAATTTGATAGCTATCAACCAATTGAACGAAAAGCACTTGGTGTTATTGCTCGTCAGCCGGTTAAAGAGCCGCTCCAAACTGGTATTACAGCTATTGATGCTATGATTCCAATTGGAAGAGGGCAGAGGGAATTAATTATTGGCGATCGTCAAACCGGTAAAACTGCGATTGCAGTAGATACTATTATCAATCAAAAATATACTCATACTGAAGAAGCAAAGAAAAATGGTATTAAGCCGGTATATTGTGTATATGTAGCTATCGGACAGAAGAACTCAACAATTGCACAAGTAGTTGCGAAATTAGAAGAACAAGGTGCAATGGCCTATACTACAATTGTATCTGCACCAGCTTCTACTCCAGCTCCATTACAATATATTGCTCCTTATTCAGGCGCAACACTTGGCGAATATTTTAGAGATTCAGGAAGACACTCATTAGTTATATATGATGATCTTTCAAAACAAGCTGCTGCATATAGGGAATTATCATTGCTATTGAGAAGACCTCCTGGAAGAGAAGCATATCCTGGCGACGTATTTTATTTGCATTCACGTTTATTAGAGAGAGCATCAAAACTGAGCGAAGAGTTAGGTGGTGGAAGTTTAACTGCTCTGCCTATTATTGAAACCCAACAAGGAGACGTTTCAGCTTATATTCCAACAAATGTTATTTCTATTACAGATGGTCAGATTTATTTAGAGCCAAACTTATTTAATGCTGGTGTTCGTCCAGCAATTAACGTTGGTATTTCCGTTTCTCGTGTTGGAGGCAACGCACAAATTAAAGCAATGAAAAAAGTAGCTGGCTCCTTAAAAATTGATTTAGCACAGTATCGAGAACTTGAAGCATTTGCAAAATTTGGTTCCGATCTTGATAAAATAACACAAAAAGTTCTTGCTAAAGGAGCTCGTCTTGTTGAACTCTTGAAACAAGGTCAATATGTTCCAGTACCAGTTGAAAAGCAAGTTGTAAGTGTTTATGCTGGTACAAATAACTTTTTGGATAGTGTTGAAGTTAAAGATATAAAAAGGTTTGAAAAAGAACTTGCTGAATATATTGAATTAAAATATCCGCAGATTTATGAGAATATTAGATCATCAAAAGAATTGAAAGATGACACTGTTACTTTATTAAAGAAGTCTATTCAAGATTTATTAGAAAAGTTTACAAAGAGTTAATTGCAAAAATATTATTAATTAATGGCAACATTACGTGATATAAAAAGAAGAATCAAAGGTGTTAAAAGCACTCAGCAGATTACTAAAGCAATGAAAATGGTTGCAGCTGCACGTTTGCGTAAAGCTCAGGAAAACATTGTTAATGCAAGACCTTATTCAAAAAAGATTGCCGAAGTGTTAACGCATCTTCTTGGTATTGAAAAAACTGTTTCTCATCCACTTTTAGTTGAACGCACAGTTAAGAAACTTGCAATAGTTGTTGTTACATCGGATAGGGGATTGTGTGGTAGCTTTAATATGAATGTTATGCGCCATGCAGAAGAAATGATGAAAAATGATTTTTATGAAATGTTAAATAATGATAATCTACTTTTGTATTGTGTTGGTAAAAAAGGAAATGATTACTTCTCTAAACGAAATTATAAAATTATTGGTTCCTTCCCTGGAATTTTTTCTCATCTAAAATTTGAATTTGCCTCTGGATTTATTAGAGAATTATCAAGCAAATACATATCAGGCGAGATCGATAAAGTTTTGATTGTGTATAATGAATTTAAATCAGTCATTCAACAGAAAACTAATGTTGAACAGTTACTTCCAATAGAACCATTTAATGATAGTATTGAGCATATTCAGTTTACAGACTATATATATGAACCTGATAAAGTTGGGATAATAAATGCACTTTTGCCTAATCACCTTAATGCTCAAATGTGGAGAGTATTATTAGAATCCTACGCCGCTGAACTCGGTGCAAGAATGACAGCAATGGATATGGCAACTGAGAATGCAAAGGAACTAATTCGTTCATTACAATTAACATATAATAAAGAGCGTCAAGCTTCTATAACAAGAGAAATTATTGAAATTGTTTCTGGAGCAAATGCTTTAAAGGAAAGTTAACTCATTATCGTTTGAAATGTATTCCCTTTTTATTATCTTTTATTTGGATAGATAGACAATGCTCGAAGATTTACAAGAGAAACTTCAACGGGCGTTAAAAAGAGTAACGGGTCAGGGTAGGCTTACTCAGTCAAATATCTCTGATACTCTGAGAGAAATTAGACGTGTTCTTTTAGATGCTGACGTAAATTACAAAGTTGCTAAGCAATTTATTGAAGACGTTAAAGAAAAAGCTTTAGGCAAAGAAGTAATAACTTCTGTTACTCCTGGGCAGCTCATCACAAAAATAATTTATGATGAATTAGTTAAGCTGCTTGGAAACACTGGAGCTGAATTGAAGCTAAACCCTTCCGGCATTACGACAATAATGCTGATTGGACTTCAAGGATGCGGTAAGACAACTTTTAGCGCAAAGCTTGCAAAATACTTAAAAGATAGAAAGCGTAATGTTCTTTTAGTTGCTGCAGATGTTTATCGTCCGGCTGCTATTCAGCAATTGAAAATTCTAGGATCTCAGATTAATATTCCGGTTTTTTCAATTGATGATTGTAAAAACCCGGTGGAGATTGCATCCGAATCTTTGCTATATGCTAAGGAAAATGGACTTAATACTGTTGTCATTGATACTGCTGGTAGGCTGCATGTAGATGAAGAGATGATGAATGAAGCCGCTGCAATTAAAGCAAAAGTCAAACCGACAGAAACTTTATTTGTGGTTGATTCGATGACTGGGCAAGATGCGGTTAATTCAGCCAAAGCTTTTCATGAAAAAGTTGAGTTTGATGGTGTTGTAGCAACTAAGCTTGATGGTGATTCTAGAGGAGGATGTGTTCTTTCTATAAAAGCTGTTGTTGACCGTCCAATAAAATTTACTAGTTTGGGGGAGAAGCTTGAATCAATTGAGAAATTTTATCCTGATCGTTTGGCTTCAAGAATACTGGGTAAGGGCGATGTAATTAGTTTGGTTGAAAAAGCTCAAAGCCAAATTGAGGAAAAAGAAGCTGAAGAGCTTGAAAAGAAATTGATGTCGAATAATTTTGACTTCAATGATTTTTTGAAGCAGATTAAGATGATTAAAAAAATGGGTTCTTTGAAATCTTTGATTGGTATGATTCCCGGAATCAATTCTGCTATTAAAAATGCAGATATTGACGATAAGCAACTTGTAAAAGTGGAGTCAATCATACAATCTATGACTAAAGGAGAAAGACAAAATCCTAAGATATTAAACGGGAACAGAAGAAAAAGAATTGCTCGCGGTAGTGGAAATTCAATTCAAGATGTTAATCGTTTAATTAAACAATTTGAAGAAATGCGTAGGATGATGAAAATGTTCAGTTCAAAGGCCGGAAAGACCGGAATGCTAAACCTAAAAAATTTTAGATATAATTAAATTATAAGGAGGAATAAACAAATTGGCTGTAAAGTTAAGACTAAGAAGAATGGGTAAGAAAAAACAACCAGTTTATAAAGTTGTTGCTGCCGATTCACGTTCACCTAGAGATGGTAAATTTATTGAAGCTATTGGTCTTTATAATCCTAAAACTGACCCGGCAACAATAGATATAAAAGAAGATCGTGCATTATATTGGCTTGCTATTGGTGCACAACCTACTGATACTGTAAAAAATCTTTTATCGAATCAAGGTATTATCTTAAAAAAAGAGTTGAAGAAAAAAGGTTTTGCAGAAGATCAGGTTAATGCAAAATTAGATGATTGGAAAAAGTTTAAAGAAGCTAATTTAGCTTCTGCACGAAAAAAGAGAGAAGAAAAAGTAAAATCTAAAAAGAAAGCATCCGCTGAAAAAGTTGGAGATAAATCAGACAGTGCAGCGGAAGCAAAGGGTACTGCTTCCGAGGAAGCCAGTTAATTAGGCTAACACTTTAATTACGTACCCTATTCACAAAATATAGGTACTCTCATGAAGGAATTTATTGAATTTATCGCAAAGCACCTTGTTGATCATCCTGATAATGTTACTCTTGAAGAAGTAACTCCAGATGATAAGACTGTTGAGCTTACTCTTAAAGTTGGTGCCGATGATGTTGGTAAAGTAATCGGCAAGCAAGGTAAAACTGCACAAGCGATGAGAACATTGCTTACTGCTATTGCTGCTAAAGATGGTAAACGTGCCATTTTGAAAATATTAGACTAATTATTAATGATTAGTGGATCAATATTTTTTAATTGCAGAGATTGTAGCTGTTCAAGGTTCTGAGGGGGACGTTGTAATTGACTCGTATTCCGATTTCAATGAGAGATTTTTTCGCTTAAAAAGTGCTTTTATTGAGTTCTTCGGCAATAGGAAAGAATTTATTATCGAAAATGTATCAGAAATTAACGGGAGAATTACCTTAAAATTCCAAGGGTTTGATACAAGTGAAGATGCAAAGATTCTTGTTGGCAAGAAAATTTTTATTGATGATAATTTCAGTGTTAAATTAGAAAAAGATCTTTTTTTTATTCATGATTTGATTGGATGCGAAGTTAATCGAAACAATAAAAGAATTGGTGAACTTATTGATGTTTTGATTTTACCAGCTAATGATGTTTATGTAGTTGAAGATTCTCAACACAAAAAAATTTTGATTCCGGCAATTAAAGATTACATTAAAAATATTGATATAAAAAAGAAGAGATTAGAATTAGTATCCGACTGCGATTTACTTTATGATGATGAGAATTGATGTAATTTCTGCTGTTCCAGATTCTCTTATTAGTCCTCTTAATACAAGCATTATTAAAAGAGCTCAAGAGAGAAAAAAAGTTGAAATAATTGTGCACAATCTTCGAGATTATGCACATGATAAACATAAGCAAATTGACGATAAACCTTTTGGCGGCGGACCAGGGATGCTGCTTAAACCGGAACCGTTCTTTGAATGTATTGAAAAACTTTTGTGCGAAAGAAAATATGATCACATTGTTTTTCCAACTCCAGGAGGAAAATTTTATGATCAGTCTATTGCTAATAAATGGTCGCTCGCGCAAAATATAATGATCATTGCTGGTCATTACAAAGGTATTGATGACCGCGTTAGAGAGAAATTTGCAACAGATGAAATCTCAATTGGAATGTATGTATTAACCGGCGGAGAAATAGCTGCTCTTGTCATTATTGATTCTGTTGTTAGACTTTTACCTGGAGTATTGAATGATAGCGAATCTGCATTAAATGATTCTCTAATGGATGGAAATATAATTGAAGCACCATATTATACAAGGCCAGCAGAATATAAAGAATTGAAAGTACCAGACGTTCTTCTTTCTGGGCACGAGAAAAATGTTAGAGAATGGAAAGCAGAACAATCAAAAATTTTAACAGAAAAATGGAAAAAAATAAATAAACTGGAGAAGTAAAAATGGATAAGTTAAAAGAGCTAGTTGCTGATCAGATGAGATCTGATTTCCCGGCATTCAAAACTGGTGATCACATTCGTGTTCATGTTAGAGTTATTGAAGGCGATAAAGAAAGAGTACAGCCTTATGAGGGCGACGTGATTAATATTAGAGGCGCAGCTTTAAATAAAACTTTCACAGTTAGAAAAATTTCTAGCGGTGTTGGTGTTGAAAGAATTTTCTCTTTCAATTCACCTAAAATCGCTAAAATAGAAATTGTACGTGAAGGTAAAGTTAGAAAAGCAAAACTATTCTATTTAAGAAAACTTTCTGGGAAAGCTGCTCGTATTAAAGACAAAAACGCAAAATAGTTTTACTTTTAATCTAGCCGCTTCCAACAGCGGCTTTTTTATTTATGGGGATTGTTAATGAAATTAATCTTACCTAAAAATATTTATTCTATAATTTTTGCGGAATCTCTTAAAAATTACGACAATGTTGAAATAATATTTAAAGAAGCTTCATTAATAGCAACCTCGCTTCAAGAAAATACTTCGGCAGTCGGATTGATTCCAAGTTTGGAACTAAGTCAGCATAAAACATTTTTTGTTTCCAACAAAGCTGGAATCTCCTTCGATGGTTTATTATCAAATTCATATTTCTATTTATCCAAAAATGATAATCGGCAGCTAGGTCAAATTTCTCTTCGCGGTGATGTATCAATTAATGAAGTTATACTTAGTAAGATACTTTTTAAGGAAAGATTTTCTTCTGATGTTGAAATATCCCTTGATACAAAACAAGCAGTTAATAAGGAACAAAATACTCTTGTTGTTGGAGATGAAAATATATTTTCTTGGGAATATGGTATGGGATTAAGTTTTTCAGATCAAATTGCAGAAATGTTGGATTTGCCTTATGTCAATTTTGTTTTTGCTTCCCAAGATAAAGAAGCAATCGAAAAATTTAATTTACTTATAATTGAAATTGATGCAGTGATTGAAGATTCCCTTTCAGAAATATTTGAATCTATTGATTACCCAGCTGCAGTAAAAGAGCACATCAAAAATAATTTTAGCACTGTATATTATGAATTAACTCCTAATGAAACTGAAGCATTGGAAGACTTATTTAAATTGCTTTACTATCACGGAATTATTACTGATATTTTTGATATTAAGTTTGTTTAAGTAAATCTAAAAAAAAGTCACACTGAGTTTATTCGTCTAAGACGGATTTAGCGAAGTGTAATCTAAATATATTGTCAGCCTTCAACCAGTCTCGCTTTGGCAAGCCAAAGTGGATATGCTCTCCATCGGAGTCCAATGGACAGACTGACAATCAAATTTGCCTTATACTAATTAACCTTATTTAACACTTTCCCAGTATTTTTGAATTCAAGAATAATTTTTACAGTTTCTTCGGCAACAGCATCTTGTGCTTGTTCAGTAGAAGCGCCAATATGATGAGTTACATAGATTCCATCGATGTTCTGTAGTTTTGAAGTAACTGCTCCGTCTTTACCTTCCGGTTCCCCTTTGAAAACATCAACAGCGGCAAGAATCCCGTTTTCCTTAACTGCTTTAATTAGTGCATCTTCATCAATAACATCTGCACGTGAAGTATTAATCAGCATCGCACCTTTTTTCATTAGTCCAAGTAATTTTTCGTCAAACATCCCTTTAGTTTGAGGATTTGCCGGAACATGCAATGTTATCACGTCAGATGCAGCAATTAATTTTTCAACATTGTCAGAATATTCTATTCCAATCCCTTCTGTTTTGATAACATCATAACCAATAACTTTCATTCCGAATGCTTGTGCACGTTTTGCAATCTCTTTCCCAATATTACCAACGCCAATAATTCCAAGTGTCTTTCCAAAAATTCCTTCTGCTTTAGAATATTTTGCTTTATTCCAAACGCTGCAATTAAAGTCTTTTACGTTGTCCGGAATTCTTCTGTCAAGTGAAACAATTAAACCCATTGCAAGTTCTGCTACTGCAATAGAGTTTTTACCGGGAGTATTTGCTACTGCTACTCCTTTTGCTGATGCAGCTTTTACATCAATGTTGTTGTAGCCTGATCCGGCACGAATAACAATTTTAAGATTTGAACCGGCATCAATCGCTGCTTGATTTACAACTGTTGATCTAACAACAATAAATTCTGCATCTTTAACAAAGTTTGCTAAATCATTTTCACCGGCTTTTGCTTCATAGACTACATCAATTCCATTCTCTTTTAATGTTTGAATGTGATTCTCTGGAAATTTGTCTGCAATTAATACTTTCATTTTTCACCTTTTTATTTATTCTTGATATAAACCACATTTTCTACCTTTTGCAGAGGTTTGATATGTGGCAGTTTATAATAAAATCAATCCACGATAATTCAGTACTAACGACTAAGCAAAGAATGACAATTATTTCATCATCGGAATTTTTACATCAAATCTTTTTGCATTTTCTATAGCTTGTTCATATCCGGCATCTGCATGACGAACAATACCCATTCCTGGATCATAAGTTAAAACTCTTTCAAGTCTTTCTTCCGCTTCTTTTGTACCGTCTGCAACCACAACCATCCCGGCATGAATTGATTTGCCAATCCCAACGCCGCCTCCGTGATGAACTGAAACCCAGCTTGCCCCTCCAATTGCATTTAATAAGGCATTCAATATCGGCCAGTCTGCAATAGCATCGCTTCCATCAATCATTCCTTCAGTTTCTCTGTTTGGAGATGCGACGGAACCGCAATCGAGATGATCTCTGCCAATTACAATTGGCGCACTTACTTTTCCATCTGCAACAAGCTGATTAAAAATCTTTCCCATTTTAGAGCGTTCACCATATCCGAGCCAGCATATACGAGCTGGTAATCCTTGAAAGTGAACTTTCTGTTGCGCCATTTCTATCCAGCGTATAAGTGCTTTGTTATCTGGAAATGTTTCGATCACAGCTTTGTCTGTTTCATAAATATCTTTTGGATCACCTGATAAAGCAGCCCATCTGAACGGACCTTTTCCATCGCAGAAGAGAGGACGAATATATTCTGGAAC
>VGVY01000005.1 GCA_016873835.1 Ignavibacteria bacterium
TATGCAATGGTAGAGTAATTGGTAAATATATTTAGTTGATTTTTTCTCAAATAATTTAGTATTCTGAAATCACAATAAAGTAAATTCAACTTATCATTATTTGTTATCGCTTTCTCAACAATTGAAACTATTTGCTCATGACTATACAAAGGTAATTGAATATTACTCAATGTTATTTTATCAGTATCATTTTTCCATCAAGGGTTTCCATTGAGAGTTTATAAACTTATTCTGGGGTTACTCCATCTAGAATATTCGTGTTGAATGTATACATCGCCATTCACATCTTTTGCAATAAAAATCTTTATACATCAAATGGCCGTTATTATTCATGGATAAGGGAAAAAGATTCCATATGAGCCACAATCTACAAGCCCAATCATATTAATCCTAATGCTACTGCCATATGTGAAAATCCAGATCATTGCCAACAAATAAGTAAGCTTAGATAATAGAGATGAACTTTCGTGCAATGAATATTTTCCAGCAATATTAAAAACGCTTTCCGACTTTTTAAGCATTATTTTTTTGATAAAGCGTCTCTGTCTTTTATTCCCTTGTAAAATAATCTTATAATTTTGATGCTTTGAAAGAAAGGAAATGAGTGATTTAAAATATTCTTTCGGCCAATCTTTTTCAGTCAAACCAGCTAGAAAAGCGAATAAACTAAAAATAATCCAAGAGACATTTACTTTAATTATATTTTTGAAAAACAAGGATATCGATATTAATTATATATTACCTTATTAGTTTAAAACATGTTATAATTTAGTAAGTAAAAACTTGAGAAAAATTGGGTGCAATTAATTGTGTGGGAATAAAATTTTCTATTTGTCAAATTAATTTTAAGATTCTTGTCAAATATCTTGTAGGATATCAAAGCAAACCTGAAAGAAATATCACTACCATATTCCATTTCACAAGAAAAAAAATCCCCAAGTAGCAGTGGATAAGCATACTAGGTTTTTTGCTTGGTCTTCTTCTGAGGTGAAGATTTGGCTGCTAAATGGGGATAGAATATTTAATATTAATTATATTTTATCTTTTTTTTCTTCCTAATAAAATTTCTTGTATCTAAAATAAGTTTACTTTTCTTTGCAATCAATCCAACATTGAATTTATCATGATCGGTTATTAACAAAACCAAATCAAAAGAACCAATCTCAGATTCAAACCTATTTAAGTTAAGTGATTTCATCCCAAAATCATATTTTCTTGTTTTCGGTAGTTTAGGTACGTAAGGATCATAATAATCAACATTTGCTCCTTTCTCTTTTAATATCTCAATAATTTTTAACGCTGGTGATTCGCGCATATCATCAATATTCTTCTTATAGCTTACACCCATAATGAGTATTTTAGAATTGCGAATTGAGATTTGAGATTTATTTAACACTTCAATCACTTTACTAACAACGTAGTAGGGTTGGTTAGTATTTATTTCACCAGCTAGTTCAATAAACCTTGTCGGAATATCATATTCTCGTGCTTTCCATGCAAGATAGAATGGATCAATAGGAATGCAGTGCCCCCCTAATCCTGGACCAGGATAAAATGCATGGAACCCAAATGGTTTTGTTTTAGCAGCTTCGATAACTTCCCAAACATCAATTCCCATTTTGTCAAAGATCATTTTAAGTTCATTTACAAGTGCAATATTTACGGAGCGATAAATATTTTCTAAAAGTTTAGCTGATTCAGCAACTTTACACGATGATACTTTAACTACCTGATTTACAATTTTACTATATAAAGCAGAAGATACATCTAAACAATTCTTTGTTATTCCACCTACAATCTTTGGTATATTCCCAGTATGATATTTCTTGTTCCCTGGGTCTTCTCTTTCAGGACTAAAGGACAAGAAAAAATCTTTACCAACTTCATATTTATTGCCATTTGATTTAGAGAATAATGGCAATAGGATTTCCTCTGTTGTACCTGGATATGTTGAGGATTCTAAAACAATAAGCTGTCCCTTCTGCAAGTATTTTGCAATTGTCTTACCTGAGCTCTTTACAAAAGAAATATCTGGTTCTCTATGCTCAGTTAAAGGAGTGGGGACACAAATGACGATAGCATTACAATGTTTTAATTTGGAGAAATCACTCGTTGCTTTAAATTTTTTACGTTCAACTTGCTTTTTGATTCTTGATGAAGGGATATGTTTTATGTAAGAGTTTCCTTTGTTCAGAATAGGAATTTTCTTTTTATCGATATCAAATCCGAATACTTTAAATCCTTTTTCAGCAAATCTAAGTGCTAAAGGTAGACCAACGTAACCCATCCCGATAACACCAATTACTGCTGTTTTACTACTTATTTGTTCGAGAAGATTTGATTTGTAGTCCATGTTTTTAGAGATCTGTGGTCAGTTATCTGTTATCGGTTTTATGTAATCAGGTGTTGTTCTGAAATCTGATTTCTTCATTCAGTACTATAAATTATTCATTATACATTATTAATTGCTTTTAAATACAGCTCCGCACTGTTAGTCACATAAACTGAAAAAAATAATTTTATGAAATTCAGCCCTCGAGAAGCAGCCAAACTTTAAATTCTAGAATTGGTTGAATAATTACGATAATAGTAATTCTAAATCTTTTGATATTTGAGAATATTTCAAAAAGTTTTTAATAAATCAATCAACTTTACTTATTAAATTTTAGAATAACTGAATCTTTCTCCCTTTCAGTTAAACCATCAGATTTTGTTGTTGATTTAAAAAGATCGAATACGCTTTTAACCTGATCATGATTTCCATTTTCATCAAATTCGACTTGAGTAGATTTTATTTTGTCTGTTTTTTGTTCGTCAGGAATATTCAGTGCTTGTTTAAGTAAGCTAATAATCTCTTCTCTTAAATCTTTAATCTGCTCTGAGTTTGGAGTTTTAGGTAAGTTTAATTGAGTTGATTGAGTTGATGAATCTTCTGCAATATTTTTTAGATTTGCAACCGGATCGATAACTGTTTCTTTTAGTGATGATTTCTTTACTTGTTTTTGATTTTTTTCTTTTTCTAATTCTTCGTCGATAAAATTGTTGTCAAATGCAAAAATTGCATCTGCAAATATTTTATCATTCTGGTTCTGAGCTTCAACAGCTTTCAAATCAAAATTGTAAACTTCAGCAAAATTTGGTTCTCCCTCCCATCGAGTTAGAGATGTAAGTCCGACTTGCTGAATTTTAAATCTAAACCGACTCGGATCTAAATCAAATCTAAGATGCCTTAAATCTTTTATAGCAAAAATTGGATCGAAATAAATCAATTCCATTTTGCCGTTGATATTAATAAAATATCCATACTTTGTAGAGTAGGCATCTAAACTATTAACATTGGTCAATAAACGATATATAATTAAGTTCTTTGCGGTTGGTTCTTTGACTATATTACAAACATCAAAATAACTAATCCGGTGAGGACGACGAATCTTTTCATTTTTATAAATTATCTTAAAACTCTCATTGAAGTTAAATAAATTTTGAGAGTAAATAAGAACGTCATTAGTTCTAAGGTCTAAGGTTTCAAGAAGCATATTTTAAAATGATTTCTAAATTGTGATTAAATATAAAATTATTTGAGCTTCTTTGCACTGAAATCACGCTCGATTCAAATTATTTAAGTATTAGCCCATCGAATAAGACCTAATTCAAACTGATTTATTAAAACATCATTCTTAGGAAGAATTCTTAATGTGAAACCGAATTGCCCGGTGTCCTTCAATTCAATTTCACATCGGTATAAATATTTTCCCGACTTAGATTTTTTAGGCAAATAAATCATTTTGACTTTTGTTCTACTTTCAGATGAACCATTATCTATCCTACCGAAATAGATTTGTACATCTACATCATCAGGAGTTAAATCTCCAAGTTCTACCTCAGCAATAATAGGAAACTTCTGCCCAACCTTAAGGCCACCGTTTTTATCTTCTTCCTCAACATTAATAACTTTTACTTTATTCCAATTTTCATACACTTTTGATTTCCATAATGAAAAATGTTTCCCCCTTTCACAATTGTTTTTCAATAATGTTTTTCTTTTTTCATAAGATGCAAAATAAAATTTCTCAGCATACTGTTGAACCATTCTATGCGTGTTGAAAAGTGGACCTAAAGTTTTCATAGAATTTTTCATCATCTGAATCCATTCTCGAGGTAGTTTGTCCTCACTTCTTTTATAAAATGTTGGAACGATTTCTTTTTCTAAAATTTCATAAATTAATCTTGCTTCAATTTCATCTTGATAATCAAGGTTGTCATATTCCTCACCATTACCAATTTTCCATCCAACATCATTTCGGTATGCTTCATCCCACCATCCATCCAAAACACTTAAGTTTAGACCACCATTAGCAATAACTTTCATTCCAGAGGTTCCGCTCGCTTCTAAAGGTCTTCGTGGATTATTAAGCCATATGTCACATCCTTCAACTAAATATCTTGCAATATTCATGTCATAATTTTCAAGAAAAACAATTTTCTTCTTTAAATGATGATCTTTAGTCATAGCAATTATTTCTTGAATCAACTTTTTCCCTTCTTCATCTTTTGGATGCGCTTTACCGGCAATAATAAATTGCACCGGATAAGATGAATGAAGCAGAAGACTTGAAAGTCTTTCAATATCTTGAAAAATCAATGTCGCTCTCTTGTAAGTAGCAAATCTTCTTGCAAATCCAATAGTTAAAGCTTGAGCATCTAAAACTTCCTTTGCTGCATTAAGTTCAATTGCTGATCCTCCTCTTTCGATAATTTGTTTACGCAGACGATTTCGAGCAAAGGCAACCAATCTTTCTCTTCTTCTTTCGTGAGTACGCCAAAGTTCTTCATCAGGTATTTCATCAATTCGCTCCCATACTTTTATATCTGATGGATTTCTCATAAACCGATCGCCAAGGTATCTATAGAGTAATTCTTGCATATCATTTGAAAGATGTGATAAAGTATGAGTGCCATTAGTAACGTAATCAATTGGTATCTCATCAAATGGAATATCTGCAAAGCCTGATTGCCACATTTTTTTGGATACTTTTCCATGTAATTTACTAACACCATTAACATATCCAGCCATATTCATGGCAAGATGTGCCATATTAAAATTACTTGGTGCTCGATCTTTTATAATTGTTCCGAGAGAATAAAATGCTTTATCACTTATTCCTAATTCATTTCGATAATAGTTAGCAAAATATTTTTCAACTAATTCATTTGGGAAAATATCGATCCCAGCTGGAACCGGTGTGTGAGTTGTGAATACATTGGAGTAAAAATTTATATCCTTAGCTTCATGAAAGCTGAGATCATGATTTTTCATCAACGTTCGAATTCTTTCCAAAGATAAAAATGCCGAATGCCCTTCATTCATATGACAGACTAACGGCTGCATCCCAATTGAATGCAACACACGAATTCCTCCGATACCTAAAATTATTTCTTGCTGAATTCTTGTCTCAACATTTCCTCCATAGAGTGTTCGAGTAATTTTTCTATCTTCATCATTATTCTCAGGTAAGTTTGTATCAAGTAAATAAAGAGGGATTCTACCAATTTGAATTTTCCATACCTGAAAAAATACTTTTCTGCCCGGGAAATCTAAATCTAATTTTAATGGAGATTTATCTTCAATAGTTACTAAAGCCATTGGCTGATTATAAAAATCTGTAATCTCATAACGCTCTTGCTGCCATCCGTCATTTGTCAAATATTGTTGAAAATATCCTTCCTTATAGCACAATCCAACTCCGACCAACGGCAAGCCTAAATCACTTGCGGATTTCAAGTGATCACCAGAAAGCACTCCTAAACCACCAGAGTATATTTGAAGGCATTCTGTTAATCCAAACTCTGCAGAAAAATAGGCTATGATATTTTCTTTATCATACTTATGATTTTTTTGATACCAAGTCCTCTCTTCCAAATAAATATTTAATTGCACATAGACACGGTTCATATGAGAGAGAAAACTATCATCAAGCGCAGCTTCATTTAACTTTTCTTGGCTTATCTTTCCTAACATGAAGACTGGATTATGATGACTTTCTTCCCACAATTTACTATCAAGCCTTCGAAACAAATCAATTGCATCGTGATTCCAAGTCCAAAATAAATTGTAAGCAATTTCCCTAATTGGTTCTAATTTTTCAGGCAGTGCCGGTTCAACTGTAAATTGCCCGATGTAATTTATCATAGCTTTCTCCAATTATCACTCTTAAGATTTAGTAGTTAAATTTAACAATTTTCTAATTATGAAAAAGAGCCGAATTTAATTTAAATGGAACTATTTCATCATTTTTCAAATAAAAAGAGGTAAATAATATTCTAAATATAAAGTTTTACAGCCTTGATTAATTTATTAAATTAACCATCATTTTTCAGGAACAATATGGAATTTTTATTCAGTATTTTGATCGGAATAGTACTAGGGTCAATTCCTACTGCATACATTTTAATAAAAAAAATCAAAAACATTGATATTACAAAGAATGGCTCCGGTAATGTTGGAGCAATGAATTCATTAAGAGTAACTGGTTCAAAGCTGATTGCAGTTCTAACTTTTACTATTGATTTCTTAAAGGGATTTTTAGCAGTTTATTTAATAAGACTTTTGTTTGGTGAAAATTTTATGCTCGAAGCTATCGGATTATTTTCTGCAGTGGTCGGACATTGCTATTCGTTTTGGATTAATTTTAAAGGCGGACGAGGACTTGCGACTTCAGGAGGAGGTGCAGTTCTACTATCCCTTCCAACCTTAATAATCTGGGGAATTATCTGGATCATTGTTTATATCTATAAAAGGAATATTCATTTTGGAAATTTTATAGCATCAGCTATGACTTTAATAATTACTTTCACATCTTCAGAAATTTTAAATAAATATTCATTTGTACCAGCTCAAACAAATTTTGAATTCTCTTTTTTTGTATCGCTTATACTTCTCGTAATTTTATTTAAGCACTATGAACCGATTAAAGAATATCTAAAAATAAAAAAGGTTTAAGATGAACAGAATTAAAATAATTTCAATTACAGCTCTTTTAACTCTATTAGTTGCCTCAATTGCGTATGCATTGATATTTCATGTACCGAATAAATCTAATAATAATTATGGTACATTTGGCGGGGATACTAGTGTCAATGCCATCAACACCCAGAATAAGAAAAATATAAGTGATGATATTGCTTCTTCGAGGCAGACAATTATTACTCAAACTGTAAAAGAAGTAAGTCCGGCGGTTGTGGGTATTAATGTCACAGAAATCCGTCAATATAGAGACATCTGGTCAATGGATCCATTCTTCCGACAATTCTTCGGTGATCGGGTTTACAGTCAACCGATTAAAAGTTTAGGTTCTGGTGTGATAATATCTCAAGATGGTTATGTGCTTACAAATGACCATGTTGCTGGAAATGCAGTTGAAGCTATTGTGACAATGACTGATGGAACACAGCACGAAGCAAAAATAATTGGAAGCGATCCGGTTAGTGATATTTGTCTATTAAAAATTGAAGGAGATAATTTACCACATGTTAAATTCGGAAATTCAGATAATATTTTAATTGGAGAATGGGTCGTTGCTTTAGGTAATCCATTCGGGCTTTTCGACATTAACGATCAACCAACGGTAACAGTTGGTGTAATCTCTTCGAAAGGGATGAATCTTGGCGCACAGAATAACCGCTATTATGTTAATATGCTGCAGACAGATGCAGCCATTAATACCGGAAATTCAGGTGGCCCACTTGTAAATGCCTTTGGCGAATTAATCGGTTTAAATACCTTGATTTATACTGCCGGTTCAGCTGGAAATATTGGTGTTGGATTTGCTATTCCGATAAACAAAATAATACGAATATTAGATGAGTTAAGAGAGAATGGAAAAGTAGATCGTGATTTTTGGACTGGTCTAAGTGTTCAGACAATTGACCAAAATATAGCTAAAGCTTATAATCTTCAGAGTACTCGTGGAGTTATTGTTACACAAATTACAAGAAACTCTCCAGCTCATAAATCAGGATTAGAAGTTTACGATATAATCATAGCCGTTAATCAGTATAAGGTGAATAACGAAAATACGTTAATAGGAATTCTTCAAGAATTCAGAAATGGCGATGACTTAGTTCTTCAAATTATGCGCGATAACAAACAGATTACTAAAAAAATGAAATTAGAGAGAAGAAAATGATCGAGCGATATACCCGTCCTGAGATGGGCAAAATATGGAGCGAACACAATAAATTCGAAACTTGGCTTAATGTAGAAATTCTTGCATGTGAAGCTCGACATAAACTCGGGGAAATTTCTATTGAAGACTTAAATGAAATTAAAGCTAAGGCAAGATTTGATATTAAAAGAATTCTAGAAATTGAAGAGACAACTAAACATGATGTAATTGCATTTCTAACTTGTGTTGCTGAGTATGTCGGCTCCCCTTCCCGACATATTCATTACGGAATGACCTCATCAGATATTTTAGATACAGCACTCGCTGTTCAATTGAAATCATCCGGAGTAATTCTTCTTGATAATTTGAACCAACTTAAATCTGCATTGAGAAAAAGAGCAATTGAGCATAAAAATACAATTTGTGTTGGTCGAAGCCATGGTGTTCATGCAGAAGCATATTCGATGGGTTTGAAATTCGCCCTTTGGTTTGAAGAGGCTAAACGCAATATATCCCGATTAGAAAATGCAATTGAAAATATTAGTGTGGGAAAAATTTCTGGAGCAGTTGGAACTTTCGAACATTTATCCCCAAAAGTTGAAGAATATGTTTGCCAACAATTAGGATTAAAACCAGAGTTAGTTGCAACTCAAATTATTCAACGCGATCGGCATGCTCAATTTTTAACTTCAATTGCAATAATCGGAGCTTCTCTAGAAAAAATAGCTATTGAAATTCGTCACCTACAAAGGACTGAAGTATTAGAAGCAGAAGAATTTTTCTCAAAAGGACAAAAAGGCTCTTCGGCTATGCCTCACAAGAGAAATCCAATAGTCAGTGAACGGATAACCGGACTTGCTCGCTTGTTAAGAAGTAATGCTATTGCTGCCTTAGAAAATGTTGCACTTTGGCATGAAAGAGATATTTCTCATTCTTCTGTTGAAAGAGTAATTCTCCCAGACAATTGCATTATTTTAGATTATATGTTAGCTCTTTCAATTAAGCTAGTTGATAATCTAATAATTTATCCAGAGAACATGATAAAAAACCTCGAACAAACTAGAGGATTGATTTTTTCACAGACTGTTTTGCTCAAACTCACAGAGAAAGGGATGACGAGAGAAAAAGCATATGCTTTTGTACAAGATTCTGCGATGAAAGTATGGGAAAATAAAGACAAAACTCTCAAACAAGAATTGCTTAATTCAAAAGTTGTTTTAAATTATTTAAGCGTAGAAGAAGTCGAAGAAATTTTTAATTATAACAAACTGCTTAAAAATATAGACTACATTTACAATAGATCTATCAATTTGTAAAAAAATTGAGCAGTTCGACCAAACTCACTTCTAATTCTCAAACTCAATGGTAAAGAAATCCTTCTTTTTGAAATGAAATCAGAGCTTATTGACAAAAATTCCAAATAATATTAAATTAGCACTCGTTAAAATTGAGTGCTAACTAATCATTCAAAAGGAGGTTATAAAATATGGCACAATTCAAAATCCAACCCTTACATGACCGAGTAGTTGTTAAACCAAATGAAGCTGAAGAGACAACAAAAGGTGGAATCATTCTTCCTGATACAGCAAAAGAAAAACCGATTGAAGGAAAAGTAGTTGCAATCGGCGAAGGCAGAGTATCTGATGATGGAAAAGTTACAAAACTTACTGTTAAGGTGGGTGATACTGTATTATACGGTAAATATTCTGGAACAGAAGTAAAAATTGATGGTGAAGATTACTTAATTATGCGCGAAAGCGACATCTACGGAATTGTAAAATAAGTTTGAACAAATAAAGGAGAATAATTATGGCAGCAAAAATAGTTGAATTTAGCAGTGAAGCAAGATCGGCACTAAAACAAGGTGTTGATAAACTTGCTAATGCAGTTAAAGTAACCTTAGGCCCGAAAGGACGAAATGTCGTTATCGATAAAAAATTTGGTGCTCCCACTGTCACTAAAGATGGTGTTACTGTAGCAAAAGAGATTGAACTTGAAAATCCAATTGAGAATATGGGTGCTCAAATGGTTCGCGAAGTTGCTTCTAAAACAAGTGATGTTGCTGGTGACGGAACAACTACTGCAACAGTTCTTGCTCAAGCAATTTATCGTGAAGGATTAAAAAATGTAACTGCCGGTGCAAATCCGATGGATTTGAAAAGAGGCGTTGATTTAGCAGTAACTAAAGTAGTTGAATATTTAAAATCTATCAGTAAAGAAGTTGGCGGAAGAGAAGAAATTGCGCAAGTAGGTTCCATTTCTGCTAACAATGATAAAACAATTGGAGAATTAATTGCAGACGCAATGGAAAAAGTTGGAAAAGATGGAGTTATAACAGTGGAAGAAAGTAAATCTGCAGAGACTAGTTTGGAAGTTGTAGAAGGAATGCAATTCGATCGCGGATATATCTCCCCATATTTCGTTACCAATTCTGAAACAATGGAAGCAAATTTGGAAGATCCATATATCTTGATTCATGATAAAAAAATCTCTGCAATGAAAGATCTTCTACCAGTGTTGGAAAAAATAGCTCAAGCTGGAAAATCACTTATAATAATTGCTGAAGACTTAGAAGGCGAAGCATTAGCTACTTTAGTTGTTAATAAATTACGCGGTACTTTAAAAGTATGTGCAGTTAAAGCTCCAGGTTTTGGTGATAGAAGAAAAGCAATGTTAGAAGATATTGCTATTTTAACAGCCGGTACAGTGATTTCAGAAGAGAGAGGATTCAAATTAGAAAATGCTACATTAGATTTCCTCGGAAGAGCTAAAAAAGTAAACATCGATAAAGATAACACAACAATCGTTGAAGGTGCTGGTAAAACTGATGACATCAAAAAGAGAATAAATGAAATTAAAGCTCAGATAGATAAAACCACTTCAGATTATGATAAAGAAAAACTTCAGGAAAGATTAGCAAAATTATCTGGCGGTGTTGCAGTATTAAAGATTGGAGCTGCTACTGAAATCGAAATGAAAGAGAAGAAAGCTCGCGTCGAAGATGCATTACATGCAACAAGAGCAGCAGTTGAAGAAGGAATTATTCCTGGCGGTGGTGTTGCGCTTGTTAGAGCAATCGGATCAATTGAAAAACTTCAAGGAGAAAATATTGATCAAACTACCGGAGTAAAAATTGTTCAAAAATCTCTTGAAGAACCATTGAAGCAAATTGCTGCAAATGCTGGTCTTGAAGGTGCAGTTGTTTTAAATAAAGTCTTTGAAGGAAAAAATGATTTTGGATTCAATGCACAAACTGAAGTGTATGAAAACTTGCTCAAAGCTGGTGTTATTGACCCTACAAAAGTAGCTCGTACAGCACTTGAAAATGCTGCTTCAGTAGCTTCATTGTTAATTACAACTGAAGCTGTTGTTTACGAAAAGAAAGAAGAAGAAAAACCGATGCCTCCAATGCCACATGGTGGAATGGACGGAATGTATTAAAATAAAAATCATCTAAAACTGATAGTTTACAAAAGAACCCTGTGTTCACACGGGGTTTTTTATTACACACTATTCTAAAATTTTTCTGATTAGACATTATTTTATATTTTCCTTAAAATAATTTAATGTCAATAAAAGCCCCTCTCTCCTACTAATTTTCGGTTCCCAATTTAAGATCTCTTTAGCACGAGAAATATCAGGTTGACGGATCTGAGGATCGTCGATCGGTAAATCATTAAAAGTAATTTTGCTTTTCGAATTAGTTATCTCAATTACTTCTTTTGCAAAATCAAGAATTGTAATCTCTTCAGGATTGCCAAGATTAACGGGCAGAACTTCATTAGAGATAAGTAATTTATAAATTCCATCAATTAAGTCACTTACATAGCAAAAACTTCTCGTTTGTTTTCCGTCACCATAAACTGTTAAATCTTCGCCTTTCAATGCTTGAGTAAAAAAGGATGGTAGCGCTCTTCCATCATCAAGCCTCATCTTCGGTCCGTAAGTATTAAATATCCTAACAATTCTTGTAGAAAGATTATGGTACCGATGATAGGCCATGGTCAATGCTTCTGAAAATCGTTTGGCTTCATCATAAACTCCGCGAGGACCAATCGGATTTACGTTCCCCCAATAATCTTCATTTTGAGGATGGATCAATGGATCTCCATAAACTTCTGAAGTTGAGGCAAGAAGAAAAACTGCTTTTTTTTCTTTGGCTAATCCTAAAGTTTTATGTGTCCCAAGTGAGCCAACTTTAAGAGTTTGAATCGGCAATTTTATATAATCGATTGGACTTGCCGGAGAGGCAAAGTGCAGTACATAGTCAACATCTGATGGTATATGAATAAAATTAGTAACATCAAGTTTTATGAATTGAAAATTTGCATTCGTAAAAAGAGCTTCAATGTTTTCAATTCGACCAGTTAATAAGTTATCTAAACAGATAACATTTATTCCTTCAGAAAGTAATCTATCACAAAGGTGGGATCCTAAAAAACCGGCACCGCCGGTTACAACTGCAGTTTTTTTATGCATGCCTTATGCTTTTATCCGGCTCTTTTTTGAACCATTAGTTGGACGTGAATAATAATAGTAATATTTATAATAAGAACTATATCCGCTTCTGTAACTAAATCGATTCAGCAATACTCCAAGAAAAGTAGATTTATCTCTCTGCAATATTTCAACAGCCTTTTCTAGTAAATCATTTTCAGTATAATTTGCAGTAACAACTAAGATAGTTCCGTCAACAAGCTGCGCTAAAATTTCAGAATCAGTTACCGGAATAATTGGAGGAGAATCTACAATAATATAATCATATTGATCTTTTAGTTTTTCGAAAAACGCTTCCATTTGAGCTGAACCTAAAATCTCTGATGGATTTGGAGGAATCGTTCCTGAGCTAACATAAAATAAATTGTTAACTTGAGTAGGTCTCACAATTTCTGTAAATGATGCTTGCCCGAAAAAGTAATCAGTAAATCCAGGAAATCTTTTTTGATTGAATATTGAATGGACTCGCGGTTTTCTTAAGTCTGCATCAATAATAATAGTCCTGAAATTTGCCTGAGCAATACTTCCAGCTAAATTAATCGAAGTAGTAGTCTTTCCTTCTTGAGAAGTGGGAGAAGTAATCAAAATTAATTTTAATGATTCTTTATCAATCTTTGAAAATTTAATTCTTGTTCTTACTGCTCTGTAAGCTTCAGAAGCACTTGCATCCGGTTTTTTTGCTACTATAAATTCAAATTCCTTATTGGAATTATCCATACCATCGATATTGGGAATCCACGCTAAAATATTGATATTCTTATTCGATACATCTTCAGGAGTTTTAATTGTATTATCAAAATGATTTCTTACAAATGCGAATGCAATTCCCAAGCCTCCGCCTAAAACGAGACCAATAATTACAATTAATAATCGATTTGGCTTAGATGGTGATTTTGGAATTAATCCTTCGTCGACAATCAATACATTTCCGGGAACGGATTGTTCGTTAATAATTGCTTCTTGATACCTTTCTTCAACTTGTGTATAAAGTTTTTCGTAGGCTGACTGCTCTCTTTTCAGCCTGGCTAAGTCAATTGTGCTTGTTGGCAATTTTGTTAATCTTCTATCATAATCGCGCACAATTTCTTCTAACTTTCTATAAGAAGCTAAGAAAGCTTGGTACTTTACTTCTTCTTCTAAAACTTTTTTTGTTAATTCTTTAATTTCTTCCGGACTTGAAGCCAAAATACCAGCACGATAGACAGATAATTGACTATTTAATTTTGCACGCAAATCTCCAATCTTAGTATCGTACTCTTTTATTAATTCATTCTTTCTTTGAGTATTTGCGCTAATGGACATTGCACGATCTTTTTGAGTTTTAAGATCTGCAATTTGAGCTTGTAAATTTTTTATATATGGTTCAGTTGCAAAACTTTCAATGTAATCTTTTATTTCAGGATCTTGTTTACCAAGTTCAGTTTTATATTGATTAAGTGTTTTTTCAGTAATTGTTAAATCAATTTTAGTTGCGTTCATCTTTGCTTCAAAATCTGAGGATTGGGCAATAAGAGTTTTTGCTTGCTCAGGAAGTTCAACAATTCCCTTTTGTTCTTGATAACTTAAGAGAGCATCTTCAACAGCAGATAATTCATTAAGTTTTTCTTCTCTTTGCTGAGCCAGAAAATCTTTGACCATTGTAAGCTGCTGTCTATTATAACCAAGATTAATTTCTTTATATGCCCTTGCATATGAATTAGCAATTAAAGCAGCTTCGATTGGCGATTGTGATTCAACGGAGATCTCAACAATGTCGAGTCCTCTTTTTTGATCGATCGAAACGCCGGAAAGTAGTTTGGTAATTGCATCTATACTGCGGAGTTTATTAGGATATTTCTCTTCATCTTGAATAATTAAAGAAAAATTTCTTTTGTTATTGCTGATAGTAAAACTATCTATTAAGGCATTTGAAACTTTTTCCCGCAACCGATAGCTTTTTAAAATCTCAATTTCATTTGCTATAAATCGGTCACTACCGAAATCTTGAAACTCAGGCACTAGTGGAGATTCTAAGATATTTCCAGAAGGTTTTGAGATTTTCAAAACTGTTGTTGATTTATAAATATCGGGTGCATTAAGAGCATAAACAACTGCAACTAAAAGTCCAGTTAAAGTAATGATAATAATTGGGACAAAATTTAATCTAACTAGGTTCAGATAATCTCTGAGAGTATTTACTTCCTGATGCGAATAAACATTAGAGTTATTATTGTTCAAATTATCCTCTAGTTTCTTACAATATTCAATACAAGAATTGTTAGAGAAATTAATGCACTTAATATAGAGAGCCAAATAGATACTTTATCTCTAGCATAAAGACGCGGCTCACCAGTAATAACTAAGATATCGCCAGCCTCCAAGCTGGGAACTCGTCTTGTTCTTAATTCCAGTTCAGATTCCCACATTATATCATTATAATTAATTTTAAGTAATTGCTGAGTTCCATCTTCATTAGTTCTATAAATTCTCAAGTCCTCTAAATCTGCAGCATCCGAAGGACCGCCAGCAAAGGATAAGAGGTCTAACACCGTTGTATAAGTTGGAACAATATACTTTCCTGGGTAGCGTACAAATCCCCATACTGCTACTTTAATATTCACAGCTTCAGGATCAGATAAATCAAAAAATCCCGTTTGCTGATAATACCCTCTATTTAATTTTGCTCCAAGTTCATAATCGGTTATCTGAGCAATGGAGATAGACTGGAATAATATTAGGAAAATATAAAAGATATATTTTTTCATAAATATGTCAGTTATTTTTTAATGTCAGCTATTCTTAGCGACATTTTTAATGATGAAAAGAAACTACCAATAAATCCGAGTGAAATACCAATGATAACCGGTATTAAATGAATACTTTCAATTTGATGGAATAAGTTAACGTTAATATTTATTGCAGTCAACAACTGAATCAGCACAATATTAACGCCAATACAAATAAGTGAGGCAATAAGTCCGATAAATATTCCATTTAAAATATATGGAATTTTAAGGAGACTCAATTTTGAACCAACTAATTTCATTGTCTTATACAAATTTTTATTATTTTCATATTGAAGTCGATGATTAATATAAACCAAGTAAATCGAAAGTACCAATAAAACAAAAGCTGCAATATAGACTGCAATTTCAATAGATCTAAAAAATTTCAAAATTCTAACAATAACATTATAATCATATACGACTTCTGTAATTCCACTATCAATGGTTTTCAGCTCACTTACATATTTTTCAAACGATTTTTCATCAATAAATTTTGAATCGAACTTAACCAAAAAAGAATTCGGCAAAGGATTCGAATTTAATACCGAAGCGAAATCCTGACCAGTTTCTGCAATAAATTCTTTTGTCGCTTCTGATTTATCAATAAACTTAACTTCAGATATTACTTTTTTAGTTATCAGCTTTTCCTTAATCTGAGCAATTTCAAATTCAGTTAATGTGTCTGATAAATAGAGCGACACTTCAATATTTTGCTTTACTCTCTTACCAAAATCATGTGAAATCAATATTACAAAATACGACATCGTGCAGAGCAGAATCGCAAGTGTCGTTATTGAAATCGTAACAATTGTAGCGAATGGCGATCGCTTAAAAATTCTTAAAGTTTCTTTAAAGTAATATGAAATCATATCTATTTAGAAATTTGATTCATCAATCCAGCGAAAAATCTTCCACTTGTTTTCTGATTTTTTCAGTTCCAAATTTACCCGCCCATCCACAAAAATAATATCAGTAGGATTAAATGCTATTGTCAAATTAAAACTACGTACAATATGTGTTGAATCACTCGTCATCGAAATTATATTATTCCAAATTAAATCGAGTCTCTGTGTATTTTGAAGTAGTCCATAAGTAACCTTCATTTCTTCGTCTCTTCCCCATGAAACATCAACCCCTTTATCATAATCTCGATAAATGAAACTAAAATTTTTATCAAGCAACTGACTGTAAATCAAAGTATCCTTAAATGTGTAAACATATTGAAAGTTTTGAAACACTCCTTCAATAGTTTTTTGATCACTAATCAAGCCTTTCTCAGATCCCAAATTTTCATCAATACTTGGAGCAAATGGATTCAAACAGTTATTACATATAGTAATAAGAATTATTATCAAAATATAATTCTTAATAAATCCTCCCTTTCAAATCACTCCAACATGCCAGGTTTTCACGTTTAATATCTTGCCACTCAACTATTACCCACTGATTTCTTGAGTCTAAAAAAATTTTACAGATAGCAGTGCCGATATAATTACCGTTTAAAGTAATATTATTTGAGCTTACTTGCATTGTATAATCAACAGTGTAAATTGCGCTGTCTCCCAATGGAGTATTGTTAACATTGGAAAAATTTAATTTTACATTTGATCCGCTCCCCAAATTTGCCTTAAAGTTATTAAAGTATTGTTTTTCGGAAGCATAACCCCAATTATTAAGAACCGGATATTGAGTCACAGAGCCGATAGCCGGAATGAAATGAAATTTTTTTCTTAGAAATGAAGAATCTACTAAACATGCTAAGTAATTTTCAATAATTTTTTCTTCAACTGAGAATTTAAAATTTTGAAATAATACATCTGGTGATGTAGCTGGTATAAAATTGGAGCCCAGTTTTTCAGGTTCTTCCGGATCACGTGTTGTTAACAGATCGCACGATACAATAAATAGTACTAGAACCAATATTAAATATTTTATTCTCATTTCTGGAAAAATAAAATTAAACGTGGGGATTCTTTTCTGGAGAATTCATTCCCCTGATAATCTCCGAACGCTTTAAATAATTTATAACCAATCTTCTCAAAATTATCTCTAATGAATTCCAATGAATATAATTTTACGGATTCATAATAATGATTTTCTATTCCATCAAGTTGAATTGTAATCTTTTTTTCAACTCTCCCATTCTTAATTTTTCTTTCCTCAGATAGATTAAAGTCTTTAAAAGTTTTAATCGATTGAGAAGTTAAATTCATTTCTAAAAAATCTTTGTTAAAATAATCCAAAACGTAGTAACCGTCTTTTAGGATTGATTGATAAATATTTTTGCAAAATGCAAAGTTTTCTTCATCTGATTTAAAATAACCAAAACTTGTGAACAGATTAATAACGAGATCAAATTTTATCTTAAAAAAAATATGTCTTAAATCAGCCTTGATAAAATTTATATTATATTTTTTTTCTTTTAACTCTTTTGCAGCAATTTTCAATAACGATTTGCTAAGATCAAATCCAACTACTTTATAACCTAAAGATGCAAAATATTTTGAATGCCTACCAGCTCCGCAAGCAGCATCTAATATCGAAGCAGAAGAATTAAGATTTACAAATTGTAAAATTAACTCTCCCAATTTTTGTGCGTCTTCTTGGTCTCGATGTTCATAAACCTTAAGGTAATAATCGGAATCAAACCAATCTTTATACCAAAGATTCATCACACTGTAATTCTTCCGATAAAAGCACGACCAATTGTAGCAATATCTGCAAATTCAAGATCGCCTCCAATCGGCAATCCGCGAGCAATTCTCGTTAGCTTAAGTGGATATTCCTTAAAAATTTTAATCAAATACAAAGAAGTTGTATCCCCTTCAGAATCCGGATTGAGTGCAAAGATTAATTCTGTAACTTCTCCAGAATCAACTCTTTTTACTAATTCGGCAATATGAAGGGAATCAGCTGTTACATTTGCCAAAGGGTTCAAAACCCCACCTAGAACATGATACAAACCATTATATTCATTAGTTTTCTCAATTGCGATTACGTCACTTGCTTCTTCTACAATACAGATAATTGTTTTATCCCTCTTTTGGCTTAAACAAATAGCACATTTGTCATCCACAGCAAGATTGAAGCAATCTACACAAAAATGAATTTTTGTTTTTAGCTCTACAATAGCCTTAATTAAGGAATCAACATCAGTTTGATCATTTTTTAGTAGATGAATTGCTAAACGCTGAGCAGTCTTTTTCCCAATTGAAGGGAGTTTACTCAATTCTTCAATAGCTCTTTCTAATGGTTCTGCGAGTAACACGATTAAAATCCCGGAATGTTCATACCTGGCGGCAACATCCCTTTAGTTACAGATGCGATTTCTTCCTCAGCCATTTTACCAGCAGTCTGTAAAGCTTTATTTATGGCTGCTACAACTAAATCTTCCAACATCTCTTTATCACCGCTTTTTACTATTTCTGGATCTATATTAATTGAAAGAATTTCTTTTTTCCCGTTGGCAGTGACCATAACCATTCCGCCGCCGCTCTCTTCAGTAACAGTTTTATTCTCTAATTCAGCTTGAACTTTTGCCATATCAGCTTGCATTTTTTGAATCTGTTTTAACATTCCTTGCATATTTAAACTCATTTATCCTCCAAATAACAAATATTTAATAACGAAATTTTTAATTCACTTGAAAAATTAGCAAAAAAAAGAATCACAAGAAATTGAATGGAGAAAATATTACATTTGTGCCACTCTATCGATTAATTTTCCTTTAATTATGATTACAAAATATGGCTTAAGTACATTTATTATTGTTTCCATCTTTTCAATTGGATTAATAATCGTAGCTCTATTAATTGAAAATGCCTGGATAAAAATCCCTTTATTGGTAATCGGGACTCTTCTTCTTCTTTTTACAATTAATTTTTTCCGTGATCCAGATAGATTTCCCCCTACATCAAAAAAAGTAATTGTATCTCCAGCTGACGGAGAAATAGTTATTATCAAAAATGTATTTGAGAAAAGGTTTTTAAATGCCGATGCAACTCAAGTCTCAGTCTTTATGTCTCCCCTAAACGTTCATGTAAACCGTATCCCAATTGATGGAACAATAGATTACTTGAATTACGTAAAAGGTGATTATATTGTAGCGTTTCATGATAAAGCTGATTTGAGAAATGAGAGAAGTGAAATTGGAATTACAAATAAATTTGGCAAAATGTTATTTACTCAGGTAGCTGGTTTTTTAGCGAGAAGAATCGTTTTTGATTTAAGACTCAACGATAGTGTAAAAATTGGGAATCGCTTTGGTATGATAAAATTTGGAAGCCGAAGCGATATCATTGTACCTTTAGGTTGGGATGTAAAAGTTAAAATTGGGGATAAAGTTACTGCCGGCGAGACAATTATATTCGAGCGTGTAAATGAATAAATTCTCGAAAGCATTTTTTGCAAATACTGTTACTTCCTTAAATATTTTCTGCGGCTTTATGTCAATCCTCTATTCTTCACAGAATAATTTCAAATTGGCTGCTATCTTCATACTCATAGCAGCTATTTTTGATACTTTGGATGGGATAGTCGCACGTTTATTGGATACTGCTAGCCAATTTGGCGTAGAGCTCGATTCGTTATCGGACGTTGTTAGTTTTGGAGCAGCTCCAGCATTTTTAATTTATAAAGCTTACCTTTTTCAGTTCGGACCTTGGGGAATTCTACTTAGTTCCTTCCTTTTAGTTTTTGGTGCGTTGAGATTAGCCCGATATAATACATTAGTAGAAGATTTGAAAACTAAGGGTGATTTCAAAGGATTACCAATCCCAATTCAAGCACTTACAATTTCGATGCTTGTATTTACTTATTACAAGGACGGAAAAATTATTGAACCATTTAATCACATTGTTATTCCGTTAATAATATTAATGTCAATTTTAATGATAACAACCATCCGTTATAACGCACTTCCAAAACTTCGTAATCGAAATTTGAAAACAAAAATTGTTGGAGTTGTTACTTTAATTATAGCTTTAATCCTTGCAATAATTACGAATGGAGAAATTCTATTTTTTATTTTTTTAGGTATTGTCTTATTTGGATTGTTGCGATATTTCTTCTTTTTTATAACTGGAAAGCCGACTTCAAATGGGAATGGCGAATTAGAAACTGAGGAGAATAATGTTTAAGGCAACTGTAATAATAAAAAGAAGACCGAAGATTTTAGATCCTCAAGGTAAAGCAGTTGAACAAGGAGCTAAACTTTTAGGATTTAATAATGTTAGAGGAACTCGGATAGGAAAGTATATTGAATTTTTTGTCGACACAAATGATAAATCTTTAGCTGAAAAAGAAGTAAAAGAATACTCAGAAAAACTCCTATCAAATCCAATCATGGAAGATTACGAATTTATTCTAGAAAAAATTAAATGAAACCAAAATTCGGAGTTATTGTTTTCCCAGGTTCCAACTGCGATTATGATGCCTACTATTCTGTTAAGAAAGTACTTGGATACGAAGCTCAATTTATTTGGCATAAAGAAACTGATCTTAAAAATTCCGATGTAATAATTTTACCCGGGGGATTTTCATACGGCGATTATCTCCGTACCGGTGCAATTGCTCGCTTCTCTCCAATCTTAGATTCAATTGTTTCATTTGCCGAAAATGGCGGAATAGTAATTGGTATTTGCAATGGCTTTCAAATCCTACTTGAAGCTGGACTGCTTCCTGGAGTTATGCTTCAAAATCAATCTCTTAAATTTGTCTGTAAGGATATTTATCTGAAAGTGGAAAACTCTGAAACTTTATTTTCTAGAAGTATTCCAAAAAGTGTTATTAAAATTCCAATAAAGCATGGTGAAGGAAATTATTTTGCAGATGAATCAACACTTTCAGATTTAGAAATGAATAGTCAGATAATCTTTAAATATTCCTCAGGTTCCGGAGAAACATCAGAGGTTTATAATCCTAATGGCTCGTTAAACAATATTGCCGGAATTATTAACAAGAGAAAAAATGTGATGGGAATGATGCCCCACCCAGAAAATGCATGTGATCCAATTCTAAAAAAAACTGACGGTGCATTTATTTTCCGATCCATTGCAGAAAGTTTCAATTAATATTTTTAAATTCCGCTTAAATAAATAACAACTAGAGGTTTTTATGTTTGGAAATCTTGGCGCCCCAGAAATTATTTTGATTGTATTAGCAATTTTAATTCTATTTGGTGCTAAAAAAATTCCTGAACTTGCTCAGGGAATAGGCAAAGGAATGAGAGAATTTAAGAAAGCCCTTAAAGATGTTGAAGATGATATTAAAATTTCGGATAAATCTGACTCATCCAATAATAAATAGCAATTCTCTTACTTTAGGTAATTAGATTGTTACAATACAAAAATCATTTCCAAAAATTAGAATTACTTCGAGCAAATAAACTATCACTAAAAAAAAATGTTCAGGATTTTCTGACCAGTATTGCTAAGAGTAAGAATCTTAATGCATTCAATTTTGTTTTCGAAGATTGCCTTGATAATGCAGAAATAATTCAAAAGAAAATTATTACTGGCGAGGCTGGTAAATTAGCCGGAATGGTAATCGCAATTAAAGATGTTCTTTCAATTAAAGATAAACCTTTAACATGCTCATCAAAAATTTTAGGTAACTTCAATTCAATTTATACAGCGACTGCTGTTCAAAAACTGATTAATCAAGATGCAATTATTATAGGAAAGACAAATTGTGATGAATTTGCAATGGGCTCGTCAAATGAGAATTCTGCATTTGGACCTGTGTTAAATCCGCACGATAATTCAAAAGTGCCAGGCGGCTCAAGCGGAGGTTCAGCAGTTTCTGTTGCTGCAAAACTTTGCGATGCAGCTCTTGGAACCGATACCGGCGGATCAATTCGTCAGCCGGCTGCATTCTGCGGAGTATTTGGATTGAAGCCGACATATGGCAAAGTATCTCGATTCGGTTTAACCGCATATGGTTCTTCATTCGATACAATTGGACCTTTCTCCAATTCAGTTGAAGATACTGCTCTTATTCTTGAAGTTATCTCTGGAAAAGATGAAAAGGATTCTACAAGCGCAGAAAGTGAGAAGATAAATTATTCAAATTCTCTGACAACTGATAAGAAATTTAAGATTGGAATTCCAAAAGAATTTTTTGGCGCGGGGTTAAATCAAGAGATTAATGTGGCGATACATAATATCCTTAATAAGTTGAAAAGCGAAGGACATGAAATTATTGATGTATCATTACCTTTATCTGAATACTCAATCCCAACTTACTATATTTTAGCAACTGCAGAAGCATCATCGAATCTTGCACGATACGATGGAGCTCATTTTGGTTTTCGATCAAAAGATACACCTAATTTAAAAGAACTCTATACTAATTCTAGAACTGAAGGCTTCGGCAAGGAGGTTAAACGGAGAATTATGCTTGGTACTTATGTGCTTTCTGCCGGATATTACGATGCTTATTATAATAAAGCGCAAAAAGTTAGAAGACTGTTAAAAGAGAGCTATGACAAAGTCTTTAAAAACGTTGAAATTATTTTAACCCCAACAACTCCAACAACTGCTTTTAATCTTGGCGAAAAATCTAATGATCCATTGGAAATGTATCTTACTGATATATATACAACTTCGGCTAATTTAGTCGGTATTCCAGGTATGAACATTCCGGTCGGTTTTGATAATAAAAAGATGCCTATTGGAATGCAGCTTATGGCAAATCAGTTCAATGAAATAGCAATACTTCAGCTTGGAAAAGTAATATCAGAATTATAAAATAAATAATTTAGTTATAAGTAAATTTCACACTCCTTTCTTAAATTTAGCAAGTCAATTTTTGAAAATAATTTATAGGCATAAAAATGAGTATTCTGCTTGACAAAAAAACAAGAGTAGTAGTCCAAGGAATTACTGGAATCGAAGGATCTTACCATACTGGACAAATGATTGAATATGGGACAAATGTTGTTGCCGGTGTTACTCCAGGAAAAGGGGGACAAAAATTTGAAGGAACAAAAGTTCCAATTTATAACACTGTTGCAGAAGCTGTGAAAGTGGTAAAAGCAAATGCATCTGTTATATTTGTTCCTCCAAGTTTTGCTGCTGATGCAATTCTTGAAGCAGCGAATGCCGGAATTAAATTAATAGTGTGCATCACAGAAGGGATTCCGGCAAGAGATATGATTTCTGTTTATAATTCGTTGAAAGGTAAAGGCGTTACATTAATCGGTCCAAACTGTCCAGGATTGATTTCACCCGGTAAAGCAAAAATTGGTATCATGCCTGGCTTCATTCACAGAGAAGGAAAAGTTGGTGTAGTTAGCAGAAGTGGAACTCTTACCTACGAAGCGGTTAAGCAATTAAGTGACTTAAAAATTGGTCAATCAACTTGCGTCGGAATTGGCGGCGATCCGGTGATCGGTTCTCAATTTGTTGATATTATTAGATTATTTAATAATGATCCCAATACTGATGGAATTGTTATGATAGGTGAAATCGGTGGAAGCGCTGAAGAAGAAGCTGCTGCATTCATTAAGAAGAATGTTCTAAAACCAGTTGTTGGATTCATTGCCGGTCGAACCGCCCCTCCAGGCAGAAGAATGGGTCATGCTGGTGCAATAATTTCAGGTGGTAAAGGGACTGCTGCAGAAAAAATGGCAGCAATGAAAAAATCGGGTATTTACGTAGTTGAAAGTCCGGCAGAGATTGGCATAACAATGAAAAAAGCTCTTGATAAAATTAAATCTAAAAAGAAAGTTAAAGTTGTTTCAAAAAAGAAAAAAGCAGTCAAAAAAGTTGTGTTGAAGAAAAAATCAAAAAAGAAGTAAGAAGATATTATCGATCTGAGAATATATTAAAAACTTTACTCATGAAAATCGGTGGTCATGAGAACAAATTTAACGGAGAATAATTTGAATAACAAAACACTCGCAATACTCAAACCGGACTGTACAAGGAAAAATTTAATTGGTAAAGTAATATCACATTTCCAAAACGCTGGTTTTAAAATACGTGGCATGAAGATGATTAAGTTAACTGAAGATTCAGCAAAAGGATTTTATGAAGTGCATAAAGAGAGACCATTTTTTAATGATCTTATTATCTATATGACTTCTGGCCCATGCGTGCCAATAGTTTTAGAAAAAGAAAATGCAGTCGAAGAATTCAGAAAATTGATCGGAGCAACTGATCCAGCGAAAGCAGAAGAAGGAACAATTCGAAAATTATATGCTGATAATATTCAAGAGAATATTGTTCACGGTTCGGATTCAAATGATAATGCACTTAAAGAAATTGCCCACTTCTTTTCTCGTAAAGAGCTGCTAGAAATTAATGGATGGCAATAAATTTATGAAAAACATATTCAGTCTTTTTTAGCTGAGATTGACAAAGAGAGAATACAATGACAAAATACCACTTAAAATTAATTTCATTATTAATAATAATTATAATCGTTGGATGCAGTAAATCAGATAAAGAAAATAAATCGACTGGTTATGATTCATCAAAAGCCTATGAATCAGTTGAAATAAAAGATCAAAACATATCCTTAAGATATAACTTAGAAAAAGGTGATAAGTATTCATACAAACTAACCACAATAACTAATGCACTTGAAAGCATCCAAGCTGATTCATTAATCAAATCCAACAGCAGCCAAAATCTTCAGTACATTTTCAATTTAGAGGTCATTGAGATTGATGAAGAAAAAGTTGCTGAAATTGCTATAAATATTTCTTCAGTAAAAGTTTCGGCAAATATTAATGGACAAAAAATTTCCTTCGATACAAAGGCAAATCCTTCTAAAGAAGAACAAGAAAAATTTCTTGAATATTCTGCAATTTCAAATTCTCCTTACAGAGCACGAATTTCTCCAAAAGGTGAGGTAATTGAAGTAAGCAGATTAGATAAAATGATCGATAAAATGATATCGATTCAGTCTCAGCAGCAAAAACTTTCTACCGAAGAAAGAGCACAACTTGCAAAAAATTTGAGTAATGCAGCAGTCCGACCATTAACTCAATTAATATTCAGAGAACTTCCTGAAAAACAAATTGCAAAAGATTCAACTTGGGAAAGACGATACCCAAGTCAAATGACAGTTTTTACTCTGGAAAATATTGCAAAATTTAAAGTCGATGATTTCTTTGAGATTGATGGAGACAAAGCTGCAAAAATTTCTGCCGATCTTTCGGTTACATACACTGGCAATAAAAAAGGCGAGCAAGAAGGAGTTAAATATTCTTTTGATGATCCAAAAATGTCTGGTGACGGATTTATTATTTATAATATTGATAAAGGAATCCTGATTAAATCTGAAACTACTACTAATGTTGAGATAAGTGTTGAAGTGCTGGCAAAAGATTCTATGCAGAAATTAAGAAAGACTAAAAGAAAAGAAAATTCTACTAATAAAAATATTGTAGAATTAATATAAATATCATAGCACAGTTTAATTCTGTGCTATGTTTTTAAGTCTACAACAACCTTAGATCCTTCAACTGATTTTACGATTATTTTAGATCCGTTAGAAATATAATCTCCTTCTGTAACTACATCAATCCTTTTTCCATCAATTAACGCGGATCCGGAAGGACGCAAATCAGTTAAAGCTTTCCCTTCCAATCCAATTAAATGTTCAATAGTCGGTTTGGAAGCATAACCTGATTTTTCAGCAACTTGCTCTTTAAGAATTAGTTTGTTAAACATGTCTGACTTTGGTAGAAATTTTAATAATACAAATATTATAACACCGGTTGCTACAAAAGTTGCAGCCAATTGAATAATAGCAAAAGAAATAATATCCCAATCAATAAGGTCAAAATCAGAAAGAAGTCCTAAAAACAGACTTCCAATCATTAACACAATTCCGGAGATGCCAAAAACACCAAATCCAGGAATAACAAAAATTTCAATTAACAGTAAAATAAATCCAATTATGAACAAGAGAATTTCTAATATTGATGCCAGTTCTAATATATAACCGGTTCCAAAAAACAACGCAAGTGATATAACCCCAAGAGTCCCCGGTAATCCCCAGCCCGGTGTTTTTATTTCTGTATAAAGTCCGATCAACCCAAGCATAATTAATAGAGAAGAGATAATTGGATTATTAAGAAAGCGGACAACATCTTCTGCCCAATTAGAATCAATTGTGATAATATCAGCATCTTCATAATTAAAAAATCTTTCAACTTCGGCAATTGAGCTTAGGATAGTATCAGCTATTCCGAACTTTAATGCTTCTTCAGAAGTTAGAGTTATTAGTTTTGTGCTGTCGTCTTGCAGATCGGGGACAACTATAGTTTCATCAACCATTCCTTGCGCAATATCCGTTCTGCGTTTATTTTTTTCTGCAGTTGCTCTCATTTCAGAACGCATATATGATTGATATTTCTCGGATTGTTTTTGTCCAGCTTGATCAACAACAGTTGAAGCCCCAATAGATGCACCTGGTACCATTACAATTTTTTCACATGAGAGTGTTATCAACGCCCCAGCAGAAATAGCACGTTTGTCTACAAAAGCTATAGTTCTAACTTTGCTATTTAAAATGGCATCTTTAATTTGAGTTGCTGCATCAACTCTTCCGCCGAATGTATTAATCTTGAAAAGTATGGCTTGTGCAAAATTTTTTTCAGCTTCTTCAACAACTCGCCTAATATAAGGTGCAAGACCAAGGTCGATATCACCTTCAATTTTTGCAAAGTAAATTTTTTCTTGGGCAACTAAAAAACTATTAGCAATTAATAGAAATGCTATAACAAATTTTTTCATTTTATCCTCCATTTTGAAGGAAACTACTTCCAATAAATTAAATTCTACTTATCAATAAAAGCATAATTGAGTATTTTGTAAACTAATTTAGCAGCAATAAAATTTGAAGATTTACTGTACTTCGATGGAGCCAATTCAACAACATCAAATCCAACAATATTTCTATCCATCCCAATAATTTTTAACAAATTCATAGTCTCATCCCAGAATAATCCACCAGGTTCTGGGGTACCAGTCGCTGGTAAAAATGAAGGATCAAATCCATCAACATCAAAAGTGATATAGACATTTTCTTTTAAATTACTTGAAACCAACTCTTGCCAATTAATGCCGTACATTCCAAGTTTTATTTCTCTTGAGTAAAATGTTTTAATTTGATGCTGTTTTCTAAATTCAGCTTCATCTTTGCATTGTGCTCTTATTCCAACTTGAACAATATTGGAATTAAATTCAGCTACCCTTGCCATTATACTAGCATGAGAGAACTTTGATCCTTCGTAACTTTCACGTAAATCTGAATGAGCATCAATTTGAAGAATTGATAAATTTTCATACTTATCATGGTGGGCTTTAATTGGTGCTGTTGATAAGGAATGTTCTCCGCCTAAGGTTACAACAAATTTACCAGCATCAATATGTTTTAATACTTCTTTATAAATTTTATCGATTGATTTTTCAACTGAAAGTTTTTTAAGATTGATTTCTTCTAAAGTACAAATCCCTTTTTCAAAGCAGAGTTCTCTACTCTGTTCTTCATCGTAAAATTCAACATAATGAGATGCCTTGATGATTTCTTTTGGTCCAAGAAAAGTCCCTTTGCCGTAACTAACAGTTTTTTCTAACGGAGCAGATAGAATTACAATCTGTGAGTCTTTGTAGTTCGAATATTCTTTATCTATAGCAAGGAAATTATTTTTTAATCCAAGTACTTTCATAAAATTCCTTTATGAACAATTGCCCTTTCTTTGAAGAAAGGGCATTCAGGTTTATTTTTTATCATCCCTAACTACTGATGCAATAGCGGATCGTTCGAATTTTAACTTTATGTTATTGCCAACATCTATTAAAACAGTTTTTTCTTCTAAACCAGCAACTGTTCCATATAATCCGCTTGATAAAATCACTTTATCCCCTTTCTCAACAGCAGAAAGCAATTTTTCTCTTTCTTTTGCTCTTTTCTGTTGCGGACGAATAATCATAAAATAAAAGATTGCGAAAATAGCACCGAACATTATCAAAGTACTTACCAATCCGCCACCACCGCCTTCACCGCCGGATGGTGGTGCCATTGCTAATAAAAGATCCACTTAATCCTCCTATTTTGATTGAACATTTTTTGAAATTATTTTACTAAAAATTTTTTTCCATTCTATAAAAGAACCATCAATTATTCTTTTTCTTGATTCCCGAACAAGATTTAAATAAAAAGTTAGATTATGTATTGTTGCTAACTCTAATGCTAAGACTTCTTTAGCATTAAATAAATGACGTAAATATGCTCTTGAAAACTGAGAACAAGTATAGCAGTTGCAATTCTTATCTAAAGGAGTATAATCGTCTTTGTAAGCGGTGTTTCTCATTGAAACAATTCCTTCGGAAGTGAATAGATAAGCATTACGCGCATTACGTGTTGGCATTACACAATCGAACATATCAATCCCCAAGGAGATTGCTTCTAAAATATTTTCCGGTCTTCCTACTCCCATTAAATACCGTGGTTTCTCTTGTGGCATAAAATCAGTTGTAAAATTAACAATCTCGTACATAGTTTCCATCGGTTCACCGACTGCTAGCCCTCCAATTGAATAACCATCGAAATCCAACTTGATTAAATCAGCTGCAGAACTTTCACGTAAATCTTTGTAGATACTCCCTTGAATTATCCCAAACAAATATTGAGAATGATCATACAAGGAATTTGAATTATCAAATGCAGTTTTATTTTCAATTGCCCATTTTGAAGTAAGCTCTTTCGATTTCTTTGCGTACTCATACTCGCTTGGGAAAGGAGTACATTCATCCAAAGGCATAATAATATCCGAACCAATACTTCTCTGAATTTGAATTACCTTCTTAGGAGTGAAAAAATGACTTGAGCCATCAAGATGTGAACGAAATTCAACACCATCCGATTTTAATTTTCTTAGATCAGTTAAACTAAAAATCTGAAAACCACCACTATCAGTTAATATTGGTCTGTTCCAATTCATAAATTTGTGTAAACCACCGGCTTTTTCTAAGATTTCTGTTCCTGGTCTTAAATACAAATGATAAGTGTTTGAAAGAACAATCTCAGCATCAACTTCATTTTCAAGAGTTCTCTGAGTGATAGCTTTTACAGTACCTTGAGTTCCAACCGGTATGAATATTGGCGTCTGAACAACTCCATGGGAAGTTTCAAATTCGCCAATTCTTGCTTTGGAATGATTATCTCTATAGTTAACTGAATATTTCAATAATATTGTAAAGTTTGCTGACAAAGATAAGTTAATTATGACTCTACTTCCATTTGAAATTTGGTTTACCCATTCACAAATAAATGTTTTTTATTATTGGGAAAGAGCATACAGTCATTTTTTTTACCAAAGAGAAAGTATCTGTGTTTTGCAACAAGTTGATAAATGCCATCCCGCATTCTTTTTGGAAAAAATCCAAGGGATTGAAAATAATTCCACGGCATTGTAAGAATTGAAAATATTTTGATAACTGCTTCAGATTGGAAAAAGTATTCATCATTCAACTTTAGGATTATCGTTTCTATTGTCTTGCTTCTTTTTTTCAATGATGCATGGTTCTTTATGATTATAGTCGACAGAAAGGAATATCGGAAGATCTCATTTTAATCAACTTTTAACAAAAATCTAATAAAGGAATTACAGAGGTTACAAATGCTGTCAAAGTATATTATTGGATGTTGATTTGATTCAGTCTGATTCAATTTCGCCCGACCACTGAATAATACCACTTTTTAAATTGTAAACTCGTTCAAAGCCAATTTCCATCATCTTCTTTGCTGCATGATAACTACGGTTACCCGAACGACAGTAGATTAAATAACATTTGGATATATCTAATTTCTGCAGTTGATCAATGAAATCATGTCGATAAAAATCAATCAACACTGAATTTGGTATTCTTTCTTGTTTATATTCTTCGATAGTTCTAACATCAAGAATTAAACATTCCTTTTCTGAGCTAATCATATCTATGAATTCATTCGACTCAAGATTATTTACTCCGTCATTTTTCCCAAAAAAGTAAGAAAAGATATCTCTAATTTTTCCGCGTATAGTTTTAATTGTAACAAATAGAAAAGTGAAAAAGTTTACTCAGACTTGAGGGAATCAATAGTAAGTTTTATCAAGTCTATTTTTGTTCGGTCTGATTTTAAGACAAGAATTGTGAAGTTGTCAATCTTAAAGGATTCTCCTTTAACCGGAATTCTTCCAAGTTTATAAGTTAAATAGCCGGCAATAGTTTCATAATCTCCTTCAGATATCTCAATCTCATATTCATCGGATAAATAATCAATCTCAACTTTACCGTGCATTATAAAAGTATTCTCACTTAATTTTCTAACAATGTTGTCATCTTCATCGTATTCATCCCTAATTTCACCGAACAATTCTTCGATTAAATCTTCCATGGTAATAATTCCAGCAGTCCCGCCAAATTCATCAACAACAACAGCCAAAGAAAAATGTTTTTCTAAGAATTCATTAAGCATCTCTAAAGATTTTTTAGTTTCGGGTACAAATTCAACATTTCTTATGAATGATTTCCAATCAGATTGCTGAGTGAAAAAATCTTTTATTAAAATTATGCCGCGGATATTATCTAAGTTCTCTTCATATACAATTAATTTTGAATAACCGGATTCAATAAAACGATTTATTACATCGTTTATGCTCGTATTTATATCAACTCCAACAATATCAATCCGAGGTGTAATCGCTTCATGAACTCGTTGTTCACGAATTTCAATAACTTTGTTTATAATATCCGATTCGTCTTCATCCATCTTGCCAGCTTCCGAACTCTCTTCAATAAGGGTTCGGATATCTTCTGTTTGTATAATTTGTAAAATTTCATCTTCTTCCCGTTTTATCATACGATCAATAACTGAAGAGATTTTAGAAGTAATTTTAACAAGCGGATATAATAGTATAAGTGCTAACCTAAGTGGTACAGAACAAAATAATATTAAACTGTCAGCCAATTCCCTTCCTACATATTTGGGAATCAGTTCTCCGAATAGTAGGAGTAGAATTGTTGTAACAATTAATATCTCATATTCATCCATATTAAAAATTGAAAAAAGAAACAGTGAAGCTAAAGAAGCAAATGCAATATTTACAATGTTATTTGAAATTAGAATAGTTGAAAAAAACAATTCCGGTTTTTTTACGAAAAAATTTGCGTTCTGGGCATAGATATTATTTTTTCTTGCACGAATTTCAATCTTAATTTTGTTTGAAACTACATAGGCGATTTCAGATGAAGAAAAAAATGCACTTAATATCAATAACACAACAAGAAATATTATATCATTCACTAAAAAACCTTCACTGATTTAAGAAATAAATTATATAAAAAAGTGAAACCACATAAAGTATTGTATTCAAAATTGTTGGTAAGTCTTTCAATACAATTTCAAACACGTTTTCACCAATATTTTTTTTGAATACCACATAGATATAACGGAAAATTCCAAATATTACAAATAGAGTTGTAAAAACTAAATATTCTGTTCTGAAAACAATTATCGTCCTTTCAGCAACTGTATACAGAGCGTAACATAAAATGACGCCAGTTGCGGTAACTGCTATTATAAGATCAAAAAAATTAAGTGAATAATCCTTTAGAACAGCACGTTGTTCTGAAGCATTTGGATTTGTAGCATATTCAACACGGCGTTTCATTACCGCAAGGAATAAAGAGAGAAACAATGTTGTTAATATTAGCCAACTCGAAATATAAACCGAAATTATTAGTGCACCGGCTATTACTCTAATCATAAATCCAGCAGCGATGCAGAAAATATCCAACAACACTTTTTGTTTTAAGTAAAATGTATAAGCAACATTAATTAGAATATACAACCAAATCATTAATACAAAACCTAACGCCATAGAAAATGAAATTAGAAGAACAATCATAAAAAGCACAGTAAGAAGTATTGAAGCTTCACTAGTAGTTATCTTTCCCGAAGGAATTGGTCTATTTTTCTTAAAAGGATGTAACTCATCTTTTTTAAAATCTACAATGTCATTTAGTATATAAATAAAACTTGAGGTTAGTGAAAATGCAGCGAAACCTATTAAAGACTCTATTAAAAAGTTGAGTTCTAACAGATGTTTCGAAAACAGAAGCGGAACAAAAACAAATATGTTTTTAATCCAGCTATTTACCCTAATTAACTTTAGATAGCTTATTAATTTAGAAAACGACTGTTTCTTCATATATACCAAAATGTTTTTTCAATTCCCTAACCATCTCGCCAAGCGTAACATAATTTCTAGCAGCTTCTACAAGTACGGGCATTATATTCTTGCCATCCACAGCAGCTTGTGATATTCTTTCTAAACTTTCTTTGACTTCTAATTGATTTCTGCTTTGTCTCAATTCAGCTAGTCGTTTTTTCTGAAGCAATTCAACTCCAGAAGATATCTGTAGTATTGGAATATCAATTTTTTCATTTTCTTCAACAAATTCATTTACTCCAACAATAATTTTTTCTTTTCTTTCTAGTTCAAGTTGATAACGATAAGCTGAATCCGCAATTTCTTTCTGGAAATAACCAAGTTCAATTGCGGGAATTACACCTCCCAATGAATCGATCTGGTCAAAAATTGCATTCGTTTCTTCTTCCATTTTATTGGTTAACGATTCCAAAAAATAACTTCCTCCTAAAGGATCAACAGTATTAATTACTCCAGTTTCGTATGCCAATAGTTGTTGGGTGCGCAGTGCAGTTTTTACTGCCTTCTCACTTGGAAGAGCCAGAGTTTCATCCATAGAATTTGTATGCAAAGATTGAGTTCCGCCAAGTATTGCTGCTAATGCTTGGAATGCTGTTCTCACGATATTGTTCTCAGGTTGCTGTGCTGTTAATGTGCAGCCGGCAGTCTGTGTATGAAATCTAAGCCACCAAGAGCGAGGATTCTTAGCCCCATATTTTTCTTTCATTCTTTTTGCATAAATTCTTCTTGCTGCTCTATATTTTGCTATCTCCTCAAAGAAATCTAAATGAGAATTAAAAAAGAATGATAGCCTCGGAGCAAATGAATCAACGTCCATTCCTCTGTTTATGCATTCTTCAATGTAGGCAAATCCATCTGCTAAAGTATATGCCAATTCCTGAACTGCAGTTGAACCGGCTTCTCTTATATGATATCCACTAATAGAAACTGGATTCCATTGAGGAACTTCCTCATAGCAGTATTCAATCATGTCCGCGATAATTCGCATGGAAGGAAGCGGTGGAAAAATAAATTCTTTTTGAGCGATATATTCTTTTAAAATATCATTTTGAAGAGTACCCCTTAATTTTTCAAAAGGAACACCTTGCTTTTGAGCAACTGCTAAATAAAATGCAAATATCATAGCAGCCGGTGAATTAATTGTCATCGAAGTCGATACTTTATCAAGCGGAATTCCTTCAAACAGAATTTCCATATCCTCTAAAGAGGAAACAGCAACTCCGCAAATCCCAACTTCACCTTCACTTAAGCTTGAGTCGGAATCCCAACCCATTAGAGTCGGCAAATCAAATGCAACCGATAGCCCAGTTTGCCCATGCTCAAGTAAATATTTAAATCTTTGGTTAGTGTCTTCGGGTGAACCAAATCCGGCAAATTGTCGCATCGTCCAAATTTTACCTCGGTAACCATTAGGATGAATACCACGGGTGAAAGGGAATTCACCAGGGAATCCAATTTCATCTAAGAAATTTTCTTCGTCAAATCTATCAGGTAAATACAAAGGGTCAACTTTGTCACCAGAAACGGTTGTAAATTTCCAATCAATTTCCTTTGATGCAAGTAATTTTTTTTCGAATTGTACTTTTGCCTTGTTGTATTGCTGAGATTTCATTTGAACCTTTACTAATCTAATTTTTGTATTGGAATTATTAGAAAATACAAAACCAATTATGTCCTTCCAAATTTTTTATCGAGTTCTTCAATTGGAATTTTGATAACAATTGGTCTTCCATGAGGACAAACGTACGGCATGGAGGTAGCAAACAACTGGTCAACTAAAATTCTTAGTTCAGTTTCAGAAAGTTTATCACCAGCTTTAATTGCAGCTTTACATGAGAAAGATTTTGCCAAATTATCAGTTATTTCTAAATGTTTTTCTTGCTCATTTTTTCTGTATTCGTGTAAGATTTCAAGTAGGGTTTCGACTTCATGTTCAGATTTTAAATCAGCTGGAATACCCACAATTTCAACTCTATTTTTTCCTTTGTACTTAAAAGAAAAACCAAGATTGATTAAATGTGTTTCAAGTTCTTTTACCAATTGAAAATCAGCTGGATCAAGAGATACTTTTTGAGGAAAAAGTAATTGCTGCGAAAAAGGAATATTTGCATTGATCGAAGTTAAGGCTTTTTCATACAGAATTCTCTCATGGGCAACATGGGCATCAATTATCATCAACCCGCTTTTGATTTGTGATAAAATATATTTATTGTGCAGCTGTACAATGAAAGGGGTTTCATTCTCTCTTTGCGAAATTCTATCTGTGGTATGATATATTTCTTTTGGCTGTCCTTCATCGAAAGGACCATCTCCAGCTGAATCGTTCCCAGTTACTTTGATTTCTGCATTTAATGATTCAAACAAACGATCAATCTCGTCATCACTTAAAATTGAACTTACACTTGCTTGTCTTGGACGATCTGAAAAATTTCCTCGTTCAATATTTACATTTTGAAAATTAAGCGATTCACTAGATGCCCTATCATCGAAGGATAATGAAGGCACTAAGTCATAACTAGCAATAGTCTTCTTTATTACTGCATTTACAAAAGAATAAATTTCTTTGTCATCATCAAATTTAACTTCAAGTTTAGAGGGATGTACATTCACATCAATCTTTTTGGGATCAACTCTCATGAATAATACGAAAAATGGATAGTCACCTTTTTCAAGTATATTTTCAAAAGCAGTAAATACAGCATGATTTACAATTCTGTTAGATACGTATCTCTGATTCAAAAAAAAGTATTGTTCACCTTTGCTTTTCCTCAAGTAAGCTGGTTTTGTAACATAGCCCGTCATAGATAAGTAATCTGTTTCTTCTTTTACTTCAATAAGTGCATCTAAAATATTATCAGCGAAGACAGATTTCATTCTATCTGAAAAAGAACCAGCGTTAAAATCAAATATTAAATCGTCATCATTAAAAAATTTAAAGGAAATACCAGGATTGCTTAATGAAATTCTTTTGAATGATTCAATGATATGCTTGAGCTCGGTTGAATTACTTTTCAAAAAATTTCTACGAGCTGGGACATTATAGAATAGATTTTTAACACTTACTGTTGTTCCTACTTGAGCAGAATCTTTTTCTTTTATGATACTCGCGTTTTCATTGATTTTTAAAATTGTACAAAGTTCATCTTCACTTCTCCTTGACTTCAATTCAAAGATGCTGACAGCTGCAATAGAAGCTAATGCTTCTCCTCGAAAACCAAGAGTTTTAATTTTTTCAAGATCTTCAATTGTCGAAATTTTACTTGTTGCGTGACGCTGGATACAAAGCTCCGCATCTTTTTCAGACATTCCTATACCATCATCAATGACCTGGATTAAATTTTTGCCAGCATTTTTAATAATTACCTCTATTAATTTAGCCCCAGCATCTATTGAATTTTCCATGAGTTCTTTAACAACAGATTCCGGACGGTTTACTACTTCACCGGCTGCGATCTTATTAGCTAAATTTTCTGGCAATATTTTTATTCTTGAGTTCAATTCAATTATTAAATTTTTTCAAAATGCTTAATTAAAAATTCCCCTTCGTCCGATTCCGATAAAAGTTTCCATTTATTAGTTTCAATTTTCGGAAAAAACTGATCTCCATCAATTTCGAAATTCATTACGGATAAAATTATTTCATCTGCCAATGTAATCATTTGATTAAAAATTTCTTCGCCACCTATAATAAAAAGCTTTTCAAAGTTTTCTTTCTCACAATAATTTATTGCATCAGAAATACTATTGAAAATTACAACGTTTGGATGAAAAAATGAAAAATCGGGATTTCGAGAAAGAATAATATTTAGTCTGTTTTTTAATGGGTTTTTAAGAGTTTCCCAAGTTTTTCTACCCATTAGGATCGGTAAACCCATGGTGGAATTTTTGAAATGAAACAGTTCTCGTTCAGATTTCCAAGGAATTTCTCCATCTTTCCCAATAACATAATTTGATGATACAGCTGCTATTATATTTTTTTTCAAATACTTTACTAATAATTTTGAAAAGTTACATTAATATACTTTTTCTGCCCCGATAAAACATCAACTCTCAAAGTTTGAACACCATAGCCTAACAATATCAATTTAACTGAATAATTACCAGGCTGTATATTTAATAAACTATCTGGAGTAGTTTTTCCTATACGATAGTCATTCAAATAAATATCTGCACCTCGAGGAAATGAATTTATATATAAGTCGCCATAAATTGTTTCATTAGAAAATTCAACTATATTCTCTCTGCATCCAAATGATATAAATAAAAATAGAATGCAGCCGATAATTTTAAAATTCATACTTTCCCCTTAATTTCCCTTACAATATTTATTTTAAGGAGAAATAATTCAAGTCAAAATTCTTCCTACAATAGAGATCACATCTTATTCCCATGGTTTGTCAATTCCAAGCTTGTCAAGTTTTTCTTCAAATTCCATCCGTTCAATATTCTTTGTAAAGCGGGTATCAACAATTTTTAACCAGCCAAAACTATCTGCAATATCTATTGCTTCTTGTTTTTTCCCAGAATAGATTTTTTTTAGAATTTCATTCTCTTGATAAGAAAATGTTAACGAATTAAGCACATAGTCATTAAACGCTTCCCAAGTTATTGGGCACCATTTTTTAACAATTTCATTTCCAATTACATTAGCATAACTTCTTATTTCGAATTGAGCATGATTTTCCATTCTCAATTTTAAAAAATGAAGAAGATTGTGAAGGTCAACTTTCCAATAAGCTTCCGTATAGGTAGATAGCGGGAGATCTTTTCGAGCTTGTTCCCTTGCTACTCCTAATGAAAGTCTCTCTTGATAAATTTCCCTAGCAAAATTTTGCAAATCACTTTCGCGGTCTGTAAGTTTGTCTCCAATTTCGATTGGGAAAAATCCTTCACTTCCTTGCTTATTATCTTTTGCCTGAATTCTCCATTCATTTGATTTTGTTTTTTGAGATGCATCAATCGCAATTGAATATCGGGTTGAATACTCATTTACATTAGCAGTTCGATGCCTAATCCATTGACGCCATGTATCCATAGGAACACGCAAATGTAATTTTATTTCGCACATTTCGAATGGAGTTGTATGCTGATGTCGAATCAAATATCTGATTAATCCGCGGTCTTCAGACATTTTTTTCGTTCCTTTGCCATATGAAACTCTTGCGGCTTGAACAATTGATTCATCACTCCCCATATAATCAACTACTCGTATAAAGCCATCATTCAATACTGGTAGTTTAACACCAAGAATTTCATCCAATTGCGGAACAAAAATTCTGTCAAGTTTTTCAAAATTATTCATTTTCCCCTTTAAGATTTAGTTTGATGAAGTCAAACATTGGAAGTGCAATATAAATCAATTAGTAGTTTATAAAAAGAAGCGAGAAATAAAAAATTATTTTAATACTTCTAAAAACGCCTTTCTTAAATTCTTTTTTGTCTCTACAAGGTCTTGAGATATAACTTTAACTTCTCCAAGAGTAGGCATAAAGTTTGTATCGCCATTCCATCTTGGTACTATATGAAAGTGAATATGATCTTCAATACCGGCTCCAGCAGCTTTACCAATATTAGCGCCGAAATTAAATCCATGAGGTTTCATAACAATTTCTAAAGCTTTAATAGATAAATTCACTAATCCCATCATTTCTGAAATTTCTTCTTTTGATAAATCGCTTAAATGTGAAACGTGTTGATGAGGCACAACCATTAAATGTCCGCTATTATATGGATACAAATTAAGGATAACATACCCTAACTCATCTTGAAATACTTTTAAAGAATTGTTTAATTCTATATTTTCTTTTACTGCTTCACAGAAAATACACTCATTACTTTTTTTCTCTTGATTGAATGATTCAATATAAGATGAGCGCCAAGGCGACCAAAGCTTATCCATAATACACCTAAAATAAAAAGGGCAGAAGTTGATTTCCGCCCCGGTTATTAATTAACTATTCTTTATCTTCTTCCTTAGACTTTTGATACTCCTCAATAATCTTTCCTTCTATGTCTTTAGATACTTCTTCATAGTGAGAAAATGACATTGAAAACATTCCACGTCCTTGGGTTAGGCTTCTTAATTGGGTAGAATATTTATGAAGTTCAGCTAGCGGGACTTTTGCCTTTATTATTTGGAAAGGACTTTCGGAATCCATTCCTAATATTTTTCCTCTTCTGCTCGAAATATCGCCCATCACATCGCCCATATATTCTTCAGGAATTTTTACGGTTATATCATAAATCGGTTCTAGTATTACTGGTTTTGCATCCATAAAACCTTTTTTGAAAGCTTGTGATGCTGCTATCTTAAAGGAAACTTCATCAGAATCAACTGAATGGTAGGTGCCGTCAAATAAAGTCACTCTAACATCAACTACTTTACTTCCAGTCAAAATTCCCTTTGTCATAATTTCTTTAAGACCTTTTTCAACAGCCGGAACAAATCGACCTGGAACAACCCCTCCAACAATTGCATCAACAAATTCATAGCCATTGCCTCGAGGAACCGGTTCTAATTTTAAGTGAACATGACCATATTGACCACGTCCGCCGGATTGTTTTTTATGTTTATATTCAGCGTCTTCACATTTCCCTTTTATAGTTTCTCTATATGGAATTCTTGGTTCTACCAAATCAACTTCAACACCATATCTGTCTTTTAAAAGTTTAATTGCAAGATTTAACTGTAACTCTCCTTGTCCAGATACAATGGTTTGAGCAATTTCACCATCATATCGTGATTCAAGAGAAGGTTCTTCTTCATGTGCTGTATGCAAAGCTGCTGAGATTTTATCTTCATCACCTTTTGCTTTTGGCTGAACAGCAAATCGGATAACCGGATGTGGGTAATTAATCTCCGGAATTACAATCGATAAATTTTTTGAACAAAGTGTATCACCCGTATGGCTGTCTTTCAATTTTACAACTGCACCAATATCACCAGCTTTTAGTGATGATACTTCTTTTCTATTTCTTCCGTTGAGAATAAATAACTGACCAAGTCTTTCAACTTTATCACGGTGTGTATTTACCATATCAGTCCCAGGAGTTAAAGTACCTGAATAAACTTTAAATATGGAAAGTTCACCAACATGCTGCTCTGATAGCGATTTAAAAATAAATAATGCTGGTTCACCGGAAGGATCGCATTTAAGCTGAATTTTATTTTCAGAATCTTTTATTTTAACTTCTGCAGCATTTCTCTCATTCGGTGCTGGAAAATACTTTGAAGCAAAATCCAAAAATGTATTAACTCCAACTCCCTTTGACGAAGAGAAAGCAAATGCCGGAACGAAGGATCTATTAACAATTGCAGATTTCAATCCTTTTAATAAGTCCTCATCTGAAAGCGTTCCTACTTCAAAAAATTTGTTCATTAATTCTTCATTGGATTCTGCAACTTTTTCAATTAATTCTATGCGTAATGCTTCGGCTTTTTCTTTAAGATCAGCTGGAATATCAGACTCAGTTATTTTTTTAGTTCCAGATTCTCCATAATTTACTAATTTCATTTTGATGAGATCAACTACTGAATCAAAATTCAAACCTTCTTTTGCTGGAAATGAAATTATTGTAACATCAGAGCTAAGTCTTTCTTTAGTTTGCAGAAGTGTTTCAAAAAATTTCGAGTGTTCGTTATCAACTTTATTGATAATAACCGCCGATGGGAGGTGATATTTTTTTACAAAATCCCAAGTAAGTTCAGTGCCTACTTCAATACCTTCAGCACTCTTTACAACCGCAACTGCAAGATCGGCAACATGTAAGCTGGAAATAACTTGTCCGATAAAATCAGGAAATCCAGGTGTATCAAGCAAATTTATTTTAACATTATTCCAATCTAAATGTAATGGACTTGCCGCAATAGAAATTTGTCTTTCAATTTCATTTGAATTAAAATCAGAAGTGGTATTTCCTTCTTCAATTTTACCTATTCTGTTGATTTCTCCGCCAGTATACAATAACAATTCTGAAATCGTAGTTTTTCCACTTCCACCATGACCAACAAGTGCTATGTTTCTAATAGCATCTGGATTATACTCTTTCAAGATGATATCTCCTTACGTTGAACAAATAAATGGTTAATAACTTTTATATGTCTGCCAGAAAGCTGAAAAGCCTTTTGATAGAGCTTTTAAGTTCGTAATTAATTCTTTAACCGGATTATCGTCGCGAAAAACTCTGAGTGAAGTAACGTCTGTTACCTTTTCTCTCATCCGTTTAATTGAACGATCTAGCTCATCCCAATAATTTTCTGCTTCTGATACAATTCGACTTGCTTTTTGAGAAACTTCGGTGAGATTGTCTAGCACTGGATTTGCTTTTTCAATGAATCCATGAACATCAGCACGTACGGCTTCCACCTCTTTCAAAAGTTTTGAAATAGAGAATATCAAGAAAATACATAATGCAGATGCAGATATAATTAAAACGATCAACAGAATTTCAATTACTGTCATAGTATTCTATGATTGTTTTTCAGTTTTGTAAGTATCCATTCCGGCTTTAATTGCAGTCTTTAGTCGGTCAGTTTCTTTATCCAATTTTGCTTTACTGGATTCAACAGCATTACCGGCTTTAACTTTTGCATCACTTAAAATTTTTTCAGCTTCACCAAGCAAAGAATCTACTTTTTCTTTGGCATCAGTGATCAATTTTTCCGATTTTTTTTTTCCTTCATTTATTAACTGTGAAGCTTTGTCTTTTGCATTTGCTAAGTATCCCTCAGCGTCGTCAATAAAATCTTGAGATTTGTTCTTGATATCTTGACGCAGCTCCTTGCCTGATTTTGGGGCAAAAAGCAGAGCAATTATTGAACCAACTGCAGCTCCAGTTAAAAATCCAATTAATAATCCTTTTCCAATTCCATTTTCTTCTCGCATCTTAACCTCCATTTTGATGTAATTTATACGACACCAAAATAAGAATGATGTGCTCTAAAATCAAGGATTAGTCTATCGCCTTGAACCGATTTGGTGAACGAGTGTTAATATAAAAAATTTTGCTAGTTTATAACAAAGGATTGAAGTAAACAACATAGAAAAAGAAAATTGTCAAGTAGTCAAACCTCTTTTTCATTCCCTTAATATTTTTAAAATGCTAATTACTGTTTACTACCAGCTGTTAATAGTACACAATAATCTCATATCTCATCAATTATTCTATTCAAAGTGTTGCTAGGTCTCATTACAGAAGAAGCTTTGTCTTCATCAGGCATATAATAGCCGCCAAGATCTACTGGTTTACCTTGAACTGCTAGTAATTCTTCAACAATTTTGTTTTCGTTCACTTCAATCTCTTTAGCAATTTTTGAAAAACGATTTTTGATTACCGTATCATCATTTTGTTCTGCTAAAGCTTGCGCCCAGTAATAAGCAAGATAAAATGAACTTCCGCGGTTATCTAATTCTTTTACTTTACGCGATGGTGATTTTGAACTTTCAAGATACTTCCCAATCGCTTTATCAAGAGCATTAGCAATAACTTTGGCTTTTTCATTCCCGGTTTTATCGTAAATCATTTCTAAAGATGGGACCAATGCATTGTATTCTCCTAACGAATCCCAACGCAGATGATTTTCTTTTTGTAATTGTTGAACATGTTTTGGAGCAGATCCACCAGCACCAGTTTCAAACAAACCGCCTCCATTTAATAATGGAACAATTGAAAGCATTCTCGCACTAGTGCCCAATTCTAGTATGGGGAATAAATCAGTTAAATAATCACGCAGAACATTGCCAGTTACAGAAATTGTATCTAATCCTTTACGTATTCTTTCGAGTGTATATTTCATTGCATCAACTGGCTTAAGAATTTTTATTTCAAGACCGGTCGTATTATGTTCGGGCAAATATTTTTTAACCTTAGCAATAATTTCTTTATCGTGTTCTCTATTTTCATCAAGCCAGAAAATTGAGGGTGAGCTGGTTGCTCTTGCTCTTGTAACTGCTAATTTAACCCAGTCTTTAATTGCTTCATCTTTAGTTTGACACATTCTAAAAATATCACCAGCTTCGATTTGCTGTTCAAGAAGAACTTCATTTTTTGAATTTACAACTCGTATTGTTCCGTTTCCTTTTGCTTCAAAAGTTTTATCGTGCGAACCGTATTCTTCAGCTTTCTGTGCCATTAAACCGACATTTGATACAGCACCCATTGTAGCTGGATCGAACTGCCCTTTTGTTTTTGCATCTTCTAATATTTCTTTATACATAGTTGCATAACAACGATCCGGAATCACTGCAATACAATCTTGCAACTCATCATTCCGATTCCACATTTTACCGCCGTCGCGAACAATATTCGGCATTGATGCATCAATTATTACATCATTCGGAACATGCAGATTTGTTTTCCCAATTTTAGTATCAACCATTGCAAGTGCAGCGTTTGTATTAATAATGTGATTTATATCATTTTCTATTTCAGTTCTTTTTTCATCAGATAATTTTTTAATTTTCTCAAGCACATCCATCAGTCCGTTATTTACATTTGCACCAACTTCTTTTAATGTGTCAGCATGTTTATCAAGTGCCTCCTTGAAATAAACATAAACTGCATGACCGAACATAATCGGATCGGAAATTTTCATCATGGTTGCTTTTAGATGAAGTGAAAGAAGAACTTTATCTTTCTTCGCTTCTTCAATCTGTTCTGCAAAGAATTTTCTCAATTCTTTAACATTCATAACTGAGGAATCGATCACCTCTCCTAGAATCAATTTTAATTTTTCTTTTAGTATTAATACATTACTCTTCGTATCAATAAATTCGATTTTTACAGTATCATCATTTTGGAGAGTAGTTGACTTTTCAGTTCCATAAAAATCTTTTTGCTGCATGTGTGCTACCCGAGTTTTAGAGCCTGATTGAGGCCAGGGTTTCATCATTTTATGAGGATATTTCTGAGCAAATTTTTTAACCGACACTGACGCCCTTCTATCAGAATTCCCTTCTCTTAAAACCGGATTAACAGCAGAACCCAAAACTTTGGCATATCTGTTGTTAATTGCCTTTTCTTCATCCGTCTTTGGTTCTTCTGGGTAGTCTGGAATATTGTAACCTTTGGATTGTAATTCTTTAATGGCTTCCTGAAGCTGAGGAATACTAGCACTGATGTTAGGGAGCTTTATAATATTAGCTTCAGGTGTTAAAGCAATTTCTCCTAACTCAGTTAAATTATCAGCTATTTTTTGTTCATCGGTTAAATTTTCGGGGAAATTTGCAATAATTCTTCCAGCTAGCGAAATATCTTTTTGTTCTATCTCAATTCCGGTTCCTTTAACAAAGGACTTTAGTATAGGCAGAAAACAATAGGATGCCAATGCTGGAGCTTCATCAATTTTTGTCCAAATAATTTTAGTTGACATTTAATTATCCGTTTAATTTTTAATTCTATTTATTGATTAATGAATTTTTGTATTGACTCTTAAAGAAAAATAAAACTGCAGAACCTAAAAATACAGCAAACCATAACGTTGCTACTCTAATAATCAATGTTGCGGCAACTGCTATTTCTTTTGAAATATTGCTGCTAATCAGTAATAAACTCAATGATCCTTCTGTAACGCCAAGTCCGCTAGGAAGCATAGAAACTGCACCGGCAATAGTTGATAATGCATAAACAAACATCGGAAATAATATAGTAACGTTCTGATCAAAATTAATGAGAATAAGATAAAATGCAAAACATTCAAAGAACCATGAGAATGTACTGATTGCAAGCATCTTAAAAAGAGGTTGTGGCTGCAATAATTTATTAGCACTTTCGTAAAGGTTAATAATTTTTGATGAATGTGATCTTATAAAAGCAGATTTGTTGACACCGTTAATAAAAAAACCGGCAAGTTTTCTATTGCTAATTATAATTATTAAAATCACAAAGAATATTAAAACAAAATAAACCCAGATTGCAGAATAATTAAAAAAGTACAATCCGATTATTGTTAAAAATGCTAAGGAGAGAAAATCCGTTAATCGTTCTGTAAAAATTATTGAAGCAGTTTTCGAGATCGGTTCGTTGTGTAATTCTTTCAATAAAAATGATTTGATAACTTCGCCCATCTTTCCTGGCGAGGCGCTCATCGATAGACCCGAAAAAAATATTTTTAATGATTGTTTGAACGGGACTTTTATTTCCAATAAATTTAAATAATATTCCCATTTGAAGAACCTTACAAGATAATTTCCTAAAGATAAAAACAATAGAACCGGAAGAATTAGCCAGTTAAATTTTTTAAAGGAATCTATTACAGAATTGAAGTCCACGTAAACTGCAATAACAAAGAAGACAATTGCAGTTATCAGGAGTGAAATGATTAGATTTTTTTTAAGTTTTTCAATCAATCCACAAAATTTCCATTAGAGATTTGTAAAGTTTAGGAAGCGGCAGACCTACAACATTATAATAACAACCGTCAATCCTCTTAACGAATACGGCACCAAAATCATCTTGAATTCCGTATGCTCCGGCTTTATCCATTGGACTGCCAGAATCGATATAATCTTTTATTTCTTTGTCAGTTAATTTATTAAAAGAAACAAATGTTTTTTCATAGTTAATAATTATCTTAAGATTTGATAAATTTGCAACGACATATCCAGTATAAACAACATGCTTTTTATTGCTAAGCATCCTCAGAATTCGAAATGCGTCTTTTTTATTCTTCGGCTTTCCGATTATTTTTTTGTTCAATACAACTATTGTATCGGCAGTAATTAATATTCCTTTATTGACCCTTAACAATGCATGTTCAAATTTATGTAACGCAATCCTTTTTACAGTTTGTATTGGATGTTCTCCATCAAAGATCTCTTCATTTAAATCAATTGAAATGGATTTGAACTTAATACCAAGCTGCTTAAGTAGTTTTTTTCTTCTAGGTGATTTTGAAGCTAAATATATTGGAAGATTAGTATCAATCATTAGTAAACTTATTTAATTAGTAAGGTTGGAATTAGTCGAGATGCAAAAACTATTGCTCACCTGAATAATGCTTTTATGCTTCCCCAAGTTCTTTTAACACTAGAAACATTGTGCGGTACAGCAACTTCCCATGAATATGAAATTGTTCCATCAGTATCAACAATCTTTAAGCGATATATGTATAACACATCACTGCTCTTAAATGCACTTTGATCTACATACTGATAATTTTTATCTGAGCGAGGATCGAGAGTACCGACTTCGATAAAACCACCATTAATCGTTTTTCGTTCAACAACAAAATTCTTTAGGTTAGTTTCTGATTGGGTTTGCCAGTTTAAAACAACATTACCGCCTTGACTTCGGGCTGTAAAACTAACTAACTCTGCTCCAGCATAAAGTAAAGTTGCAGTAATTATTAGGAATATAAGAGTTTTTGCTTTCATATATATTTTTCAGCCTTAATATATCCCTAAAAGACAAATTTGTCAAGAATTTTCAAATTACTTTTTTATAATTAGCCCAATTACCGAATTTGAATTTTAGGAAAATAATAGATGCATATAATACAACATAAAAAGGTAATGCAGCCCAAGCGCCAATTAATCCAAATTCAAATACAACACCTAGAAGATAGGCAATCGGGACAAATACTAACCAATTAGAAACTACTTCTGCAATCATTACAAATAAGGTTTTCCCTACAGCTTGTAATCCATTTGCTAAAACAACTCCAACTGAATAAAATAGTTGGCCAAAGCCAGCAATCCTCAAAGCTGGTTCAGCAGTTTCTATAACTGTTTGATCGTTTGTTGTTAAAATTAGAATTACTCTTGGGGCTATAACAAAAATAAGCCCTATAAAAAAAGTATAAACTGTTGCAATTTTACTGGTTTCAAAGCCGTAATGTTTTGCTAATTTAATATCACCACTTCCGATTGTATTTCCAACTAAAGTTTGCACTGCAATGCCAAATCCAAAACAAGGCAAAAGAGAAATCAGAAGCGCAGAAAAAACAACATTGCTTGCTGCTTGTTCTAAAGTACCGATTAAACCAGTTATTGCAATAAAACTTAAGAAGCCAACTAGAATAAATATATTTTGAAGTGAAACTGGTAAAGATATTTTTACAATTCGGAATGCATAATCCTTAACAAATTTGAAATTATTGAAATACCTAAATTTATGTTTGTAAAGAGGCAAGAGTGAGACAAGAAAATAAAATATAGCATCGCAAATAGTAGCTACAGTGGATCCCAATCCGGCACCGGCAAGTCCCATTCCTTCAATCCCAAAACCACCATAGATGAAGAGATAATTAAAAATGATGTTTAAAAAATTAGCCAGCACTCCTGAATACATAAAAATTTTAGTCTTGCCAATTCCAAAGAAAAAACCTCTATAAGAAACAGTAAGCAAGAAAAAAGGAATTCCCATGAAACGATAATAAAGATAATCACCAGCAAGACGACCAACTGTATCATCAGCGGCAAAAAAATCAGCGATATCATGCGAAAATGCAACAACAACAAATGCAACAACGGAACCAATTAAAAAAGTAAGAATTAATGCTGTATTCAAAATTTCACCGCAGCCATTATCATCCTTTTCACCAAATTTTCTTGCTATCAACACATGAGTACCAGTTGATAAACTTGAAAATAAACTAACAACTGCCCATGTGGCAAAGACTCCTATTCCCATCGCAGCAAGGTTATATTCCGCATTTTCTAATCTGCCAACCATTGCAGTATCTACTAGAGAAACAACCATTTGAGTGGCTAATCCAGCAATTGCCGGAAGTGCTAAAGAGAGGATATATCGGTGTTCAACTTTCAATGAGAATAAATTCATATATTGCTAAAATAATTATCCTTTCTTCAAAACAAAATATTTTAATAAAATGGTTTTGTAAGAGATGCGATATATGTTAATTTTCATTTAGATTTTTGCTATTTTGCTTACATAAGCAGCAGTTATACACAAAATAGGCATGCTTTAATGACAAAACAAGAAGAATTAAGATATCTTGTTCACACTCTCGGAATTAAGCATAGCATGATTGCCGAAAAACTTGGTATTAAAGTTCAAACGCTTTCCTATTTATTAAATGAATCCCCCCAGTTTGATGATGACCTTTATAAAAAAATCAAAGAGATAATTGACGATTATCAATTTGAATTAAATCTTTTCGAAGATGAATATCATGAAACATTAGACCTCTTTGCAAGTGAAGAAAGTATGCATCTTGGGATTGGCGAGAGATTAAGACTTTTTGCTAAAAGAAAATATGGTACACTAAAAAAACTTGCAGAAGAAATGACAATTTCACCTCAACAGCTTCAACAGTACATAAGCGGTAAACGGGAACCAGGATCAAAAATTTTAACAAGATTGCTAAGACTTGGGTGTGACATCAACTGGCTGTTAGGCGGAAAGGAAGCTCTTGAATCCTATAAAATTTATAAACTAGAAAGTGAGTTAAGAAAACTTCAGAGCAGCTTTCATCAGATTACTTCCATTGTTCAAAAAACCGATCACTCTCACTAGCATATTTACTTTTCTTCAATTAATCTTTTGACAGTCTCTCTAAGAACTTTATTTGTTACTGGTTTAGTTAAATAAGCATCTACACCAGAGTCTAGCGCCAAAGTTCTATCCTTTAATAATGCATGAGCAGTGAGACACAAAATAGGTGTATTTTTATATATTTCTGAAGATCTCATTTCTCTTGTTAACTCAAGACCATGTTTTATTCCTCGTAATGCAATATCCATAATAATAATATCATAACTGACACCATTAAATTCTTCATAAAACCTCTCAACCGATTCGACTGTATTTATTTCAAAATCTTTTTTAAATAATCTTATCAGTACTTTCTGTGATAATAAATCGTCCTCAACAACTAACATTTTTTTCATGGTGCCCTCTCAAAATCAAATATAAATATGTTTACTGATATTCATATAAAGTACTAGACATTCTATTACCATTTTATCAATAATTCTGCACAGTGTTATGTCATTTTAAAATAACATTTCTTTAATAATTAATGCAACTGAAATAATTGAGTTATTGAGATAAAAGAATATTGCAAAAATGCAGAGCTAATCCAGATAAGTTGAGATAACCTTCTTTTTTTTAAGAACAATTTACTTTAAATCTTTTATTTAAAATAAAAACTCGATTACTAAAAGTAACCGAGTAGATAAGTGGAGCTAAGCGGGATCGAACCGCTGACCTTCTGAATGCCATTCAGACGCTCTCCCAGCTGAGCTATAGCCCCAATTGAATTAATATTACGAATAAGGAAAAATTATTAACACAAATTTAAAAAATTTCTATTAATTCAACATTCATAATTACTTTTTGTTCTTAAGTTCATTTTCATTAACTGAAAAACTCCAAAGTTCTTTTCCATCTACATTATACACAGTGCATTTTAATGTTCTATCTTTTCTTGGACCGCTAAATTCAAAAATCGCAAAATTTCTTTCAGTAGTTAATGTTGATTCTATTCTCCAAGGATTTGGGTAAGCTCTTGAAGCACCGGAAGTAAAAGGTGAAATTGTAAAATCATATAATGGATAACTATTGGCTCTTTCCATTTTTGTTATTTCACTTCTATGAACATCACCGGTTAAAAATACTACTCCTTCAATTCCTTCCTTTTCTATTAACTCTAAAATTTTATTTTTCTCATCAAGAAAGTTTGAATGGTTTTCATCTGCTTGAATTGGATTTAAAAATTGACCACCAGTAATAACAAATTTAAAAGGTGCACGGCTATAGACAAGGTTATCAATCAACCATTCAACTTGTTCATCACCCCACATTACTTTTTCTCCAGTTTTTCTATCATTAGGGGTTCTGTAATATCTATCATCCATTAAGAAGAATTCTACATCGCTCCATTGAAAATAAGTTGTAGTTCCAGGTTTGCCGTTAATTCCGAATGATGGATTTGGCCAAAAGTGTTTAAATGATTCGAGAGTTTTTTCCTTATTCCAAAATCCTCTGTCGCTATTGTTAGGCCCAAAATCATGATCATCCCATATTGCATAATGATGCATTGAGCCGAATAAAGGCTGCATTTCAAGTGTAGACCTTGTGTGAGTGTTCCTCTTAATAATACCGCTCCATGAATCCCAATCAACTTCTCTTAAGTAAACATTATCACCAAGCCATAACATGAAGTCCGGATGCTTGCCGTAAATGCTTTTGTAAATTTCATATTGACCACCGTATGGATTGCCGGGTCTATCATAAATTGTTTCATTGATATAGGCACCACTCCCGGTAGCAAATGAAAAATTTGGCGCATCCTCTCTCCACTGCCATAATTTTTGCGTTTGGAATTTCAAATTATAATCTCTTTTAATCTTTTTACCATTAATAAACAACTCATAATTATAAACTACGCCAGGTTCAAGATCATCAATAATTATTTTTGCAGTATATCCTGACCCTTTAGAAGTTTTTATTTCTTCTGAAAATGATTTTTTTTGCGGAGAACTAACATTCCAAAAAGAAAATTTAACTTTAGCTGCAGATGTAGTTTGTACCCAAAGGCAAACTTCTCGCATCGCAGAGTAGCCAACGACTGGTCCTGACTGTAAAATACTTTGAGCAGTAGAATAGGAGTATGCCAATACTAAAAAAGCCATCAATAATATTATAAAAATGTTTTTTTTCATCGGAGTGCCTTTTTATTTAATTCCAGTGATAAAAAATATATATTTTTAGTATAACGATAAAAGAATTTGATTAATGTTTTATAAAAATAATTTTCTCAGTTATAAATATGCAATTTGTTATGCGATTTAAATATTTGATATTTCTTCTTTTAGTTAGCATGGTTTGTCTTTCTTGTGATGACACAATAAATCAAGAGGACTTGGATAATAAAATTATTCCATCAACCAAGGTTAGTTTTTCACAACATATTCAACCAGTGTTTGAAGCTCGTTGCAATAATGCCGGGTGCCATAATGATCAAGATCGCGCAAGTGGTTTAAGTTTGACTTCCTATGTAAACACAACTTCAAATTACTTAATTGTTGCTCCTGGAACTCCTAGTAATAGCAAATTGGTTTGGGTTATTGAAGGTAATTCTACCAATCCTATGCCGCCCATTGGTTACAGACCATTAACAAAAAATCAAATCGATGGAATTAAAAACTGGATAAAAGAAGGCGCAAAAAATAATTGAGAATTTGTAATTACGAGTTGAGTATTATTTTTTTATTATAAATTTAAATCTCAATTCTAAATTCGCAGTTCTCAATTAATTAAAGCCATTTCATTTCACGATACCAGTCGATAGTTAATTTCATAGATTCTTCTAATGAATAAGATTCTTTAAACCCAAGTTCTCTTTTAGCTTTTGATACATCGCAAGTCCAATATTGCTGAACGAAATCCCTTGCCTTTTCGATATTAAACGTTGCTGCCTTTGAACTGAACATTGAAAAAAATTGAGCAAATGCAGCAACGATATAAACGATAAAATGCGGTATTCTTATTGTGAATGCTTTACGACCGAAAGCATTTGCAATTACATCTCCAATCTGCGGCCAAGTATACATCTCCTCTGAAGCTATGTAATAAATTTGCCCGGCAGCTTTTTCATTGATTGAAGCTAAGTATAATCCAACAATTAAATCATCTATATAAATAAGATTAAGTAATTTATTATTGTACCCTATCAGTGACATTAATCCGGCTTTGTAAGTTTTAAAGAATAGGTAAATTTCTGTATCTCTTGGCCCGAATACTGCTGGTGGTCGTATTATTGTGATTGGCAGTTGACCCATATATTGTTTTGCTAACAATTCTTGTTCAAGTTTACTTTTGCCATATCTAGTTAGCGGATGTTCCTTTGTCTCTTCATTACACGTCATACTTTCATAGGATGGTCCGCATGCTGTAAAACTGCTTGCGATAACAACTCTTTTGACCTTAGGATTAACTTTTAAAAGAACATCCAAAAGAATTCTTGTAGTTTCAACATTTCCATGCAAATATTCATCATATGTTTTTGCCTTGACTACGCCAGCAATGTGATAAAGATAATCTGCACTTCGTAAAACCCCTGATAAAGATTCTGTATCGAACAAACCACAGTCCACTATTTCAACTGGCTTTCCTTCAAGCCATTTCTTAGAACTGCTTTTCCTTAAAAGACATTTGACATAATGACCTTTTGATATTAAATAATCAACTAAGTGGCTTCCAACGAAACCAGAAGCACCAGTTACGACTGAGATAATTTTTGTTTCCATAATGCCTATAAATAATGAAAAATGTTTATATTGTTTTTGTCAATTACGCACTCTGACGCATAATTCTTACAAAAATACATAAAACAAATAGAAAAATAATACGGAGGTCTATTGGATTTATTCACAAAGTGCTATGAATTTACCCGTGCTGATGATATTAAAGCAATGGGGGTGTATCCATATTTCCGAGCAATAGAAGAAAATGAAGGACCAGTAGTTCAAATTGAAGGTCGTAAAATTGTAATGGCCGGTTCAAATAATTATTTAGGATTAACAGCTCACCCAAGAGTTAAAGAAGCTGCATTAAAAGCTATAGAAAAATACGGCTCAGGCTGTTCAGGTTCCCGTTACTTAACTGGAACTCTTGATCTCCACATTCAATTAGAAGAGGAATTAGCTAAATTTTTTGGTACTGAAGCTGTTTTATTATACAGTACTGGTTATCAAACAGCTCAAGGAATTATTCCAACCTTGGTTCAACGCGGTGAATATGTTGTATCTGATAGAGATAATCATGCTTGTATTGTTGCTGGACAAATTATGGCAAAAGGAGCAACTGCATCTCTTGAAAGATACAAGCACATGGATATGAAGGATTTAGAAAGAGTCTTAGCTAAATTACCTCTTGATGCTAGCAAGTTAGTTGTAAGTGATGGTGTTTTTAGCACCGGTGGAAGTATAGTCGATCTTCCAGTTTTGGTAGATCTTGCTAAAAAATATAATGCAAGAGTTTTGATTGATGATGCCCATTCAGTTGGAGTAATTGGAAAAGGCGGACGTGGAACTGCAAGTGAATTCAATTTAGAAAAAGAAGTTGATCTCACAATGGGAACATTTAGTAAAACCTTTGCATCTCTTGGAGGATTTGTTGCTGGTCCAGAACGCGTTATTAATTATTTAAAACATCACTCCTCTGCACTAATTTTTAGTGCATCACCAACTCCACCTTCTGTTGCAGCTGCTCTTGCTGCGCTTCAATTATTAATTGAAGAACCTTGGCGTGTTGATAAACTAATTAAAAATGCTGCTAAGGTTAGAAATGAACTTAAAGCAGCTGGTTTTAATGTACCGGATGGAAGAACAGCTATTGTTCCAGTAATTGTTGGTGATGATCCTTTAGCATTCAAGATGTGGCGAATGTTGTATGATGCCGGCATTTTCGTGAATGTGTTTATTTCACCCGGTGTACCACAAGGGAGACAAATGATGAGAACTTCTTATATGTCAACTCATGAAGATGAGCATCTCGATTTTATTATTGAAACTTTTAAGAAGATTGGAAAAGAATTAGGATTGATTTAATTTTTTTTATCTATTAATAAAAAGCATACTTCTTAAGTATGCTTTTTTTATAGGAAGGAGAATCCATGTCATTAGTAAAAATTAAAACCGTTTCGAGTAATAATGAAATAATGACATTTATAAAATTTCCATGGAAGATTTATAAAGACGATCCTTTTTGGGTCGCTCCATTATTGATGGATAAGAAAAAAATATTGAACAAAAATAAAAATCCATTTTTCAAACATGCAGAGATGGAATTATTTCTTGCAGAAAAAAATGGAGAACTTGTTGGCAGAATAGCTGCAATTAAAAATGACCTACATAATAAACACCATAATGACAATGTTGGCTTTTTTGGTTTCTTCGAGTGTATAAATGATCAAGAAGTTGCCGATGCTTTATTTGATAAAGCAAAGGAATGGCTCAAATCAAAAAACTTATCAGAAATGAGAGGTCCGGCAAATCCATCTTCTAATGATGAGTATGGAATGTTACTGGATGGTTTCAACGATGAGCCTAGATTATTAATGACCTATAATCCCCCCTATTACTTAGAACTTTGTGAAAAATACGGCTTGAAAAAAGCTAAAGATCTTTACGCCTACAAACTTGAGAATAAAAAAGTTGTTTCTTCAGAAAAATTGAAACGCGTCGCAGAAATTGCTCAAAAAAGATCTGGTATTAAAATTTCTCAGCTCGATATGAAAAATTTTAATAAAGAATTAGATAAGGTAAAATTTGTTTATAATAAAGCTTGGGCACCGAATTGGGGATTCGTTCCAATGACTGAAGAAGAAATCGATGCAATGGCAAAAGATTTGAAACCTTTAGTGGAGCCATCACTATTGCTTTTTGGAGAAATCAATAATCAATTAGTTGGATTCGCATTAGTAATGTTAGATTACAATCAACTTTTTAAATCATTCAATGGAAGACTTCTTCCTTTTAATTTTTTAAAACTCTTCACTCAAAAGAAAAAAATCACCTGGTCTAGAATTCTTACTTTAGGAATAATACCAGAATACCAAAAACGCGGACTCGATGCAGTTTTTTATTGGGAAATTGTAAACCGTGCTGAAAAATTAGGAATACTATTAGGTGAAGCGAGCTGGGTATTAGAAGATAATGATATGATGAATCGCGGTGCTCAAGTAATGAATGGCGAGATTTATAAAAAGTATAGAATTTATGATATGAAGATTTAATGCAGAAACTATTTTAAAGCTTCTTCATATTTAGAAATGTGAGGCGTATCAACCTTTTTCAACATATTAAAAACTTCTTTATCAGAGTAGTCTTTCAAATATTCGATGAACTCGCCAGATTTAGCATCAAAAAATACTTTTATGAATGAACTTCTTGGATCAATCTGATCTTTAACTTTAAAAAGATTTGATACAAGTTTAACCATATTTTCATGTGCTTTTGCACGCAGACCTTTTTCATAATATATATCTAAACCATTGTAATGGTAATCAAAAATATCATTTCGTAATTGTAAGTACTTCGCGTTTAATAAATTATCAACAAATCCTCTGCGATTGTAAGTTGAACTTTTTAACTGCCACCCTTCTGCAAATCTATTAGTGCCTCCTCGAACAGCAATATCAAGTGCTTTTTGGAATAAATCGGAGCCGCCAAGTTTGTAAAATGAATCTAAATCAAAGCCAATTATTAAGTACGCATAGAAATCAAGCAAACTTGTTAGAGGATCAAAATCAGTTTGATTGAAATACATTGATTGGTTTTTTTCATATCTGAAACCCCAACTATTATCAAGAATGTTAAGCATAAGTGAATTTAGTTTTGTGTTATAAATTGGCCTTTGACTTACAACTACCAGTTGAGCTGAATAAGTAACTTCATCACTAGCAGCAGTGAAAAAAATATTGAATGTACATTTTATCTTATCGCCTTCCCAATTCTGTCTAGTAAATTTATTATTGTTAAGATAATCTTGAACTTGATTCTTAAAATTCTCTAGTCGTTCACGTGCAGCAATCTGAAGCTGTTCATAATTTACTATTACAGTAGCATCTAATTCTTGTGAGTATAAATATATTGGGATAGAAAGTACTATTAGAATTGCTATGCTAAAATTTCTCATCGTTTTCTCAAAATTCATTTTCTTCAAAATATATAATTGATATATTTAATACAATCTTTTTCGATAAATGATGCTACAATTAAAAAGATTAAAAATATCTTTCTTCGTTTTACTGCTTATCAATACACAAAGTTTCGGGCAAGTTAATCCCGGTGCACGCCAAATTGCACTATCACATTCTGATATAGCCTTTTCAGAAGAAGTGTTTTCTTTATTTAATAATCCAGCCGGGTTAGCATACCTAATCAATAGAGAAGTTGGTTTATTCTATTCCCCGGCCCCATTTGGGGTAAAAGAATTATCGAGTGGCTTCGGTGCATATGTAGAACCGACATCAATTGGTTCCTTTAGCGGCGGATTCATGATTTACGGATTTGATCTATATAAAGAAACAAAAATTTTATTTGGCTTTGGGAGAAAAATAACTAATACTTTTTCGGTTGGATTGTCGGCAGTATATAGAAATATCTCAATCATAAATTATGGAAGCAAAGGAAATTTATCATTCAATTTAGGCAGCAGTCTTATACTATTAGAAATGGTTAGTATCGGAGCTTCAATTGAAAATGCAACAAATAGCACGGTTGGGAATGAAGAAAATCAATTGCCGGTAGTGTTCAACTCTGGTATTGGAATAAAAATATTAAATGACTTCAAGACTTTTATGGCTATTCGAAAAGAACTTAATTATGATCTTTCAATAATGTTAGGTGCAGAATATAATATTTTTGATTTTCTTCAACTGCGTATTGGAACTGCAACAGAGCCAAATACTTTTTCCGGTGGTTTTGGTTTAAAGTTTAATTTTCTTACAGCAGAATATGCTGTTCTTTCTCATCCTGATTTGGATTTGACACATCAATTCGGTTTAGTTATTCAACTCAAAAACGAATAACATCAATGAAAAAAATCGTCTTCGCATTAATTATTATTAGCTCAATACATTCATTTGCACAAGTCGATACAACACAATTGTTTGAAAATGTTGAGTCACTACTTGAAGATGCTTCCCAAGAAAATGAAGATTCACAAATTTTTGATTCAATAGAATATTTGCTAAATAATCCTATCTTACTCAATGAGTCATCAATCAACGAGCTTTTGCAGATTCCATTTTTAGATTTACCAGCTGCTCGGGCAATTATCAGACATAGAAATTTATTAGGTGGTATTTCTTATAAAGAGCAATTGTATAATATAGAAGGTATTAGCTCTGAGTTAATAGAAAAAATTATTCCATTTTTAAAACTCGGTGATGAAAAATCAACTTCATTCTTTGATACATTTACACAATTTTCTCAGAATCTATCATTAAAGTATCGGACAAGGATGCAATATGATATTCAAGAACGTCTTGGCTTTAGTAATAATAAATTCCTAGGTTCAAGACCAAAATATTATAATCGATTTTTGATAAATTCCTCAAATGCATTTCAGCTTGGGGCTGTAATTGAAAAGGATGCCGGAGAAGAATCGTTAACTGACTTTTCATCACTTCATTTACAAATTAGTGAATTAGGTTTTGTAAAAAATATTCTGCTAGGTGATTTCAATTATGAATTTGGTCAAGGACTTGCTCTATGGAGCCCATACTCTTTTTCAAAAGGATCAGACGCTGTCAAAGTAATTTCGAAACGTGCAAGGGATTCTTACCAGTATTCAAGTACTGATGAAAACAAATTTTTTAGAGGTGCTTCATTTCAAATAGACATTCTTGGATTTAAGATAATTCCATTTTACTCTTTCAATTCATTGGATGCATCAATTGATTCTACTACAAACACAGTTACTTCTTTTACTGAAGATGGATATCATCGCACGTTAAGTGAGATCAGGAAAATCGATAGTGCAAATGAAAAGGTTTTTGGTATAATGACACATTACGCCCCAATTGACAATACAAACCTTGGTTTTCTTTTTTACAACTCAACTTTCACTCCATCAATTTCTAATACAAATATTCATAAACCAAGCGGTTCGGATCATTCTTACTATTCATTGAGCTACTCAACAACATTTAATAGAATATTTTTTACGGGAGAATTTTCATTTAATAACTTATCAGTAGCATCAATAAATAATTTGGAAATATTTCTCGAAAATAATTTTTCTTTAATTATTTCTTTAAGAAATTATCCGAGGAATTATTATTCATTCCACAGTAATGGATTTGGAGAAAAAAGCACAACCCAAAATGAGGTCGGATTTTATTCAGGTTTTTATTGGAAAACATCTTTTGGTGTTTTCAATTTTTACTATGACCAATTTAAAATTCCAGTCGCCGGTAGTAACTATAATTTTTCTGCACAAGGAAATGATTTTTTGCTTAATTACTACCATAGAATATTTCAAAACACAACCGCTACATTAAGATTTAAATCTGAAACAAAAGAGCAAGTTGAAATAATCAGCAATGAATTCAAGCTTATTGATAGAAGAATAACTAATCTGCGATTAGAAATTAATCATAAGGTTTCAAGAATTCTGCAAATGAGAACTCGCGCAGAATTCGTTTTTATTCCATCAAACATTGCAAATTCAAAAGAAACTGGCTCACTTTTCTTTTATGATTTGAAGTACATACCTTTTAATCAATTCTCCATTCAATCTAGAATTATTTTTTTTAGTACCGATTCATATAATTCACGCATTTATGAATTTGAAAATGATTTGATTGGTGTTATGACCAATCCACCCTTATATGGTGAAGGTTTTAGATGGTATTTATTATTGAAATATTCTACAAAGTTTGGATTAAACGTTTCATTTAAATATTCTGAACTCCACAAGCCGAATGAAAAAGCATTGAGTAGCGGAGATTCAGAAATTTTTGGGAATTTAGATAATAAGATCAGTTTGCAATTGGACTTTAATTTTTAACTGAATTCAACTCAAATAATTCTTCTAAATTTATTTTTGCGGCAAGTTTACTTTCAGAACAGACTTCAACAAAAACTTTTTTAGGAAATATTTCAGAGCTCTCTAAGAAAAATGCTAAACTAAATAATGCAGCAAATTTATTTGTAAATTTAGAACGAAAGCCATTTTTTAAAATTTTCATTTTTGTTTCAGGAATTGCTAACGATGAATCAATTATAAGTTGACCACTTTCAGCTTTTTTAAGAATAGCTAATGAATAATCCAATCCATCATTAGAAGTGACGATTGCAAAATCAGGACAGCTTGAACCCGTAAATAAAATATTTTTAGGTGATAAAATTATTTCCGCAGATGAAAATCCTATTCCTACTGTAACTGGGTAGCTGCTCTTTTTTGTTGCATGCAATCCGGATTTAATTGCCGCTTGTGTGAATAATTCTGCTGCTGTTTGAACACCTTCTCCAGCTGAACCGGAAATTAAAATGCTGATCGGTTTAGTTAACTTGTGATTTCTTTTGGGTTGTATAAATAACTTTTCATTGATCAATGGCTTGGGAGCATTTTTCACAGCCAGCTTAAATGGTTCTCTCATTTTATTGTAATATAATTTAATCGGGATCCCGGCTTCATTTGCGATATTTATTAATTTCATCCCGGGATTTGACTTCACTCCATAACTTGGGCACAATTCCAAAACTTCAACTAAAGAAAATCCGTTGTTTGTAATTGCCTCGGTGAAGGTTTTGTACATTTCCATATTTGTTAAAATCCTACTGACGTAGTTTGCACCGGCAGATGATGCCATTTCACATATATCATATCCGCTATGATCTGCTCCTTCTTTTAATGTAGGAGTTTTGAACCCTAATGGGGTGAACTCACTTTGCTGTCCACCAGTCATCCCATATAACATATTATTGTGAACAATAACAGTCATATTAAAATTATTATGCGCTGCATCTAATATGTGCTGCATACCAATTGTTGCGCCGCCATCTCCAATAAAAACAATTATTTTTTTATTAGGATTTTCTAATGACATTGAAATGCCAGCAGCAAGAGCCACAGATCTTCCGTGCAATCCGTGAATTGTGTGCGTTGTAAAACATTTATCAACAATTCCATGACACCCAATATCAGTTACTATAATGACATCAAAAGGTGAACAGTTTAATTCTTGCAGTGATTTATCAATTCCCATTGCAATTAATGAGTGACCGCAACCTTTACAAAATGGTAATTTTTCTTCAAGTAGATATTTATTGCTCATATTTTAAAACTTCATTTATTATTTCATTTGGAGTTATCATTCTACCAAATTCATTTACACCTGATATATTTTTGCTTGAATTTGCACCAAATAAAATTTGACGGTATTGACCGGTTAGATTCTCTTCTGCTACGATGACATTTTTGTGATTGATAACACATTCAAAAATAATTTTGGGTATCGGGAAAAGAGTCTTAACAATCAGAAGTGATACATGTTTCCCAATTTCTCGTAAAGATTCAATAGCTTCTTTTGCAGCTAGTGATGTTATTCCATACGAAATTAAAAGAGTTTCCGATTTCTTAGCTTCATTATAATCAAATAAACAAAATGCATTTTGATTTTTAATCATTTTATTATGCAAACGTTTTGAATTAAAAAGTGCTTCGTGTGTAGAATTTTGAATTATTCCTTTTGTGTTGTGTGTTGACGAAGTTATTCTAACCTGATGTTTATTATTATTTATCGGTAAAAATTGTGGGACAAGATTACTTTCGGGTTTATATGGGACATAAGTATCATCACTTTCAAAATAATTTCTTTTAATTTGTTCAATCTTTTTCAACTTAGTACAATCTACGTCAGCCATTGTCATCATTTCTTCTTTTGATGTTAAAATAATAACCGGAGTTCTTAGATTAACCGCAGTTTCAACTGCTTTAGCAGATATTTCCCAACAATCTATTGAATCACCTACACAAAAAGTCGGTATTGCCATTCCGCCAGAAATTATCCCATTAAGTATACTTATATCCCCTTGAGAACCGATTGTAGCAGTTCCGGTTGATGGACCTAACCTTTGAACTAAAATAATTATCATAGGCAGTTCCATCATATATGCCATATTAATACTTTCTATCATCAATGCAAATCCGGGGAATGAAGTTGCAGTAACTGGAATTCTTGAAGTTGAAGAGAAGCCAGTCATCCACTGAAGAGTAGTAATTTCATCTGGTGCTGCTAAGAAAATAGGAAATCTTTCTGATGCATATGAATAGAGTAAATTTGCCGGTGTTATTGGATATCCAATAAATACATCTGCTCCAGCTTGTGCTAATGACTCAATTACTAACCTTGAATTATCTGTAAATATTATTTGGTCATCAATTTCCATAATAAAAAATCATTGTTAAAGATTGGTTTGACAAATAACTTTTTATGAAGCTCATAAGGATTGTGGAATTAATTTTTGTACAATTATTTTCGAAATATTACTTAGCAAAATAACAAAAAGTATCATAAGGTTATTATATATTTACGATGAAAATATATTTCTTTTTGAGAAAATTGCTTTTTATTACGGACTTGTGGTCATTGTATGGTTTCTATAAATGAATTAATTCGTCACAAATTTTTCTAACCAGTCTATTAATTAAAATGGTAAGTATATGTCAACAAATCAATTAAAACACACGGATCACTATTTAGTAGAAGATTTATTTACAGCTGAACAGAAAATGATTCGAGAAACAATGGGAGAATGGGTGAACAAATCGGTAAAACCAATTATTGAGGATTACTGCGAAAAGTCAGAATTCCCAATCCATTTAGTAAAAGAACTTGGGGAACTTGGCGGCTTCGGACCATTCATTCCAGAGAAATATGGTGGTGCTGGATTAGATTATATTTCATATGGAATCATTATGCAAGAACTTGAACGCGGTGATTCCGGAATTCGTTCAATGGCATCAGTACAATCATCTCTTGTTATGTATCCAATCAATTCTTTTGGAAGTGAAGTACAAAAAATGAAGTATTTACCCAAACTTGCAACTGGAGAAATAATTGGCTGCTTTGGTTTAACAGAACCGGACTATGGTTCAGATCCCGGCGGAATGATAACTAGAATAAAAGATACTGGTGATTATTACTTGCTTAATGGCGCAAAAATGTGGATCACAAATTCATCCATTGCAGACATCGCTATTGTATGGGCAAAAGATGCAAATGATGAAGTAAAAGGAATGATAGTTGAAAAAGGAAGTGAAGGATTTTCAGCACCAGAAACACATGGCAAATGGTCTTTAAGAGCATCAGTTACCGGCGAATTAGTATTTGATAATGTGAAAGTACCAAAGGAAAATATTCTGCCAAACATTTCGGGATTAAAAGGACCATTAAAGTGTTTAAGTTCAGCTCGTTATGGAATTGCATGGGGAGCTATTGGAGCAGCAATAGATTGTTATGAAGCTGCTGTTAAATATTCTCTTGAGCGAAAACAATTTGGAAAACCAATCGGAGCGTTTCAGCTTCAGCAAAAAAAACTTGCTGATGCACTTACAGAAATTACAAAAGCTCAATTATTGGTATTGCGATTAGGTCAGCTTTGTGATGAAGGAAAAGTAACTGCAGCACAGATCTCAATGGCCAAAAGAAATAATGTAGAAATTGCATTGACTATTGCGAGAGAAACTAGACAAATTTTAGGCGCAATGGGAATAACAAATGATTATCCGATGATGCGGCACATGATGAATCTAGAATCAGTTATTACATACGAGGGAACTCATGATATCCACACGCTAATAACTGGTCACGAAATTACCGGCATACCTTCTTTCAGATAATCTTTTCTTACAAATTTAACCGGCTACTTTTTGTAGTCGGTTTTAGTTTTAAATTCTTTTTGGTTCTTGAGTGTTTTTAATTTCTTGCCTAAATCTTTACATATATCTAAGTTGCATACAATTTTTTAATTTACATATTAAACTGAATGAAAACTATTGTAGCCTTACCGGGAGATGGGATTGGTAAAGTTGTTCTTAAAGAAGCAATTCGTTTACTTAATGCTGCTGGATTCAATGCAAATTATATTTGGGCCGATATAGGGTGGGACTTTTGGTGCAAAGAAGGAAATGCACTTCCTCAAAGAACAATTGATTTAATTGAAGAACATAAACTTGCTTTATTTGGTGCAATAACTTCTAAACCGAAAGAGGCTGCAGATAAAGAGCTTGTCCATTCACTTCGAGGTAAAGGTTATACTTATTTTTCTCCAATTGTTGGATTGAGGCAAAAATTTAATCTTGATATTTGCATTAGACCATGCATATCATTTAAAGGGAATCCGCTTAATTTTATACGCAAAAAAAATGACGGCACCTTTGAAGAACCGATTATCAACACTGTAATCTTTAGGCAAAATACAGAAGGACTTTACGCTGGCGTTGAATGGACTAATCCTCCCAAAAATGTACGCGATGCTTTTGAGTCGAATCCTAAAATGAAATCATTCTCGAATGTCCCTAATGAAGAAATAGCAATCTCCACTCGAATAGTTACTAAAAAAGCAAGTCATAGAATTATAAGGGCGGCTTTTGAATATGCAAAAAAACATGGATACACTAATGTTACATTATGCGAAAAACCGAATGTGCTTCGTGAGACTTCTGGTATGATGTTGAAAATTGCTAATGAAGTTTCTAAAGAATATCCTAATATTGAATTATGGGACACCAACATCGATGCACAAATGATGTGGCTGACAAAAAATCCTGAAGATTATGGGGTTATAGTTGCTGAAAATATGTTCGGCGATATCATAAGCGATGGTTTTGCCGGATTGATTGGCGGACTTGGATTTGCATGCAGTGCTAATCTTGGTGATTACCAGGCTGTGTTTGAACCAACTCATGGAAGCGCACCAAAGTATGAAAATCTAAACCCATCAATTGTAAATCCAATTGCAATGTTTATGAGTGCTGTAATGATGTTGGAGTATATAGGAGAAATTAATTTGGCTGAAAAAATAAAAAATTCTATTGCATACGTGATTCAAGAAGGCAAAATTAAAACTTATGACATGCTTAAATTAAAAGGTGGTTCTGATTCTCTTAGTAAAGGTGCAGCCTCAACTACACAAATGACTGATGCAATTATTTCAATGCTTTAATAAATTTATTTAATAAGACTAGAAAACTTCACTTAGAAAGAAAGGAAAGTTATGAGCGGTGTAACTTTAATCCTTTTTGCTATTATTGCATTTCTATTTGCATATCGTTTTTATGGTTCATTCCTCACAAGACGTTTGAACGTTTCAAATTCAAACACTACTCCTTCACATTCTATGAACGATGGAGTAGATTACTGCCCAGCTAAACCGCCGGTTTTAATGGGTCATCACTTTGCGTCTATTGCCGGGGCTGGTCCAATAGTTGGGCCAATCATTGCCGCAAGTTTTGGCTGGGTTCCAGTGTATGTTTGGGTTCTTGTTGGTGCAACATTTATTGGCGGTGTTCATGACTATACAGCCATTATAGCTTCCGTTCGCCACAAAGGGAAATCGATTGGTCAAATAATCGAAACATATATCGGTATAAATGGAAAAAAATTATTTCTAATTTTTACTTGGGCAACTTTGATATTAGTAATTGCAGTTTTTACAATAATTGTAGCAAATACTTTTTCAAGCATTCCGAGTAGTGGAACTTCCTCAATTTTATTTATGGTGCTCGCAGTTGCATTCGGTCTAACAATTTACCGCTTAAAAGCTCCACTTATAGTTTCGTCTATCATCGGAGTTGCATTATTGTTTTTCTGTATTTATTTGGGAAATATTTTCCCAATTGTTTTATCCCGTCAAATATGGATTTATATTTTGCTTGGATACATCTTTATTGCATCAGTAACTCCAGTTTGGATCTTACTTCAGCCACGTGATTATTTAAATTCATTCTTCCTCTATGCATTGATGTTTGGAGGGATTGTTGGTTTGTTTTTTACAATGCCGGAAGTTCACTTATCACCAGTCACAAATTTCACTATTGATAAAATTGGTTACTTATTCCCAGCCTTATTTGTAACAGTTGCTTGTGGTGCAATAAGCGGATTCCATTCTGTTGTGGGAAGCGGAACAACAGCTAAGCAACTCGATAAAGAACCTGATGCTAAAGTTGTTGGTTATGGTTCAATGTTAGTTGAAGGTATTCTAGCTGTTCTTGCATTGCTATCTGTTGCTTCGTTAGACCAGCAACATTTTTTGGAATTGCTTAATACAAAAGGTGCAGTAACAGCATTCGCTACTGGTGTAGGTAATTTTATTCATAATATCCCTTTAATAAATATTTCTACTGAAGTAGCAACTAATTTTGCTGCATTAGCGGTTTCTGCTTTTGCGCTAACGTCTTTAGACACAGCAACACGACTTGCTCGATTTTCATTTCAAGAATTTTTTGAAGTAAAGGAGAAAAAGGAGCAAAGCTTTTTAGTTAAAAATAGATTTGTTGCTACTGCAATTACAGTTGCTGTTGGCGCAGCATTAACATTTAGCGGACAAACAATGTCAATCTGGCCGGTATTTGGAAGTGCAAATCAACTTTTAGCCGCTATTGCTTTGTTGTCTATAACTGTCTGGCTTTCAAATTTAAAACTTGATTTTTCATTTACGCTAATCCCGATGTTATTCATGTTCGCCGTAACAATGACAGCGCTTGTTACTCTATTCTATTCAAATATTTCTAACGAAAATTATGTGCTTTCGATAATTTCAGTTTTGTTATTCATTCTTGCAGTTATTCTTGGGTTACAAGCATATCAAGTATTAAGAAAAAATGGACAGAATGAAGTTTTAGCAAAATAAAATTAAAAAGCATTTGCACAAATGAAAGTTGTAATGTCTCAAAACTTAATTGAAAAAATAGTTCAAAAGTTTACATATAGATTGAAAAACAATCAATTGGTTCAATCTGGTGATTACATTTCAATCGAACCAGCATATGTTATGACACATGATAACACTGGTGCTGTCATCCCAAAATTTGTTTCTATTGGTGCACAAAGACTTGCAAATCCAAGACAAGTGGTGATAACTCTAGACCATGATATTCAAAATAAAGAGGAAAAAAACTTAATTAAATATAAAAAAATTGAAGAGTTTGCTAATAAGTTTGGTGCTGATTTTTATCCAGCCGGACGCGGAATAGGACATCAAATAATGTGTGAAGAAGGATATGCGTGGCCTGGAACTTTAGTAGTGGCATCTGACAGTCATTCGAATATGTACGGCGGCTTAGGCTGCCTTGGAACTCCAATAGTTAGAACAGATGCATCAGCAATTTGGGCCACTGGTAGAACTTGGTGGCAAATTCCTCCAGTCTCAAAAGTAGAGTTGAAAGGAAGACTTCAAGAAGGAGTGACTGGAAAAGACATTATTCTTTTCCTTTGCGGTTTATTTAATAAGGATGAAGTTTTAAATCATGCACTTGAATTTACCGGTGATGGCATTAAAGAACTTTCAGTTGATCAGCGTTTAACTATTGCAAATATGACAACTGAATGGGGTGCTGTTGCCGGTCTTTTCCCAATTGATTTAATTACGATTGCATGGTTAAAAAACAGAGCAGAATATATTAAGAAACGAGGACTTGAAGGGGTGGCATCAGATATTGGTAGTAATGGAATACACCCTAGAATCAATTTAGATAAAATTTCTGATATTGAAAATGAACTACAAAATTTGATTCCAGATCAGAATGCATTTTATGCTAAAGTACTATCAATAGATTTATCAGCTATTGAACCACAAATAGCTGGTCCAAATTCAGTGAAAATTCATAGTCCCATTTCACAAATATCCAAACAAAAAATAAAAATTGATAAAGCATACTTAGTTTCATGTGTTAATTCGCGAGTTGATGATTTATCAGTAGCGGCAAAAATGGTTGATGGAAAAAGAATTGCAGATGGCGTAAAATTTTATATTGGTGCTGCATCAAGTGAAGTCCAATTTGAAAGTGAAAAAAACGGCGATTGGCAAAAACTAATTAATGCTGGTGCAATCCCCTTACCTCCCGGTTGTGGTCCTTGCATCGGAATGGGCGCTGGTCTATTGGAAGATGGTGAAGTTGGGATTTCTGCAACAAATAGAAATTTTAAAGGTCGGATGGGCTCACCCAGTGCTCAAGCTTATCTTGCATCACCAAGAATCGTTGCTTTATCTGCATTACATGGATTCATAACAGATAACACAAGTTACATATCACAAAAGATTTTTGAAAATGTTATAATTAACTCTGATTATAATAAAGTAGCATCTTCAACAGAATTATTACCAGAATTCCCAAATAAAATTAATGGGGAGTTACTTTTTTGCTATCAAGATAATTTAAATACTGATGGAATATTCCCCGGTAAGTATACTTATAATGATGAATTGACTCCAATTGAACAAGCTAAAGTAGTTATGGAAAATTATGATCCTCAATTTAAAAAACTAGTTAAAGAAAAAGATATTTTAGTTGGAGGATTTAATTTTGGAACTGGGAGTTCCAGAGAACAAGCTGCTACAGCTCTTAAATACTCTGGAATTAAACTTGTGATTGCCGGCTCATTTAATGAAACTTACAAAAGGAATGCAATCAACAATGGTTTCCTCACAATTGAATGTTCCCAATTAGTAAATCATTTAAAAAATAAATTTGGAAAAAAAAATTTGACCAAAAGAACTGGGATTCATGTTGAAATAGATTTCAATTATTCCATAATAAATACTAAAAAAAATATATATTCATTCACTCCGATTGGAATTGCGGCACAAGAATTAATTGTTCTAGAAGGCTTAGAAAATTGGATAAGAAATAAAATAAAAGTTTAGTAATTCCCTTTCTTTATTTTACTGACTCCACCTCCAAAAGTACCAACCCATACATCATCATTTTTATCAATTGCCACACCAAGTACCTGGCTTGCCGGTAACTTTGAATTTGCTGTAGTAAATATTTTTGCACTTGAAGGAACTAAAAATTTACCTATTCCAGTTTTTGTTGAAAGCCAAATATTATTCGTTCCGTCTATATAAATATTCTCTGTTTGCGACACTAAAATACCACTAACACTTATCCTTGCCCAAGTTGAGCCGTTATATTTTGTAACACCGCCTAATTCTCCAGCTAATAAATTTTGAACATGTGCAACCCATACATTACCATCCAAATCAATTTTTACATCTCTAATTCCATTTCCGTAATTTGATCCAATATTCATATTCGACATATTCCAAACATACCAGGTACTTCCGTTAAACATTCCAAGTCCAAATGCGTTAGTTCCAACCCAAACTCTATTTTGCTTATCAGTAGAAATACAAGTAACCAAATTTCCAGGCAAACCCGAGTTATTAGTTCTAAATAATTGCCATGTAGATCCATTATATTTAACAATACCTTCTGTAGTACCAACCCAAACATTTCCTAGCTGGTCAATATCTATTGCTGTAACATAACCAGATGGAAGGTTGCTGGTTAAATTTGTCCAAGTATTCCCATCAAATAGAACTAACCCTCCGGTAGTACCAACCCAAAGTCTATTTAAATTATCAACCTTCAGACAATTAACAGCATCAAAAGGAAGCCATGAATTGGATTTATTATAAGTAACCCATTTTTTACCATCGTGACGAACCAACCCCCTATCACGCATTCCAAACCATTTAATGTTATTTTTATCAACAACTATAACTGAGAGATAGTCTGCTGGCAAAGGTGAGTTACCAGTATTATAGTTTACCCATTTGGTAGTATCATCCAAAACAAAATTAACTTTAGCAGTTTTTCCACCCCTCACATAAAACTCAGAACTATCAGCTCTGTGTTCTGGATATGTTAATTTTATTTTATAAGGTCCAGGAAAACGTTGAGAAAAAGTATATGGTGTTTTAAAACCAGTATTATTATTATTTAAGAAAATATTTGCGCCAGGTGGTACAGATGTACATTCAATTTTGCCAAAATGACCAGGGTTTAAATAATAATCTACAAATAGTGATGTGTTGATTCCATCTTTGAGTTGGAGAACAACACTGGTATCTTCAAATAATCCTAATTTCAATGTTAATGTGTAAAAACCAGATTTAAGCCATTTTAAAGAATCAGGTGTTAGCAAACCCATATTTTTCCCATTCAAAAAAATTGTAGCGTTAGATGGATTACTTTGAATAGCTAAATGAGAATATTTTGGTTCTGGCTCATCTGGCGGACCAGTAAATACTTCTTTTTCACATGATGTAAGAAATAATAATAAAGTGACAACAAAAGCGAATATTATTTTTTTAATCATAATTTTTTCCAATAACTTTCATTCAATCTGGCTCGGTTAAACCTGGGATATATCCGAAAGATCTAATATATGCATGAGTGAATCTTAATACATGATAATCCCTCATGTACACACCAAATATTCCATATCCACCTTGGATATTCGAAAAATCTGTTTCATCAAGTTTGACTGAATAAATATCTCTTCCTCGTGCGGTTGAGTTATAATATAAACTTAGATTATCATCTAAAGATAGAATTTCCATAATGCAGCTTAGAATTTCATAACGTTCTTTGTTTGGATCACCATTTGAAATTAGTTCCATAGCCTTATTAACAGTTTCCATATCAACAACATATGAAAAATCGCTTGTAGGTTTTGGATTATTCGGTAACCACTCATTACCAAATTTTACATAATTAATTGGAATAGTTGCAATGTTTCTAGTTTTTACTCCGCCTTCATGTTTGAAATAATAAATTGCAAGCCTCGTTATAAAAACAGCATCTTTCTGATCGCTATCCCAAGTAATTTTTAAAAAGTTTTTATTATCGGGTGGAATTTTTCTATCACTCAATATTTCAGTTATCGTAACAACAGCTGGTATTTTAGCAGTTGAAGTAAGTCTTTTCCCATTTGGCAGAAGCGCTTCAATTTCAATTAATGAATTTGGATCAGGTTGTAATTTGTTAGTATAAAATACAGTATATGGAGTTTTGTAAGGGTCGCCCTCTGGTCTTTCAGCCACAGTATCTTTCAATATAGCTACATTATTTTTATTCCAAATCCTGATAATTGCATTTCTAACAGTAGGATCATTTGTTGAAGAATATGGATCAAAATTTCCACTTGTATAACTTCGTGTTAAAGTTGCTGTTTGAAAATTTGAATCTCCTCTTACAATACAATTTAAAATATATCTCTCTTGTAATTCCCCATAAGGATTAAAGTCTTCTTCACATGAATAAATAACAAATATTATTACGAAAGCAAATAAAATATTCCTTAAAATTTTCATAATTCCACCTTGATAGTAGCAGTAGGCAAAAATGGAAGCATGTTAACTTGTTCTCCATTATTTCGTTTGAAGTAAAAAATATTTTGTCTGTCGTATACATTGATCACACTTATATCAACATCAAATTTTAGAAAATCGATTACAAATTTTTTCGATACAGTAAAATCGAGCCGATGATAATCTGGAAGTCTTCCTAAATTTTGAATTTCGATAATAGTGAATGGTCTTCTTGGATCCAATTCATTCCAAGGAGCAAAAATGTTACTGAAATAATATTTATCATAGTACCCTAACAGTTGCGTAAAAGGTAGCCCTGAATTATAAGTCCAAACCGTGCTTGCAGACCAGCCGGCTCCGAAATTAATTTCTAATCCTAAATTTAAAGTGTGACGTATATCATATCTTGGATAATATCTTAATCCCTCTAATTCTTTATATGCATACGCAAGAGTATAAGAAGCAGTAAAGTTTATTGGATTAGGAGTAGCTCTAGTCATTAATTCTAATCCATAAGATTCGCCGTTGCCGGCTAAGAAATCTGGATCTGCCGGAAGAATTTTTTCTTCATTTAATAGCGGTAAATTTTTAACTCTCTTATAATACCCTTCAACAGAAAATGTGAAAAAATGATAAGGCTTTATTTCAAGTCCCAAGATATAATGAGTTGAGTTTGACGGGATTAAATAATCTGGAGAAATTATCCATGGTTCGAATAAGCTAATAATTTCATCCTCGTCACTAATGGTAACTAAATCTTGTTGATAGATCCCCCAAGCACCTTTAATAGCAATTTCTGGAATTAATCTATATGTGAAACTTACTCTTGGTTCAATAAAAGTTGCTTTTTTATTTCTTGAAAGAGTGGTTAAATTCATTCGTGCACCAACATCTAAACCAAGCATTTCCCATTGCATCAATTTATATTTAGTATAAAAAGTAATGTTTGCAGCAGATGTTCCAAGATTTGTAGGCACTCCTCTATCATTCTCCAAAAATAAATCAGTTTTTACTTGCTTTACATGAAAACCAACTCCAATTTCATCTTTGTTATCAAACATATAAGTAAAATCCATTGTCAAGCTTACATCTTCAACTTTATTTCGACTTTGCCTTACGTTGCTTAATTTAGGAATTACATCTCCTTTAAAATTACTGATTGAAACACCAAGCTCGTAGAATAAAGGGCTATCGCCAACTTGGAACCACTTGAAGCCAAAAATATTATTTGACCATTTAAAATCTTCTATACGCGGATCTTCACTTAAAATATTATCCCCACTAAAAAATCCATTGATGGAAAATTTTCCGCCTTGAATAAAATCCGGGCTAGAATAATTTGCTTTTAAAGAGAAATCATAAAAATCAATCGGAACACTTTGTTTGTTTAGAAATTTTTTAAGTACTTCATTGGAATAAGTTTTTCTTCCAGTTAAAATAAAAGAACCATTAGGTATAGGTCCTTCAAGCAGAAACTTACCAGTTAAAAAGCTGGCTGTACCTTTTACACTAAGTCTATTTTTATTTCCGTCTTTTGTGTTTACTTTCATAACGGATGAAAGTCTGCCACCAAGGTCAGCAGAAAACCCGCCTTTATAAAATTCAACATTGTTTATCATATCAGGATCGATTACACTAAATAAGCCTAATGCATGAAACGGATTATAAACTGTTACTCCATCAACTAAAACTAAGTTTTGATTGCTTGCACCACCTCTCACATAATATCTTGCAGAAACATCACCAGTAGATTGAACACCCGGCAAGTATTGAATTGATCTAAAAATATCAGTTTCAACACCTTTGGGTAAAGCTTCCAAGTCTCGAGCTATAATTCTCTGAAGACTAATATCTGTTTCATTTTTTTCAATAATCCTCTCTCCTATTTTTTCAATAGTCTGCAATTCAACACTTGATGGAGATAAGATAATGTCATAATGTGTTACTCTATTTTTAATAAGCCGTATCGGAATGTGTTTAGTAACATATCCAACATAAGAAACTACAAGGGTTAAATTTCTATCAGATGGAACAGAAGCTATTAAAAAATATCCACGAGAATCAGTAGAGGCACCAATTCCAAGTTCCTTTATAAAAACATTTCCATATGCTAAAGCTTCTGTGGTTGTTGAGTCAGTTACAAATCCTCTAAGGTTTCCGGTTTCCTGGGTCTGTGCAAATAACGAAATAGTAAAAAGTGTAATTAAGAAAAGTATGCGGAAAATTATTCGCGGCATCTTTAAAGATGGCCCCATATTAGTATAAACAATGAAAAACTATTATTACGGGCACTAATATAGACTTTTCAACTTAAAAATCTACTCCAAATTATTTGTATTTATAATTTTTCAATAATTAGAGGAGAGTCGCTATTGAACTTGTATAGTAACTATTTTGTTAATAATTTAGTTTCGAAAATATTTTAAGTTTTATTAAAATTTTAAGCGGCTTACAGAGTTTAGATGTTAAAACGAAAACAAATATTATCGATTTCACGGTTAGTGTTGATTCACTATATAGTATTGCTTGCAATCACTGTATTTCATCAGCATAGTCATTCCTTTTATTCCTCTAATATGGAGTTCTTTCAACCTGAGAATAATTCAACTGAAGCACATGGCCCTTTCTCTGACGGGAAATCGGGTTGTTTAATTGCTCAATTTGCTGGTACAAGTTTTGAGAATCAGCCTTACTTTCATAATTATTTGTTTAGTGAATTCACAAAATATATTCCGGTTTATCAAACTCCGATAGTCATTTCAAAGTTATTTTCCCTATCACAGTTGAGAGCACCTCCGGCATACCTCCTTTCTTAGTCTTTTTTAAAAACAATAATAAAAGGAGGAACTATGTCTGGAATAAAATTATTTCCAAGGATTCTGCTGTTTGTTTTCATTTCCGTATCATTATTTCTAACATCATGTAAAGAGGATCCTCTTTCGGCAGAAGAGGATCATTTTGAAGCTATCGGAATAGCCATTTTTGATGCAAGCGGAAAAATGGTTGTAAAGATTTTAAGAGGAGTAACAGCAGATACTTTAAAAGGTGAAGTGAATAAAAGAAGCGACCATTTTGAAGTCAAATTTTTAGATGAGAGCGAAAAACTTATTGATCCGCCAGATTCCGGAGATAAGAAATTCAAATGGGTGATTGATGATCCGGCACTCTTTTCAATCTATCAAGACAGTGGCGAGGAAGGAGGATTCGAATTCCATATCGATGGATTGAAATCCGGCAAGACTAAAATTGAATTCTTTATTGAGCATGAGGGTCATAACGATTACCGGAGTGGTAAAATTCCAGTTCAGATTCAGTAATGCTGCTTTGATTAAAATGAATAAGATAACATTAAGCCGCCTGGCACTAGTAATGGCGGCTACATTTATTTTTAATATTAGTCCTATAGATGCATCAACAACTTTTTCCGGTAATCTGAACGGGATTATTATTGATGCCGAGACAAATAAGCCGGTGTCGAATGCTGCAGTTGAATTACTAAATAATAATAGATTTACTACCTCTAATTCCGAAGGGATATTCACATTCACTAATGTAATAGAAGGGACCTATACATTAAAAGTGACACATTTAGGATACAAAGAAACGCTGGCCTCTTTAAAATTCGACGAAGGCTCAACGGCCAAGTTTGCTGTTTATATTCTTCCGAAAGCAATTGAAATCTCGACTGTAATTGTATCTGATAAACCTACTTTGTCTAAATTTGAGGATCTTTACGAACTTTCTAATGTTCTTAAAGGTAAAGAACTTCAAAAAGACCTGGGAATAACACTTGCCTCAACATTAAAAAATGAAACCGGTATTGCCATTCGTTCTATGGGTCCGGCACCATCACGACCCGTTATCAGAGGTCTTGGTGGTGACCGTGTAATGATAAGCGAAGATGGGGAAAAAATCATCGACCTGTCAGCAACTTCACCTGACCATGCTGTTACGGTTGAACCTTTCTCGATAGACAGAATTGAAGTAATTCGCGGACCGAAGCTCCTAACATTTACCCCCGTTTCAATAGGAGGAGTTGTGAATGTTGTTCGAAATGAAATCCCGATACAGATTCATAACGCTCCTTTCGGAACTATTGGAGGATTTTACGAATCAGCTAACAATGGTTATATCGGTTCTTTGATTACCGAAGTACCATACGATAAATTCGCACTACGATTTGAAGGGAGCCGTAAAAGAACGGAGGATTTATCGACACCTGAAGGCAAACTGAAAAACTCAGGTTCATCTAATACAAACCTCACTATCGGTGGATCATTCATTGATAATGACTTAAGGATCGGATCTTCCTTCAGAAGGTTTGAACTTGATTATGGAGTTCCCGGAGGGTTTGTTGGGGCTCATCCTAATGGTGTAAACATTACATTATATAAAAATCAATTCCGTTTTTTAACCGATATAAATTTTGAAAACTCTTTTATTTCCGAATTAGAAATATCATATGGCACCTCGCTCTATAGGCATAAGGAATTTGAAAAGAGCGGTAAGATCGGTTCAGAATTTAGAATTTTTAATCATTCTCTTTCAGTTGATGCAAGGCACAGCAGACTTGGAATACTTGACAATGGAACTTTCGGACTATCAGGTGAAATGCGTGATTTTGATATAGGCGGATTTGTCTTTACATCACCCACAAGGTCATATAACCTTGCATTATTCGGATTCGAAACATTTACCCTAGACCGGTTCACATTTGAAACCGGTTTAAGATTCAATTATGATCTAATTAAACCTGAAAGAGAAAAAGCGGTTTCAAACATCGGTTATATCCGGCAGCGGACTTTTTATACATATTCAGCTTCCGTTTCAGTACTTTACGAACTAACAAAAATAGTTCACATTGGTGCGAATATCAGTAAGTCCTCAAGGGTACCAACAATCGAGGAACTTTTTTCAGAAGGACCTCACCTTGCAGCATATTCATATGAAACTGGTAATCCGGATCTCACAGCCGAAGGTGGTTTCGGAACTGAGATATTCATTTATCATAAGTTCACCAATCTTTTCTATAACATTAATTTATTCTACAATAATATTGCGGGCTATATAATACCTCGCAATAAAGGCAGAACAAACTTTGCAACATTTCTTCCAATTTATGCTACCTCCGGGATTGATGCTGTTCTATATGGACTGGAACTACAGGCCGATTGGAAGCTGTTAGAAAAGTTGTCTTTCGGTTTTTCGACAAGCTATACCCTTGGATCTTTTAAGGATGACGGCAAGCCTCTTCCGCAAATTCCACCCTTAAAGGGTCTTATAGAACTTAAGTACGAATCGGAAACTATGACTGCAGGAATTTCGAATGAATATGCTTTTTCACAAAACCGTGTAGATCAGTTTGAGGAACCTACTGATGGCTACACAGTTTTTAATTTATTTTTTCAGTATAGTATAAATGCCGCTCACTTAATACATTCATTTTCGTTGAATGTTCATAATATATTCAACCGGATATACAGGAATCATCTTTCCCGTGTCAAATTAATTCTACCAGAAGCTGGTATTAATGCGCGTATCACATATAAGTTATTTTTTCATTTATAGATTTTTTAGTTATTTGGAATCTGGTTATATTCGCAGTGCAATTGTGAATGATTCAGCACGGAGAGATGAGTGAGTGGTTCTTTCCGATGTAATCGGAAAGGAATCTCGTCCCGATAAAATCGGGACGGACTGAAGGCAGCGGTTTGCTTTCTTTATTTGAGACTGTAAAATGAAATATTTTGTATATGTTCTTTATTCAGACTTATTTAAGCGAACTTATACTGGCCAAACAAATAATTTAAATAGTAGACTTATTCTGCATAACAAGGGTAGAGTAAAATCGACAAAATCATTTTGTCCATGGGAGGTAATTTATTCTGAAGAATTTGAAACCCGTGCACAAGCTATGGTAAAAGAAAAGTGGTTTAAGAATTCCACTGGCAAAAAAAAGATTGCTGAACTTTTAAGAAAGTTAAATAAAGTATAATTTTTTTGGAGAGATGGGTGAGTGGCTGAAACCAACGGTTTGCTAAACCGTCGTAGTGGGAAACTGCTACCGAGAGTTCGAATCTCTCTCTCTCCGCATGAATCATAATGAGCTCGTATTCTTCGAAAATTTGAAGCATACGAGCTTTTGTTTTTAAAAATCTGACTTTTTAATAACTTCAAGTATACATACCAAAAATTTTTTATCAGCAAGCTTGATATTAAATAAATTATTATATATTCTAAGTAAGAATTATTCTCATTTAATAATAATTATTTATGAAAAAAGAAAATTATGTTATTAATTTAAAAAACAGTGAATTAAAGGTTACACCTCAAAGAACAGCGGTTCTTGAGGCTTTGAACAACCTAAAAAATCACCCTACAACAGATAATATTAAGGAATATGTTGTCAAAAATCATCCATACATCGCAGTCGGAACAATCTATAAAACTTTGGAAACTTTTGTTAAAAAAGGATTAGTCAAAAAAGTAAAAACTGAGGAAGATGTTATGAGATATGACTCAATCCTTGACAAACATCATCACCTTTACTGTGAAGACACTGATCACATTGAGGATTTTTATGATGATAAATTAAATGAATTGCTTGAAAAGTATTTTCTGAAAAAGAACATCCCAAATTTCAAAGTAAAGGATATAAGACTTCAAATCATTGGTACTTTTAAAAACAAAAAAAATAAAGGAGATAGATATGAATAATGATAAAAAGTGCCCGGTAACTGGTAGAACTTCAGTTGCAAGAGGTACTTCGAATCAAGATTGGTGGCCTAACCAATTAAACTTAAACATACTTCACCAGCACACACCAGCTTCAAATCCATTAGGTGACGATTTTAACTACGCCGAAGAATATAAAAAACTCGATTACCTATCGGTGAAGAAAGATCTTTATAAGTTAATGACTGACTCTCAAGATTGGTGGCCAGCTGATTGGGGTCATTATGGCGGTCTGTTTATACGAATGGCATGGCATAGTGCCGGCACATACCGAACTGCAGATGGACGCGGTGGCGGCGGAACTGGTAATCAACGCTTTGCACCAGTCAATAGTTGGCCCGATAATGCTAACCTAGATAAGGCACGTCGCCTTCTTTGGCCAATTAAACAGAAATATGGAAATAAAATTTCTTGGGCAGACTTAATGATTTTAGCTGGCAACTGTGCTCTTGAATCAATGGGATTCAAAACATTCGGATTTGGCGGTGGACGAGCAGATATTTGGAATCCAGAGGAGGATATATATTGGGGCAATGAAAATACATGGCTTGGAGATAAACGTTACACTGGAGAGCGTGAACTTGAAAATCCCCTAGCTGCAGTTCAAATGGGACTTATATATGTAAATCCCGAAGGACCAAATGGTAAACCTGATCCGGTTGCCTCAGGTCATGATGTACGCGAGACTTTTGGCAGAATGGCAATGAATGATGAAGAAACGGTTGCACTTGTTGCTGGCGGACACACATTTGGAAAAGCACATGGCGCTGGAGATCCAGCTTTTGTTGGACCAGAACCTGAAGGTGCACCGATAGAAGAACAAGGGCTTGGATGGAAAAATAAATTTGAATCCGGCAAAGGAATTCACACTACTACAAGTGGAATTGAAGGTGCGTGGAAACCCAATCCAACAAAATGGGATAATGGTTACTTTGATATGCTTTTCGGATATGAATGGGAATTAGTTAAAAGTCCAGCTGGCGCATGGCAATGGCTTGCTAAGGATGTTAAAGAAGAACACATGATTCCGGATGCACATGACCCATCTAAAAAAAGCCGACCAATGATGACAACAGCCGACTTATCATTACGCTTCGATCCAATATACGAACCAATCTCACGCAAGTTTCATAAAGACCCACAAGCATTTGCAGACGCTTTCGCAAAAGCATGGTTTAAACTAACCCATAGAGATATGGGCCCTAAATCTCGTTATCTTGGACCAGAAGTACCGAATGAAGATTTAATTTGGCAAGATCCCATTCCAAAAGTTGATCATCTGCTAATTGATTCTAAAGATATTGCTGCTCTAAAAGAAAGGATTTTATCTTCAGGATTAACAATTGCGGAGTTAGTATCAACCGCATGGGCATCTGCATCAACATTTCGTGGATCAGATAAGCGAGGTGGTGCGAATGGAGCACGTATTCGTTTTGCACCTCAAAGTTCTTGGGAAGTTAATCAGCCAACTCAATTATCAAAAGTATTGAATAAAATTGAATCTATTCGAAAGGAATTTAATTCATCGCAAACAAATGGAAAAAATGTTTCTGTTGCAGATTTAATTGTTCTTGGTGGATGCGCTGCAATCGAGTTTGCCGCAAAAGCAGCTGATAGCGATATTCATGTACCATTTACTCCAGGAAGAACTGATGCATTAGAGAATCAAACAGATGCTGAATCATTTTCGGTTCTAGAACCTCAAGCCGATGGATTTCGAAATTATCAAAAGTTTAAATTCACAATATCTGAAGAGGAAATGTTATTAGACAAAGCACAATTATTAACATTAAGCGCACCTGAAATGACAGTTTTAATTGGTGGGTTGAGAGTATTAGGTAATAATTTCAATCAATCCAAAAATGGAGTATTTACTGATCAAGTAGGAAAACTTACTAATGACTTCTTTATCAACCTCCTTGATATGAATACAGTTTGGGAGCCAACTTCTGATACTGGTGATTTGTTTAATGGTATTGATCGAAAAACACGAAAACAAAAATGGTCTGCAACTCGTGTTGATTTGATTTTTGGTTCAAACTCACAGCTGCGTGCTATTGCTGAAGTATACGCTCAAAATGATGCCAAAGAGAAATTTGTTAGAGATTTTATTGCAGCATGGAATAAAGTAATGAACCTTGACCGATTTGATATTAAATAATTTTTGGTCGTAAATAGATAAAAAGAACAGTTGATTCTTCAACACATAAAAATCATAAAAGCTCAAAATCGAAAGATCTTGAGCATTTTTTTATTTAATAACATATGAAAACAAAATTTAATTTTTTAAAAAGTTTTTAATGAACTATCAGCTACAAAAACAGAGCTAACAAACTTTAGTATCATATACCTTTATTTATGAAAGGGTTAATTTAAAATCATTTCACATGTGATAAAAAATCAATAATGTTTCTGCAACCACCATTTTCAATGTAATTTGAATGATCTTCAATGGATGAAAATTTTCTTTCAACTATATCACTACAGAGGACTTTAAAATCTGTTACTTCATGAAAATCATCAATTATTTTTTGAGTTGAAGGATCTTTTAAAGTGTATTTCAATTCCGGATTTACTTTTATCTCTTTAAATTTATTATACCAAATAGCAGCACTCAAAGCTCCGCATCCATTTCCGCTTAATCCCAAACCACCGGCAAAGCCAGCTACCATAACAATTTCTTCATCTTTAGCACCTAATTTTTTTAATACTTCTGATGCACAGCTGAAACATTTTTTTGGGAAAGTAATTTTTTCTTGAGATAAGCCTTCATGCGCTGCTTTTATCGCTTCAGGCGCCCATTTATTTGCTAAACTAAAACATGTAAAAAATTTGCCAGTGAAAAAATATTTGGCAAGGCTAAGTTTACTAGTGAAGTCCGTCTGAGTTATATCATTACATTCAATACTCTCAGTATATTTTATGAATGACTCAATAACATGTTGCGTCGCTTTAATAGTCATGAAAATTGCTGCACTATTATTACCATACCTTCTAAATGATTCCGCTCCAAGAGCGAGTGAAGAACCCCAAACCATTCCACATTGATAACCCATTTGATAAATTCCGCCAGCTAATGGATCTGCAGCTCTTTCTTCAATTTCATTTGCATTCCCAAACTCTTGGTTTAATAGATAATAAAATAGATGTGAACAAGATCCTTTTTGCAAGAACAGTTTTGTCGTATTTCGTTTTACTTTTTTCACTATTAATCTCCAATTATTAGAGTTATTATTCTCATTTTAGTCGTAATACTAAATTAATAGTTTGTAGTGAAAGATGATCTGATGAGTTTCTAGAATAATAAATTTTATAAGAATTTCTTAAATCTTAAGACTAATATTATAATTGATAGGATAAGTAAAACGATAAATAATTCCATATCAAATCAAGAATGTTTTATAATAAAATAATGATAATATTTTACGCCGTAAATCCTTTTCTGCATTTATAATACGAAATACATTGTTTTTTTACAGAAAGAATAAAATACTTTAATAGATTTGTAATGAACAAAATAAAATCTTAGCAAACCTTTCTTTATAATATTCGTCTTAATTGTCAAAGAGAATTGATAGGAGGTTATTATGGAAAAAAGATTATATCGATCTCGCAAATACAGAGTTTTTGGTGGTGTAGCGGGAGGCTTAGCAGAGTATTTTAATATTGACCCAGTTTTAATGAGAGTAATATTTGTTGTTCTTGTTCTTACAAAAGGTTTTGGTATTTTGCTCTACATAATATTATGGATAGTTATTCCAGAAATGCCTTTTGATATTGCCTATAATATTAAAACAGACGAAAGTAAAACTTCAGATTCAAATTCTGAAGCACCAAACATTAATTTTGAAGTCAAAAAAAATAGTACTGGACGAACAGTATTCGGAATTATTCTAATTGCTTTGGGCGTATTATTCTTCTTCGACAGATTTATTCCTTCATTCGATTTTGATGACGTGTTCCCTATTGCGCTAATTGTTATTGGTTTATTTCTTGTCTACAATTCAACAAGAAAACTGACGAGGCAAATATGAAAAGCGGACAATTATTTTGGGGTTTCTTACTTGTCACATTAGGTGCTTTATTTTTATTGACAAAGTACGATGTTATTTACAGCGACTTTTCATTTATCTGGGATATCTGGCCGTTAATTTTTGTGCTCTGGGGCGGATTGGTAATATTTAAAAATTCATTGGTAAAACCAATCCTTAGTTCAACCATGGGAGTTTTTCTTGGTGTAATGTTATTTGGTTTTTTTGTGAATGTTTTTTCAAATTTAAATTTTCACTTTGATAAAGATGAATTAAATGTAACAAATTCTTTTTATGAAGAAATTAATGACAGTGTAAAGTATGTGGATTTTGAATTTAATTCCGGCGGTGGAAGGTTCGAAATTACAGAACCAACAGACAAATTGATTAGCGGAAATGCATACGGATCTTTAGCAGATTATGATCTATATACAAAAACAGATGGTGAAGAAGCAACCGTGGATTTAAGTTTTTCCAAAAATCATGTGAATATATTTGATGGTAAATTTAGGAATTATGTTGAATTTGGATTAAATAAAAATCCAATTTGGGATCTGAATTTCAATTTTGGAGCAGCGAAAGCTATTTTCGATTTAACACCATATAAAGTTAGAAGGCTAAATTTGAACACCGGTGCAGCAAATGTGACTTTGAAATTGGGTGATAAATTTGACTCAACTTTTGTTAGTGTTGATATGGGTGTAGCAAAACTTAAAATTGAAATCCCGGAAAATGTCGGATGTCAAGTAAAAGGTGATATGGTTTTAATGTCTCGTTCATTTAAAGGGATGAATAAAATAAAGAAGAATTATTACGAATCGCCAGATTTTGAAAATGCGAGTAAGAAAATTTTTATAAGAATTGATGGCGGAGTTTCATCAATTAAGGTTACAACATATTAATTTATTTTTTTCTCTTGTTCTTGCTCTTAATCTTATTCTTATTGGGTTCCCAAAAATGTTTCTTCATATCAACATTCCCATTGTTGTCAAATTCAACTCCTTCAAAACGAAGGAGTTCTTCCATTAATTCGGGAGAACCAAAGTGCATTCTGCCAGTTAATGCACCATTACGATTTACAACTCTGTGACAAGGTAAATTACTATTCTTTGCACTGTTCATTGCCCATCCGACTGTTCTTGCAGCCATTTTTATTCCGCATGCTTCTGCAAGCGCGCCGTATGTAGTAACTTTCCCTTTTGGAATTTTTGCAACCAAGGTATAAACTCTATCGAAAAAATCTGACTTTTTTATTTTCATAATTCTTAAAATCAAAAAAGTCATTCTGAGCAAAGCAAAGAATCTGCAAATGACTTTTTGAGGATCCTTCACCCTAATTTCATCTGGAATCAGAATGACATGTTTATTCCCCCATAACTTTTATAAGAACTCTTTTTCTTCTTTTGCCATCAAACTCTGCGTAATAAACTTGCTGCCATGGACCAAAATCTAGTTTGCCATCAGTTACTGGAATAATTACTTCATGATGAACAAGTAAACTTTTCAAATGAGCGTCACCATTATCTTCACCAGTTCGATGATGGCGATAATCTGATTTAAATGGAGCTAATTTTTCTAACCATTCATCAATATCTTGAATAAGTCCATGTTCTGCATCATTAACATAAACACCAGCAGTAATATGCATTGCAGACACTAAGATCATTCCTTCTTTGATTCCGCTTTTTTTCAATGCACTTTCAACTTCTCCGGTAATATTAATGTATTCTCTTCTTTTTGATGTGTTGAACCACAGATATTCAGTATGAAATTTCATTTTTCGCTCATTAATTTTGTGTGAACTTTAGCAAAAATTCTTTTATGAACTCATTTAAATCGCCATCCATCACACCTTGTGTGTCTGAAGTTTCCCAACCGGTGCGATGATCTTTAACCATATTGTATGGATGAAAAACATAAGAACGAATTTGACTTCCCCATTCAATTTTCATTTTATTTTTTTCAATCTCATTTAATTCTTCTTGCTGTTTTTCTAATTCAATTTGATACAACTTCGCTTTAAGCAGCTTCATTGCATTAGTTTTATTTTGAATCTGCGAGCGTTCAGATTGACAAGCAGCAACTGTTCCGGTAGGAACATGCGTTATTCGAACAGCGGTTTCAACTTTATTAACATTTTGTCCGCCTTTGCCTCCAGAACGATATGTATCAATTTTCAAGTCAGCTGGATTTATATCAATCTCAATTGAATCATCAACTTCAGGAATTACGAACACTGATGCAAAAGATGTATGTCTTCTTTTATTTGCATCGAAAGGTGAAATTCTAACAAGTCGATGAACGCCATTCTCAGCTTTTAAGTATCCATATGAAAATTCACCTTCAACTTCGATCGTAGCACTTTTAATCCCAGCGCCGTCGCCATCTAGCCAATCTATCAAATTCATTTTATATCCATTCTGTTCGCCCCATCGCAAATACATTCGCATTAACATCTCAGCCCAATCTTGCGCTTCTGTTCCCCCGGCACCAGAGTGTATGGTAAGAATGCAATTCTTGTCATCATCTTTTCCGCTTAACATACTTTTAAGCTCAAGTTCAGAGTATTGTTTCTCAATCTGATTTAATTCATTTTCAATTTCTATTAAAAGGGATTCATCTTTTTCTAATTCAGCTAATTCGATGAACTCTGATAGATGGATTTGTTTATTGTTAAGAGAATTCCACGAATCAACCCATGACTGTAGGGATTTAGATTTTTGAAGAAGTGATTGCGCAGTTTTTTGGTCGTTCCAAAAATTTGGATCTTCGGATTTCTTACTTATTTCTTTTATTTGAAATTCTTTATCATCTAACTTAAAGATAACCTCGAAGTGAAATTACTTTTTCATTAATGTCTTTTAATTTTCTTAATTGTTCTTCAAACATAATTACCTCTTTTATATCAGTTACTATTTTATTTCTAATTCCATTTTTAAAAGTGCAGCAGCAAGAGTCTTGCCTTGTGCATCATGCATAAGAGAAACCGTTCCTCCGCCTCCTAAAGTATTATGCAATAAAAAATTTAAAGCACGGATATTCGGCAATTCAAATCTTTCAACTTTTCCGTGACAGATACCTTCAAAGTGTTTTTTGACTTTTTCGGCTGTTAAATATTTTTTAATTATTTCATAACCATTATCATCATATGCAATAATACCAATATTTGCAGCGTCACCCTTATCTCCGCTACGCCCGTGTGCAATATCAATTAATTTTATTTTTTTCATGTAGTCACAATCTCAACTATTGGTTTAACTAGTTTTTTAGACATTAGCGCTGGCCAATAAGCAATCACTTCATTTGGCTTCGGTCTGCCGCCAGCAAAACCAGTAACACTCGGAGGACCAGTTAAAATTAAAGGTGCAATTTCTTTCCCGAACATTTCAACTTCATGATGACTGTGATTGCGAACACCAATTCTTAGAACAACTTCATTAAAATCTTTTTGGTCTTCTGCTAATGGTCCGTGACAAGCATTCACTCCTAAAAATTCTGTTCTAATTTCATCAAACTGAAGACCCATATCTTTCAATCTAATTCGTAAAATTTCATCAGCTTTTTTGGCTTTCTCAAAAGCATCAGGCCATGAATATGTTAAATTGCCGATTGCAGTATAACCATCATGATAAGCCATTGACACTTTATATAAATCTGTGGCCGGCTTTCCCTTTACATTATAAACTTTGACTCTATCCTTTTCAACTTGTTCTAATTTAATTGAAGTAAAATCTGCAATGCATTCTGGTGTTATATAATTTATTGGGTCACCAATTTCATATAATAGTTGTTCACTTACAGTTTCAACTGAAACAGAACCGCCGGTATCTGGATGTTTTGTAATTATCACATCTCCGTTTGGATACGCTTCAGCAATCGGGAATCCAATTCTTGCTAAATCAGGAACTGAACGCCAATCGCCCAAAAAATTTCCACCGCTTGCTTGTCCGCCGCATTCAAGTATATGCCCGGCAACAACACCAGCAGCAAGTTTATTCCAATCATCCCATTTCCATTTGAACTCATGAATCATAGCAGCGTAGGTTAAAGAAGTATCTGTCGTTCTTCCGGTTATTACAATCTGCGCTCCTTTTTTTAATGCAGCAACAATTGGTCGAGCACCGAAATAAACATTTGCGCTTATCAACTTTTCTTTTACTTCATGAATCTCTCGATCGTTTTCCATATTCTTCAAACCAGCTTTTCTTTTCATCAAACCATCAATTGAATCGAGAATATCATCACCAGAAACTACGCCAAGCTTCAATCCACGGATTCCAAGTTTATGGGCACAGTTTACAATTTCATCAACACATGCTTTCGGATTAGCACCTCCGCCATTTGTGATCACTTTAATATTCTTTTCAACAATGTGAGGAAGAAGATCTTTTAATATATGAGTTAAATCCCTTGCATATCCGGCGGATGGATTTCTCTTTTTCTGTTTTTGCATAATGGACATTGTTACTTCTGCAAGAAAGTCCATCATCAAATAATCTATTGGACCTTTGGTTACTTGCTGAAGCGGAATTGACTGCAAATCACCCCAAAAACCTTGTCCGGATGCAATTCGAATTTTTTCTTTCAAGTATAACCTATAATTATTGCTCGCAAAGATAAAAAAGGTAGGGATGGAATAAAAATGATATGATATTTCTTTGCGTTTTTTGCGAAAACTTTGCGCCCTTTAAGTTTAACTCTTTAACCGCAAAGAACGCAGATAAAAAATTCATAATGACGAAAATCAATTAATTCATAGTAGTATTGCTTTATACCCATAACAATGTAAACCCGATTTTCCTTCATCCTGAATTTTTCTAAATACTAATTTGACTTTAGCACCAAGCGCAACTCTTTCCACATCGCAATCTGCAACTTGAGTAGTTAAACGAGCACCATCATTCAATTCAATTATTGCAACAACATAAGGAGTCTCTTTCGAAAATTTATCCGGTCCAACTTTTATAATTGTAAACGTTAAAATTTTTCCTTCTCTGCTTAGATGATACGGTTCAAAACTTTTTGATTTACACTTTGGACAAACTAATCTTGGCGGAAATGCAATGTAACTGCATTTTGTACATTTCCCACCTTCAAGTCTGTAACGTTGTGGAATATCGCGATGATATCTTGGACTAATCATACTGCCTCCAAAATGTGAATGATACAACTTGCACCAGAACCGCCCATATTTTGTGCTAATCCATATTTTGCTTTTTTAACTTGTCTTTCTCCAGATTGCCCAGTCAATTGCTCATAGCATTCTATAATTTGAGCTATTCCGGTTGCACCAACGGGATGGCCTTTTGATTTCAATCCACCGCTTGTATTGATAGGAATTTTTCCGTCAATTGCAGTCATTCCCTTTTCTGCAGCTTCACCGCCTTTCCCTTTTTCAAAAAAACCTAAATCTTCTGTAACTACAACTTCTGCAATAGTAAAACAATCATGCACCTCAGCAAAACTTATGTCCTTTGGTTTTAACTTAGCTTGTTTGAATACTTTCTCGGCTGCAACAGAAACACATTTTAGTGATGTGAGACTTTCTCTGCTGTGCAATGCAATTGTATCCGATGATTGGGATGATGCTTTTATTTTAATAAATGGTCTTTTCAATTTTTTTGCAACATCAAGTGAAGCAAGTATAACAGCAGCACCTCCATCGCTCACTGGAGAACAGTCAAGAAGTCTTAATGGATTTGCAACCATTGTTGATTTCATTACTTGTTCTAAAGTAATTGGAGAACGAAATTGTGCGTTCGGATTCATCGAACCATTTTTATGATTTTTGACAGCTACAGCAGCTAATTGTTCGCGTGTTGTTTTGTAATCATGCATATATGACCGCGCAATCATTGCATATAATCCCGGGAAAGTAATTCCATGATATACTTCATATTCTTGGTCAGCGGCAGTAGCTAAAGCTTCTGTAACGTCAGCACCATCAGTCATTTTTTCAACACCGCCGGCAAGAACAATATCACTGTGCCCAGAAGCAACCTCAAAAAATGCTGAACGAAATGCAGCGCCTCCTGAAGCACAAGCACTTTCTACTCGCGTTGCTGGAATTGGTGCAACTCCAAGATAATCTGCCATTACTGCACCAACATGTTCTTGACCTACAAACAATCCGCTTGACATTGTTCCGATATACATTGAATCAATATGATCAACTCCAGAATTTTCTATTGCTTTTAATGATGCTTCAACAAAAATATCTCGAAAAGAATCTTTCCAAAGTTCACCGAACTTTGTAATGCCAACACCTACTACAGCTACATCTCTCATCATTCCCTCCTACTCATTAAGAATTATTTTCTTTCTGAATTTTGCATACTGACCATAGTCAAGATATATCTTATCATTATCTAACATGTCTCTAAGTTTAGGCGCAAGATTTCTAACTTTTTCAATTTCATCTGTCACTTGAAAAATAAATCCGTCACTCCCGGCACCTGAACCAAACGATACCATAAAAATTTTATCCCCTGGTTTTGCAACATCAAGGATTGCCGCAAGTCCAGTTGGTGATGAGCCAGAATAAGTATTACCCATCCAAGGAACAATCCAACCAACTTCCATTTGTTCTTTGGTGAATCCGAGTTTCTTGCCAACTTCTTGAGGAAATTTTCCATTAGGCATATGAAAAACAGCAAATTGAAAATCTGATGGAATCATTCCTGATTTTTCAAGCAAACTTTTTCCAGAATTGTAAATATGTTTAAAGTAAGCTGGCTCACCAGTGAATCTTCCAGCATGTCGCGGATAAAACTCATGTTCCCTTCTCCAAAAATCAGGAGTATCAGAAGTATAGGAATGAGTAAATAAAATTTCAGCAACAACTTTTTCTTTACCCATAATAAATGCAGCACCTCCAGCAGAAGCAGAATACTCAAGAGCATCTCCCGGGGCTCCTTGCGAAGTATCAGCTCCTATTCCAAGTGCATAATCCATTTCTCCGGCTTTAACTAAACTATATGCAACATACATTGCTTCCGAACCGGCTTTACATGCAAACTCGTAACTTGCAACATGGACGTGAGGACCAATTCCGAGTGCATCAATTAAAATTGTTCCGCTAGGTTTAACTGCATAGGGATGAGATTCTGATCCAATATAAACAGCGCCAATTTTTTGAGGATCAATTTTTGCACGTTGCAGTGCAGATCGAGCGGCTTCAACTGAAATTGTAATTGTATCTTCATCTAATCCGGGAACTGTTTTTTCATATAACAACAAGCCACGCTTGAGAGCATTTGCATCCGCGCCCCATTGTTTTGCAATATCTTCTACTTTTATTCTGTATCGTGGGAGATAGGAACCGTAACCGACAATTCCATACATAGTGCCTCCTAATTTCTTTAAGATTATCAGGAGTAAAGGAAAGTATAATTAAGATTACTCAACACAAGTTAAAAATAGATTTATCAACTTTCTATAATTTTCTTATGGATTATATTAGCTATTAAGTCTGAATTAAAATGCGAATCAACATCAATCCACTCAATTCTTTTGTCTTTTCTGAACCACGTCATTTGCCTTTTTGCGTAATGACGAGTATTGCGTTTTATTAATTCGACTGCTCGCTCAAAAATTATTTCATTTCTAAGAAATGAAATAATTTCTTTATAGCCAACAGTATTGAGAGAATTCAATTCAGATGAATAACCTAATTTTAAAATATTTTTTACCTCATCAATAAAACCATCAGAAATCATTTGGTCAACTCTTGAGTCAATATTTTGATATAAAGTTTTTCTATCCCATAACAATCCAAATTGATAAAAGACAAAAAGTGAGTTTCGGTTTTGTTTTTGTTGCAATTGCCAAATAGGCTGTCCAGTAATGTGGAGAACTTCCAAAGCACGTATTACTCTTTTCCAATTTTGCGGCAGCATTTTAGATGCTGATTCTGGATCAACTTTTCTTAGTTCATCGTACAAATATGCGTTGCCAAGTTTTTCTCTTTTTAATAGAAGTTCTTTACGGTAATCTTCATCAGAATCAACTTTATCAAATATTCCATCAATAAGTGCTTTGATATATAAACCAGAGCCGCCAGCTATTACTGGTATTTTTTTATTGCTGTGTAATTGATTAATGATTTTTGTTGCATCTATTTCAAATCGGCTTACATTGTAGTGTTCATCAGGCAATAAATAATCAATTAAATGATGTTTGACAAGATTTAATTCTGTGGTTGTAGGTTTTGCCGTTCCAATTGTTAATAGTTTATAGATTTGTCGACTGTCTGCAGAAATAATTTCAGAGTTAATTTTTAACGCGAGATCAAGTGCAATCTTAGTTTTGCCGGAACAAGTTGGACCAACTATTGCAATTACTTTTCTTTCCATCCTTCACGTCCAATTAATGGAACAAATGCAAAGTAAGGAACTTCATCGGTAGTAAACTCTTCTTCTGAAGCTTTTGTAATAATTTTTAAAATTTGTGTTGAGCGGTCGCCGACTGGTATTACTAACTTTCCATTAATAGCTAATTGCTTCAGAAGATTTTTGGGAACACTTGGACTACCGGCAGTTACAATGATGCCATCAAAAGGAGAAAATTCTTCCCATCCAATTGAACCATCACTGCATCGAGCTGCAATATTATAGCCAAGTTTATCAAATATTTTTAATGCGCTGTTGTACAAGTTGTTGTTGCGTTCTATGGTAAAAACTTTTGCACCCATTTCATATAGAATTGCTGCTTGATAACCAGAACCAGTACCAATTTCTAATATTTTTTGATTTGGTTTAGGATTAAGCGATTGAGTCATGAATGCAACTGTATACGGTTGAGAGATTGTTTGATCATAGCCGATAGGAAGTGCTACATCCTTATATGCATTTGGGATCATTATCTCGGGAACAAATTGATGACGTTCAATTTTTGTAATAGCTGCGAGCAACGATTTATTTTGAATTCCTTTTTTCTTTAACAGATCAATTAGTTCATTTCGTTCGGTTTCGTACATAATAAATATTATTATATTTTTGTTCCGCTAAAATAAAATTAATATTCATAACAATATAATCTTTATGTCAATAGAAATAATTTTAGGTGCATTACTCATTATGACAATGAGAATTGCTGATGTTACACTTGGTACTTTTCGCACAATTTTGGTTGTTCAAGGAAGAAAATATTATGCAGCTTTAACCGGATTCTTTGAAGTTTTAATTTGGATTTTTGCAATGCGATTTATAGTGCAGAATATGGATCATACAATTAATCTGATTGGTTATGCTTGCGGTTTTGCTCTCGGCAACATTTTAGGAATATCTCTAGAACAAAGAGTTGCTTTAGGGTTTGTGCAAATTAATATTGTGTCACTTCATCACACTGATGAAATTGCAGATAAACTAAGAGTATCAAAATATGGGGTTACTATTCTACCGGCTGAAGGAAGTGCCGGAGGTGTTTCTATATTATTGATTATTGCAAAAAGAAGATTCCTCAGGGATATTATTAAGATTGTTGAATCAATAGATAAAAAAGCATTTATTACAGTTCACCAGTCAAGACCTTATCGAGGGTTTGTTCATGGGGCAAGAGTTTAGCAATTATTTAGCTCATAATTTGAAATGAAGGAACCAGAATATTATATTTACACACGCTTTTATAGAATGTTCTAAAAATTTTGATTTGCGGGAATAGCTTCCCGATGAAGTCGGGAGTAGAGCGTCCCGATTTATCGGGACCAAGTTTGATGTTGGATTCCGATAAAAAAGTGAGTTCTTAAAAAATTTGAAATGCG
>VGVY01000006.1 GCA_016873835.1 Ignavibacteria bacterium
TGATCAAGCATAGCATTTGCCACTTTTACAAATCCGCCAATATTAGCACCGTTAACATAATTACCAGGTGTTCCATATTTTTCTGCAGTATCGACGCAAGTTTTATGAATGCTCTTCATAATGTTGTGTAATTTTTGATCAACTTCTTCTCTTGACCATGATAATCGTAAACTATTTTGCGACATTTCCAGACCAGATGTAGCAACACCACCGGCATTAGCAGCTTTACCAGGTCCATATAAAATCTTAGCTGAAAGAAATTGTTCAATTGCTTCTATTGTTGAAGGCATGTTTGCACCTTCTGATACAACATAAACACCATTCTTTAATAGGTTTGCTGCATCTTTACCATTTATTTCGTTTTGTGTTGCAGATGGAAATGCGCAATCTGCTTTATGATTCCATAATGGATTAAAATCTGCATTAGGATCAATTGCAGTATACACTGCTGATTTGAATTTCTCAGTATATTCTTTAATTCTACCGCGTCTTACATTTTTTAAGTCCATTACAAATTTTAATTTTTCGCGATCTATACCAGCTTCATCATAAATATATCCATTTGAATCAGATAGTGTTAATATTTTTCCGCCGAGATCAAGAATTTTTTCGGTTGTATATTGAGAAACATTTCCACTGCCAGAAACCAAACATTTCTTCCCTTCCATTGTTTGCCCTTTGGTGGTGAGCATCTCAGCTGCAAAGTATACAGCACCGTAACCAGTTGCTTCCGGACGAATTAATGAACCACCCCAATTCAATCCTTTACCAGTTAGAACACCAGTAAATTCATTTCTCAATTTTTTATACATTCCAAATAAGTAACCGATCTCTCTTCCGCCTACTCCGATATCACCGGCTGGTACATCCGTGTTTGGTCCAATGTGACGGAACAATTCACTCATAAAACTCTGGCAGAAACGCATTACTTCACTGTCGCTCTTTCCTTTAGGATCGAAATCAGAACCTCCCTTTCCTCCGCCCATTGGGAGAGTAGTAAGACTATTTTTAAATACTTGTTCAAATGCCAAGAATTTTAAAATTCCAAGATTAACCGAAGGATGGAATCTTAAACCTCCTTTGTAAGGACCGATTGCACTGTTCATTTCAATTCTAAATCCACGATTCACTTGCACATCACCTTGATCATCAGCCCAAGGAACTCTAAACAGAATAACTCTTTCTGGTTCAATTATTCTTTCTAATATTTTTTCCTTACGATATTCAGGATGTTTTTCAAGTACCAATTCTAATGAAGAAGCAACTTCGAATACTGCTTGATGAAATTCAGGTTCAGCTGGATTTTTGGCTTTTACTTGTGCCATTAGATTCTTTACGAACTCAGACATAAATTCTCCGATATTGTTTGTTTTTGATTCTATTTATTGAAGATAGAGTATTGCACTCTTCTTTTTCAAACTTGTTTTTTTGTGTGATTAAATAATTATAGGAAAAACTTTCTAGGAAAGAAATTTTGCTTGGGTAAGATTTAATAAGATTGATTTTATCAGTCATCGTATCAAATAGGATAAGATGCTACAATTTTCACTATGCAAATTAGAGTGATTCGATTTCTTAAGCAAGGGAATTCGAATAACAATTTTTATTTCGTTAAACAATTTTTATTAATTGCAAATAAAGGTGATTTGATTTCCAGGCTTATTTTTCAACTGTTTTAAGCTGACTTGTTTTCTTTAATAAATTTCACAATCTGAATGTTTGAAGATTCAGTATGATACGAATCGCTTTCATACCACCATCTGGCTGGTAAATTTATTTTATAGGACGTTAATATTTTATCTTTATTGATAATTGTTATTTCGCCTAAATTACTCACCTCAGAATTCGAAAAATGTAAATAACTCGCATATTTATTGAAAAAGTGTAGTTTGTGATGAATAGAATCTTGTTCTTTCACAAAAAACAATATTAAAAAAGTGTTGAGTGTTAACTTGAAATCAAGTTTGAAAGAGATATTATTCATATAAAATGAATCGAGCTCAATTAAATTTTTGATTCCAAGTTTTCTATCACCAAAAACTTGCCAAACACCAGTTAATCCAGGTTTGCATTTAAATTTATTCCTGATATCATTTTCTTCCGGAAATTTCTTAACCATTATGTTTAATTCATCAACCATTAGCGGACGAGGTCCAATAAAACTCATTTGCCCAAACAAAATATTATATAATTGTGGCAGTTCATCCAATCCAACTTTTCTAAGCCAAAATGAAATAGGAGAAAATTCAATTTGAATATTCGGTTGTAAAAAATTCTTATTCTTAATTTCTAAATACATTGGACTGAGCAGAACCGATCTTATAGTACGAAACTTTAATATTTTAAATCTTTGATTAGTTTTTGTTAATCCTCTCTCTTGCAAAAAAATTGGGAATTCTTTTAACTCAATTAATAGAAGAATAAAAATGAAAATTTGAAGAGGGATAGTTAATACTATTAAGAAAGAAGAAAAAAATAAATCGAGTATTCTTTTAATTAAGGAACGATACATAGTCAATATATTAAAATAGTAATGTCCACAAAATGTAATCAAGAATTAGTATTAATGCAGAACTCAAAACAAAAGATCGAATAGTTGAAAGTCCCACTCCTTCAGCACCGCCTTCTGTTTTGAAACCAATGTGACAACCAAGCAATGCAGTAACTCCCCCGAAAATCATTCCTTTAATTAAACCAAAGAATAGGTCGCTCAATTCAAAATATCTTCTTACCGATTCAAAAAAAACACTGTATGAAACACCGAGGAAAAAATTTGAAATAAAGTACGCACCAACAATTGCAATTGCATTAGCAAATGTTACAAGAATCGGCATCATAATTATTGCAGCAAAAAAACGAGGGGTTGCCAAAAATCTTACCGGACTAATCCCCATTGTATCAAGAGCATCTATTTGTTCTGTTACTTTCATTGAACCTAATTCAGCGGCAATAGAGGCACCAACTCTTCCAGCAATTACAATTGCAGTAAGTACCGGACCAAGTTCAGTTATTATCGCTCTGCTTGTTGCAGTACCTAAAAATGAAAGTGGTGCAATTCCTTTTAATTGATAAGCAGCTTGCCATGCAGACACGGCACCAGTAAAGATTGCTATGATTAGCACTAATGGAATTGAATTCACTCCGATGTGTTCCATTTGATAGAAAAAATTTTTTCGATTCTTTATTAACGAAGGAGAAAATTTGATTATAGATGTAAGAAGTTTAAATACTTGACCACTTTCTTGAAAAAAATCTAAAGTCTTCTTCCCAATTTTTTGAATAGACTTAACCATTGTTTCTGTCAAATAAAATTCGATCGGTTTCTAATAAAAATTTTTTTATTTCTTGAATGTTTTTTGTCTGTTTCCAGCCTTTATCAAAATTAGTGTTTTGTACAATTTGGGCTATAGATGCTAAAACTTTAAGATGCACATTTCTCATATCATCAGATCCAGCTAAAGCAAAAACAGCATAGGCTTTTTCATTTTGCGGCCCAATGATTATTCCTTCATCACATTTTACAATTATCATTTTAAATATTCCATCCCCTTCAATAAAGATATGTGGAATAGCTAATCCGGGGATTATCATTGTGCTCCCAACCTTTTCTCTTTCAATAAATTGTCTTCTGATATCTTCAACTGAAATTCCTAAAGCCAGATTAAATTTTTCAGAAATCAGATTTATAAAACTTCCATAATCAAGTTTTTCCTTTGCTAATATAATTTCAGAATCTTTTACAAGCTGCGAAAACTCGTCCTCTTTCACTGATTTAACAACAGTTGGCGAGTAACCAAATATGATATCTCCAGTTTCTAAATTATCGTTTTGTGAAAGTAATGTAAATGAATCTTTACGTTTTAAACCAATTGGAACGAACAGAAAATCTTGAATATCCGGCAAAAGAAGAAATGTTTGAAGGTCAATATTTTTTTCAATTTTAATTTCTTTTTCTGCAAGCATTCCAGTTTGAATTAAATTTTCAAATTCATTTAAATCAATGCTCCTTAAAACAAAATTTTCAATTTGAATTTCTTCAAGTAATTTTTGAGATATTTTTTTATCACTGACATTTAAATGTGCATATACATTTGGAATCCAATAAGCAGTTCGCCCAAATTGAGCTGAAAGTACATTTACTTTAGCATTTGAAGTTAGTGAAATGAGTAATTGTGCATTTTCTGCATCGGCTTTAGAAAGTATATCTTCATCAAGTGCATTGCCGCAGATAGAATTTAATCCTACTCTTTTTGCTATTTCACAATGCTCTTCGCTTGTATCAATCAAAAATACATTACCAAATTCTGCAAACTTCTTTGCTAAAATAATTCCGAGTGGACTTGCCCCAACAATTATTGTCCCTTCTCTTTTATCAGAACTAAAAACAAGCTCATTTCTATTTTTTAACCAATCAACTGCCCATTTTAAAAAAACCGGAACAGTTGCGGTTGTAAAGAATGCCATAAAAACTAGAATTGAAAAAATCTCCTGGGTAATTATTCCAAGCCCTAATCCAATTTGAGCAATTATTATTTCGACTGCACCTCTTCCATTCATCCCACTTCCAATTGTAATTCCTTCTCTCCATCCATTTCCAGTAGGCAGATAAAAAATTGCAGTACCAATAATTTTAGAAAAAGTTGCAACAACAGTTATTACAATCAAAAAAACTAAATCAGTTTGAAAGACTGATAATGAAACATTAAAACCAGCTGTTACAAAAAAGATTGGAGCTAAAAATCCTAATGAAAGGTTATGAACAAGATTTGATACATCGTGCGAAATTTTCTTTTCCATTACCCCTTCTCGAAGGAAAAGACCAGCGAAAAATGCACCAAGAATTGAATGAAGACCGGCAAGTTCAGCCATTTCAGCAAATAATAAACCGACCAAAAGAACAACTGTGAAATTAGTTGACCTATGTGTAAGACCTATTTTGCTTAATTGCTTACCAATTAGCGGAAGTATTTTTAAACCAATAAAAGAAGCACCGCCAAAAAAGAGAATCGCTTTACCAAAAACAAAAGTAATTTTCAACAGATCAAATGAATTGGTTTTTACATATGCAATTATTCCGGCGAAAACAACTAAAGCAATTGTATCAGTTACAAAAGCACTTACAAGCATAACATGCGCAATTCTTGTTCCTAATAATTTTAGGTCAACTAAAATCCTTGATTTTGTTGCAAGGGCAGTAACTCCAAGGGCAATTCCAAGAAATAAACTATTTGCTTCTCCACTTCCAAAAGACATCCCTAACCAATAACCAAAACCGAAAGGAATAAAAAAACCGCCGAATGCAGCAAGTAATCCCTCCTTACTTGCTTTTCGCAAATCTCTCAAATTGATTTCCATTCCGATATAGAGCATTAGAAGAAAAACACCTACTTCAGCTAAAATAAGAAGTTCATCTTTAGGTGTAATAAGTCCAAGAATAGGTGGCCCGAATATTATTCCGGCAAGCAATTCTCCTAAAATTGCCGGATATCCTAAACGATTTATCAGTGCACCAGATGCCCATGCGATAAGTAAAACTAAGATTAGATTAAGAAAATCGATTTGCAAAAAATTTAGTCCCTTCTAAAATGAGCAAATTTGAGAATTCCAATTCCCTTATAAGAATAATTTTTTTTACCTATAACGCAATTAATAGAATACTTTTGTTATTACCAATTTAATTTTTTTTAAATTATATTAGAAATGTAAACACTATTTTCAAAAGTAATTAATTCAAATTCTTTAATACTCACTCAGTTTGTATTATCTTATTATAAGGTGGTGATATATGAACGACTTAATTATTGATATTTTAGAAGAGAAAGAAACAAAAGTAGAATTACCCGAAAATCTTGTCTTTGGAAAAATTTATTCTGATCATGTTTTTGAAATGGATTACGATGAAAAGAAAGGCGGATGGTATAATGCTGCAATAAAGAAATTTTCTAATATCTCAATGCATCCAGCTTCAATTGCGCTTCATTATGGGCAGTCTATTTTTGAAGGATTAAAAGCCTACAAACAAGTCAATGGCAGAATTGCATTATTCCGACCAGAAAAAAATGTAGAAAGATTAAATCGATCTGCTAAAAGAATGTGCATGCCGGAAGTTGATGCTGACTTTGTATTGAGAGGTTTGATTGAATTAGTTAAACTAAACAGAGCATGGATTCCTACAAAACCTGACCATTCACTTTACATTCGTCCAGTTATGTTTGCAACCGAACCATTGCTTGGAGTACGAGCATCGGAATCTTACAAATTGATTATTATGACAAGCCCAGTTGGTCCGTATTATCCAGAAGGATTTAAACCAGTTCCAATTTTGGTTACAGACAAATATGTGCGCGCAGTCCGAAAAGGAATGGGCGATGCAAAAACTGCCGGCAATTACGCTGCCGGTATGCTTGCTCAAAAAGAAGCGAAGAAAGAAGGATATTCTCAAGTTCTTTGGCTTGATGGAATTGAGCAAAAATTTATCGAAGAAGTTGGTGCAATGAACATATGTATTAGGTTTAAAGATGAAGTTGCAACTCCAATGTTAACTGGTTCGATTTTGCCGGGGATTACAAGACTATCGGTAATTCAATTATTAAAAGACTGGGGTTATAATATTACTGAACGACTTGTTAGTTTGGAAGAAGTTCTTAAAGCTTCTGAAAACGGTACACTCGTTGAAATGTTTGGAACTGGAACTGCGGCAGTTATTTCTTCAATTAGTAAATTAAAGTATTATGATAAGATTATTCATTTTGATGAAGTGAACGCCGGAGAACTTGCTACAAAATTGTACGATGAACTTACTGGTATTCAATTCGGTCGTGTAGAAGATAGACACGGCTGGATTACTTTTGTTGATTAAATTTTTTGGAACGGTCATTGACCGTTCCATTTAATATCTTAACTCAAACCCAAACTTGACTAACCCATTTATTTTTTCTTTTGTAAGTGTTGAAGTTGATTTCATAACATCAAGAGACCAGCTATTTCTCCAATCATCATCATTTACCAACCCATAACCAACAAAAAAAGAAATTCTTTTTGATAATTCCAAACCAACAAATATTTCTGGAATTAGATACACTTTACCTTGCGATCCTCTAGATGACAAATTACTTTTTTCACCAAATCCGAAACTGTAATGAGTATTTATGCCAACCATTGAAAATAAACGCCATACAATATTGGTTCTTAATGCAAGCTCAAGTTCAATTCCCATCAAATTAAAATCTCCAAAATAAAATCCAGGTTTAATTTCCAATTTGTTGTTATAAAAAATCGGGATATGCCAAGAATGTGACAGCACTAAACCAAAAGAATATTTCTCTGAATTTTCTTCCTTTTTTAGAATACTACTCATAAAATATTGTTTTTGATTTACATCAATTGCAAACGAATATACTTGTAATGATAAACTCCTATTGTAATCTTGAGCTGTTATAAAATTTACAGATAATAAAAATGAAAGAATGATATATAATTTCTTCAAATGAAAAGTTTGTTTTTTCAAAGATAATCTAATATTTCATTCAAAAAAATGTTTATTAGCTATCTTGACAAGTGAACTTGTGTTCACTATATTAGCAGTGAACATAGGAACACTATAATGAAAACTCAATTAACAGACCGACAGCAAGAAATACTTAACTTCATTCAAGAGTATGTCGATTTTAACGGTTTCCCTCCAACTTACAGAGAGATTGGGAAAAGATTTAATATCGTTAGCACATTTGGAGTTAAACGTCACATTGATGCTTTAATAAAAAAAGGATACTTAAATAATGAAAGTAATCTAAGCCGCACTTTATCTATTATAGATATAAAATCAAGACATGTAACAACTTTAACTAATAATATTATTGAAATTCCAGTGGTCGGTCGTGTTGCCGCTGGTATGCCAATCTTTGCAGAAGAAAATATTGAAGGTAGTTTAAGTATCGATAAAAATTTTCTTGGCAGTAGAACTGAATGTTTTGGTTTAAAAGTCCGCGGCGATAGTATGATTAATGCCGGAATTTTGGAAGGAGATCTTGTAATTATTCAGCCTCAAAAAGAAGCTGCTAATGGTGATATTATAGTCGCTCTTCTTCATGATGAAGCTACTATGAAAAAATATCTACTCGAAAATGGCACAATTTATTTAATTCCAGAAAATGAAAATTACAAACCAATTGTTGTAGAGAATAAAGAAGAGTTTACAATTATTGGAAAAGTAATTGGTGTGTTCAGAAGTTACAATTAACGGAGGAAAAATGAAGACTATTCTATTTTCAACAGCAATCTTCAACAGAAATAGAGTAAAATTTTTGTATGGATTAAATCAAATTATTTTGGAACCTTATTACGTTGCACGAAATAAAAATGGTAAGAAAGTGATTTATGGCAAAACAAATGGAATAAAAGAAATAAAAATGTTTGAATATGAAAAAATATCGAACATAAAAATCTTGGGATTTGAAAAATTTTCACCAATAATTCCGATAATACCATTGTGTAATTAAAAATGAAAACAGCGAACAAAAAAATAGACCGAGTTGATTCTTTGATTGACCATTTATGGCAGCATGGATATCTTACGCTCAGCAGAAAATATGGGAAATATCTCCCCGCCCCAACTCCTATTGGTAATTATGAAGTTGATGCAGTTGCTAAATACAAGAAAAAAATTGCCCTTGGCTTAACCCTAACTGCAGAAGATCTGGATGATCCAAATCTGATTACAAAATTAATAGCATTATCAAATTCTAAACTGAAACTTTCAGCATCAAAAGTTACTTTGTTTATAGGAGTTCCAAACGAATTACTAATTAAAGCCCATCTAATTTTATCATCACTCGATGATGCAATAAGCAGCCAAATTAAAATCGTAACTTTACCTGGAGGGAAAAGTCTATCGTAATAATTGCTACCATTTATTCTTAATTCAAGAAATCTTGACATTTATTGGCTATCAAACTATTTTTTCAAGCTTAAAAAACGATAGATAATAGAAAATTTGGCATCAAAATTAACATCGGAAGAAATTAAACTCATCACTGAAGTTAAGTCGAAAGGAAATATCCCTCGTCACATTGCAATTATTATGGATGGCAACGGAAGATGGGCTAAAAAGAGAAATCTGCCAAGAGTTGCTGGCCATCAAAAAGGAGTAGATTCTGTTCGTGCAGTGGTTGAATCATGTGCTGGACTTGAAGTAGAATTTCTCACGCTGTATACATTTTCAACAGAAAATTGGAATAGACCAAACGATGAAGTATCTACGTTGATGAGGCTGATTGTTAGAAGTCTTCAGAATGAAACTGATGAATTGAATTCAAATAATATTAAGCTAACAACGATTGGTAATTCAAATTCATTGCCTGAAGTTGTTCAGCAAGAGCTATCGCTAGCACTTAAGAAGACATCACAAAACACGAAAATGACTTTAAATCTTGCTTTAAGCTACAGCGGAAGATGGGAACTTGTTGAAGCAATAAAGACTATAACATCAAAAATATTATCCGGTGAGTTGGCAAAGAACGATATTTCGGAAGAACTTGTTAGTCATTTTTTAAAAACTAAAGATATGCCGGATCCGGATTTGTTAATTAGAAGTGGCGGTGAGTTAAGAGTTAGCAATTTTCTATTATGGCAAATTGCATATTCTGAAATTTTTGTATCAGATGTTCTTTGGCCGGATTTTAGATGCAAAAATTTAATTGAAGCAGTAAAGGATTATCAAAACAGAGAAAGAAGGTTCGGTTTAGTAAGCGAACAAATCAAAGTCTAACAAAAAATAAAACTAATGCTCAAACAAAAAAATTTTTTCCTATCATGTTTTTTAATTGTTTTAATTTCATCCACTATTATCTATCCACAATTACAAAAAACTACATATAAAATTCTTGGAATAAGTGTATCTGGCAATGTTGCAGCAGATGCTAATACAATAATTGCAAACACTGGTTTAAAAGTTGGTGACGATGTAGATATTCCTGGAGACCAAACCAATAATGCTATCAAAAGGCTTTGGAATCTTGGTATTTTTGAGGATGTTCAAATTAACATTGATAAAAAAATTGATAATGGTATTTTCCTTCAATTAGTACTTAAAGAATATCCCAGATTAGAAGAGTTTGTTTTAATTGGAAATGATGAACAGAGTGATGACGAGATTAACAAGAAAATTTCGATAGTAAAAGGACAAACATTAAAACCGCAAGAAGTTACACGAATCAAAAACAAGATTAAAGAATTGTACATTGATGATGGTTACCTGAACGCAAAGATAACCGATGAGTATTATTCATTTTTTAAAGCCGATACATCAGAGGATGAAATAACAATAACATGGCGCAACAACAAAGACCTTTCTAAAGAACAGACTACTATTATCGACCTTGATAAAGCTAGTTCAATCAATTCTATCGATAGAGTTAAAAACAGAACACTTGTGACTTTCACATTTGATGAAGGAAATGAAGTTCAGATTAATGACATTGTCTTTTTTGGTAACAATGCATTTGATGACGATGATTTAGTTAGTGAATTTGATAAGACTTCCGAGAACAAATGGTGGAAATTTTGGTCTTCGCCAAATTTTAAGCGAACTGATTTTGAAAAAGATAAAGAATTACTAGTAAAATTTTATAGAAAAAACGGCTACAGAGATTTTGTAATATTGAGCGATTCTATCTTTATTCATAACGATAAAGAAAATTTAGATTTATTTGTTACTGTTTATGAAGGCAATCAATACAAAGTACGCAATATTAACTGGGAAGGTAATACAGTTTACCCTGATGAATTATTGACAAGCAGATTAGATTTTAATAAAGGAGATATTTTTAATTATGAAGAGTTTAATCAGAATATGTACTATAATGAAAGACAATCAGATGTTTCTTCTCTTTATCAAGACAATGGTTATTTAGGTTTTAATTTAGAAGCAAAGGAACAGAAAGTAGCCGAAGATTCTGTTGATATAATTATCCGTGTGAATGAAAATAATAGATTTAAAATTGGTAGTGTAAATATTGACGGAAATCAAAAGACCAAAGACAAGGTTATTCGTCGTGAATTATATACTATTCCAGGAAGTTATTTCAGCCGCGGATTAATTTTAAGAAGTATTCAACAGCTTGCAAACCTTCAATACTTTAATGTGGAGAATCTTTATAAAACTGGGGTTGATTATAGACCAGCAAACGACAGCATTGTAAACATTATCTACAAAGTTGAAGAAAAATCGAGTGATTATCTGAATGCTTCAATTGGATATAGTGGTGCCTTTGGATTTAGCGGTGCAATTGGATTTACACTTACAAACTTTTCTATTTCAGAACCATTTCAAATGGGCGGCGGACAAGTATTAAATTTCAATTGGCAGTTTGGCGTTGGAAATTTTTATCGAACATTTTCTTTAGGTTTTACAGAACCTTGGTTTATGGATACTCCAACATCCTTAGGATTTGATCTTTTTGATACGCGTCAGCGATATGTTTATGATCTCCGTCAGTCAGGTATAACACTAAGAGCTGGCAGAAGACTCACTTGGCCTGATGATTTCTTCTACGTTTCGGGACTCCTTCGTTTTCAGTATAATGATGTTATTGAAGGTTTAGGAAATTATGCAACTGGCTTAAGTCGTCAATATACTTTGGGAGCAACTATTGCAAGAACTGATATTGATAATCCTATCTTCCCTTCCCGTGGTTCCAAATTTAGTTTGAACGGTGAGATTTCAGGCGGACCAATATTACCCGGCAATGTAGACTATTTTAAAATTGATTTTAAGTCTGAATGGTATAAACCTCTATTTGGATCGAATAGAGTTGTTCTTTATTCAAGTGCAGATTTAGGATATATAAAATTTATGGAACCAAATACTCCTATCAATCCATTCGAATTATATTATATGGGTGGGAATGGGATGATTATTGCCACTACACCATTAAGAGGTTATGATGATAGAAGTCTAGGACTTCGAGATGTAAATGGAAGAGTTATTGGAAGTAAAGTCCAGGCAAAATATACTTTCGAATTAAGAGCAGCACTCGCATTAGAACCAATTCCAATTTATTTATTGGCATTTGCAGAGGCTGGTAACGTATATTTCGATATCAAACAAACAAATTTATTTGATTTAAAGCGTTCAGTTGGTATTGGCGCTAGAATATTAATTAATCCAATTGGATTACTCGGTTTTGATTATGGATATGGTTTCGATCGTAAATCTGTTGATGGTCAAAATCCTCAGTGGATTTTCCACTTCCAATTTGGAAAAGGTTTTTAACATTAATAAATAGAGGTAAAAGTGAGAAAAGTAATTTTTCTTTTTTTAATTGTGTTCACTACAATTGGGTTTGCCCAAGTGCAGTCATCTGTTAAAGTTGGTTATGTAGATTCGGAAGTTATTCTAGCTCAATACTCTGCAGCAATAAAAGCTAAAGGAGAACTTGAGGGTTTGGTTTCTAAATGGCGTAAAGAAGCAGACAGTATTGGCGTAGAATTACAAACCATGTATGCTGATTATCAAAAACAGTCTGCTACAATGCCACAAGACAAACAGCGAGAAGCTCAGCAAAAAATTGTTGAAAAAGAACAAGGCCTTCAACGTTTTAGAGATCAAAAATTTGCTCAGCCAAATGGTGAATATTTTGTTAAACAAGAACAATTAATGGCACCGGTTAAAGAAAAAATCTTTAAAGTAATTGAAGAAATTGCAAAAGAAGAAAATATGCAATATGTTTTGGATAAAGCTGGTGATGTTGTTGTTCTTTATGCAGATGCAAATTATGATATGACATTCAAAGTATTAGACAGACTTAAAAGAGGCAAATAATAACTGACGGAAATTTTATGAAAAAGTTATTCTTCATTATTTCTCTTGTTTTACTATTCAGCATTTCTTATCAAGCTCAGCCGAAAATAGGCTATGTTGATAGTGACACAATAATGAAACAATTACCCGACGCACAAGATACTCAAAAGAAACTTGATGCAATTATTAAAGAATGGCAAGAAGAACTCAGCAAAATTGAGCGTGAATGGAAAACTAAATATGATGACTACGAAAAACGCAAATTGATTTTAAGCGAACAAAAACGGGTTGAAATTGAAAAGGAACTAATTACTCTTGAAGATCAAATTTCAAAATTTAGACAAGAAAAATTTGGTGTTAGAGGTGAATTGTTTCAGAAACAAGAAGAATTAATGAAACCATTGCAAAATAGAATTTTTAATGCTATTCAAGATGTAGCGAAGGAAAATGATTTTGATTTTATTTTTGATAGAAGCGGTGATATTATTTTCCTTTTTGCAAAAGAAGAATATGATGTAACAAGATTAGTTCTTGAAAAACTAAAATGAGTTTTTATGAATATTACTTTGAAGGAAGCCGCCGACTTTGTCGGCGGTGTTGTTATTGGCAATCCTCATCAAACATTTTCTAATGTTGCAAAAATTGAAGATGCCAAAGAAGGTGAGCTAACCTTCCTATATCTTTCTTCTTACGAAAAATATTTATCTACAACAAAGGCGTCTGCAGTTTTAATTTCTCCCGAGTTTAATAAATCACGTACTGAACTAAATTACATTGAAGTAAAAAATCCTAATGCAGCATTGCAAAAAATAATTATTTCGTTTTTCAATCAGCCACAAAATTTATCTGGAATTGATAAAAGTGCTTCAATTGATAACTCAGCAGTTATTGGCAAAAATGTAACGATTGGAAAGAATGTTGTTATTTCCTCGGGGTGTGCCATCGGAGATAATACTTTAATTCACCATAACACAGTGATACTAGATAATGTAAAAATTGGGAGCGGTTCTTTAATCTACACTAATGTTTCAATTCGCGAGAATTGTGTTATTGGAAATAATGTAATTATTCACTCTAATACTGTAATTGGCTCTGATGGTTTTGGCTATATTCCAAACGAAAAAGGTGAATTTAAAAAAGTGCCGCAGATTGGGAATGTAATTTTAGAAGATGATGTAGAACTTGGTTCGAACGTTTCAGTTGACAGAGCAGCTTTAGGATCAACTATAATTCGTAAAGGTGTAAAAATTGATAACCTGGTTCAGATTGCTCACAACGTAGACGTTGGAGAAAATACTGTTATGTCTGGCCAAACCGGAATTGCTGGAAGCACTAAAGTTGGTAAAAATTGTATGTTCGGTGGTCAATCAGGTGTTACTGGTCACGTGGAAATTGGCGATAGAGTAATGTTAGGTGCACAAACCGGAGTTACAAAATCTTTAAAGAAACCTGGATCTTATCTTGGTTTTCCGGCAAAAGAAGTAAATACTGCAATGCGTTTAGAGGCACACATTAGGAATCTTCCCACCTATTCAGAAAAAATTAAAAACTTAGAAGAAAAAATTGCATCTTTGGAAAAGAAAATTTTTGAATTAACCCAATCGAAAGGCGATTAATGTTAGAACTTCAAAGAACAATTGCTAAACCAACATCTCTTTCTGGAGTTGGACTTCATACTGGAACATCTTGTACAATGACTTTTAAACCAGCACCAGAAAATTATGGTGTTAGATTTGTTCGAACTGACCTTGGAGGAAATCCAGAGATTCCAGCGAATGCAGATTTTGTAATAGATACTTCTCGTGGAACAACATTAGGACTTGGAGATGCGAAAGTTCACACTATAGAACATGTTCTTGCAGCAGTTGTTGGATTACAAATTGATAATTTAATTATAGAACTTGATGGAATTGAACCTCCAATTGGCGATGGAAGTTCTATGCCCTATGTTGAAAAACTTACTGAAGCTGGTTTTGTAACACAAGATACTCCTAAAGATTATTTAGTAATTGACGAAACTGTAATGTATAGTGATGAAGACAGACAAGTTGATATTGTCGCATTACCTATGAATAGTTATAGAATTACAATTATGGTTGATTATCAAAATCCGGCGCTTGGAAGTCAGCATTCTGGATTATTCGATTTAGAAAAAGAATTTGTTAAAGAATTTGCACCGGCTAGAACCTTTTGTTTTCTAAGCGAAGTTGAAATGCTTTCTGACAAAGGATTGATAAAAGGCGGAAATATTGATAATGCTGTTGTAATTGTAGATCATGATATAAAAGATGATGACCTAAAGCGATTAAAAGAAAAACTAGAATTAGATGAAGACTTAACGGTAACGCATGAAGGTTTCTTAAGCAACAATAAACTTAGATTTAAAAATGAACCGGTACGTCATAAACTTTTAGATATGATTGGTGATTTAGCATTAATAGGTGTTCCTATAAAAGCACAGATACTTGCTGCTAGACCTGGTCACAAAGCTAATGTTGAGTTTGCAAAAAAAATAAGAAGTTTATACCAACAAAAGAAACTTGTAAAAAAATATCAGTTCGTTAAAAAAGAAGGTGTTGTTTTTGATGCTAATGCTATTCAAAGAATACTTCCCCATCGTTATCCTTTCTTACTTGTTGATAAAATAATTGACCTTGAATTAGACAAACGAGTTGTGGGCGTTAAAAACATAACAATTAATGAACCGTTTTTCCCGGGTCACTTTCCGGGTCAACCTATTATGCCGGGAGTGCTGATCGTTGAAGCAATGGCACAAGTTGGCGGCATTTTAGTTTTAAATTCATTTATTGATCCAGCAAACCACTTAGTTTATTTTATGAGTATTAATAATGCGAAATTTAGAAAACCAGTTGTTCCCGGTGATGAATTAATTCTTGAAGCAGAAATTATTACAAAGAAAAGTAAATACTTCCAAATAAAAGGTGTAGCGTACGTTAATAATACACCGGTTGCTGAAGCAGAATTTATGGGAGCAATAATTAATAAAGAAAATAATCCGGAAAACAATAAATAATCTTATGTCTAAAATCCATCCGACCGCATTAGTCAGCTCCCAAGCAAAAATTGGAAACAATATTGAAGTTGGTCCTTATGCAATTATTAATGAAGACGTTGAAATTGGTGATGATTGTTTTATTGGACCTCATGCATCGATATACAACGGTGCAAGAATTGGAAATAGAGTAAAAATATTTCAAAGTGCATCTGTTGCAAACCAACCACAAGATTTGAAGTATGCCAATGAAGAAACTTATTTATATCTCGGTGATGATTCCGTAGTTAGAGAATTTGCAACACTTCATAAAGGAACTGTCGCAACTGGAAAAACAACAATTGGCTCAAAGTGTTTATTGATGGCATATACACATGTAGCGCACGACTGCAATATCGGAAACAACGTTATAATTTCTAATGCAACCCAAATAGCCGGACATGTAACAATTGAAGATACCGTTATTATTGGTGGTTTATCAGCTATTCATCAATTTGGAAAGATTGGTCAGCACTCAATGCTTGGCGGCGGTTCTATGGCTAATGCTGATGTCCCTCCTTATTGTTTAACCAGCGGATATCCAGCCAGATTTATGGGATTGAATATTGTAGGATTACGTAGAAGAAATTTTACTGATGACGATATCAATTCAATTAAAGATGCCTATAAAATTTTCTATCAAAGTGGCTTAGTTTTTTCTAAAGCACTGGAAGAATTAAAAGAGAAATATTCAGACCATCAACTTGTAAAGAATATTATTTTATTTATTGAGAAGTCAGACCGCGGTATAATTAGAAGATGACTTGGTACTGCTTACAAACCGGTGAAAACTCCGGTAAGTACAACATGGAATTCGATTTCAATTTAGCAAATTCATGCAAACCAAATGAATCATTTTTCAGACTTTACAGATGGAAACCTTATTGCATTTCACTTGGTGCAAATCAAAGTTTTGAAAATATTAATATTGCTAAAGCAAACAGAGATAACATTGAAGTAGTAAAAAGACCAACCGGCGGAAGAGCTATTCTTCATTCAGAAGAAATTACATACTCAGTTGTTCTGCCGTTAAATAGTTATATTAGCCCTCGTGAGATTTACCAAAAAATTTCAACTGCCTTAATATTAGGATTGGAGATTTATCATCCAATCTTAGCAAAATCTGAATTAGAGGTAATCCAGCCAAATTTTCCAAAACTTTATAAAGAACCTTCCGGATTGATTTGTTTTGGCAGCACTGCAAAAAATGAAGTTAAATTCAGCGGAAAAAAAATTATTGGTAGTGCTCAAAGAAAACTTAATAAATCAATTCTTCAGCACGGTTCAATCCTATGCGGAGCTTTCCACACAAAACTTTCTGATTACGTTAATTCTGATAATTCAACAACCAAAATGCTTGAAAATGAAATTGCAGCCAAGACTATAGAAATTGAAACTATTCTTCAAGAAAAAATTGACTATGATTTTTTGTCTGAATGTTTGATTAAAGGTTTTGAAATAACTTGGGAAGTCAAATTTGCTAACTTCAATAACCCATAAGTAAAATTATTACCATTTCATTTTATTCCTATTTCTGTAAGTGTTAAATTTCCCTTAATAAATTAAGTTTATAATCTAAACTAAAGGAATATGAGAAATATACTTTTACTCTTAATATTAATATCATTATCTATTTTAAATGGGCAGCAAGAACAAGAATATTTTCTTAGAGGCTCTAACGTAACTGATATTGCACAACATGGTGATGAAATTTGGATTGCAACAAATGGCAGCGGTATTTTCAAATTTAGCATTGGAAAAAACAAGTGGGAGCAGTATTCAACTTCAAATGGAAACTTGCAGCACGATTTTTTCTACTGTATTACTGTAAATAATGATTTTGTTTGGGCTGGTTCAATTGATGGATTATTCACATTAGATAAAAAACGGAATAATTGGTCAAAACGAAAATTTGGTTTAGGTGGGCAATTAAGTAATTGGATTCGTTCCCTGGCTTATGACAAATGGGAAAATGTAGTTTGGATTGGAAGGTTCCAATATTTAACTAAATATGACATTAATTCAAAAAAATTCAATGATTATGATCTTACAATTCGTGGCAATCAAAAAACTAATACAATTAAAACTATCAAAGTTGATGGCGACAGTGTTGTTTGGTTCGGAACTGAAGCTGGACTTCATAAATACAATAAGAAAAGAAATTTAAACTATTCAGATGCAATTACTTTTTTTGATAACAGATATAATTATTTCAACGGGGAAGGCGAACAAGTTTCAATTTCTGCACTGCTAATTGAAAGAAATAATTTATGGATAGGATTAGATGAATTTATTACACCAGAAAGACCTCAATTTAATATTGGAGGATTATTTAAGTATAATAAGAAAAATGATTGGCTAAGATTTGATGACAGCAAAGGTTTAACCGGTAATGGAATTAATGCACTTGAAATTACTGGTAATTATATTTGGGCTGGATTATATCAATTTGGGAAATCAACAAAAGAAGCATATGGCAGAGGTTTAGTATTGATAAACAGAATTAATAATAATGTAATTCCAATAACTGATGAAAGTATTTCAAAAGCTATCAACACAATTTTTTTCGATGGTACATTTTTATGGATTGGGACAGAAAACGGATTGATAAAATTAAATTTCTTCAACAAACTTGCCCAATGGAATACGGGAGCTAAATAATGTTAAACAGTTCACTAAACAAATTAAACAGACTGAAAAAAAATTTTTACAACAAAAAGATCGCTGTTGTTGGGGATATGATGCTCGATTGTTATTTTTGGGGAAATGTAACAAGGATCTCTCCCGAAGCACCAGTTCCAATTATCGAGGTTGAAAAAGAATATTCGCGATTTGGCGGCGCAATGAATGTTGCATTTAATATTCAAACATTAGGCGGTATTCCCCTACCTATTGGCGTGATTGGTACAGATAATAGTGCAAAAATTCTAAAAGATTTATTAAGAGTTAACAAAATTAATTACAAGTCTTTAATCGTTGATAAACTAAGACCTACAACTACTAAAACAAGAGTAATTGCAGATAAACAGCATGTTGTAAGAATCGACAAAGAAAAAACAAATCCAATAAGTGAATTGATTGAAAAGAAAGTTTTATCAACTCTTAAAGACAATATTAAATCAATTGACGCGATAATTTTTCAAGATTACAACAAAGGGATGTTAACTCAAAAGCTTATCGAGAAAGTAATTGAATTAGCAAATGAAGCGAAAAAAATTATAGCGATTGATCCTAAGTTTAATAATTTTTTTAAATATCAAAATGTTACAGTGTTTAAACCAAACCGTAAAGAAACTGAGGATGCTCTCAGTATTCGTATTAAAACAAAAAATGACATTACAATTGCCGGTCATAAGTTGTTAAAAGAAATAAATGCAAAATATATACTGTTAACGTTAGGCGAAGAAGGCATTGCTATGTTTGAAAAAAATAAGCCTGAAAAAAGAATTCCGACAAAAGCCAGAAAAGTTGCCGATGTTTCAGGTGCCGGCGATACTGTCATTTCAACAATCACAATGGCACTTGCTGCTGGTGCTGATATTTATGATGCTGCCTATTTAGCTAACTTCGCTGGTGGTTTAGTCTGCCAAGAGGTAGGCATTGTACCAATTGAAATTGATAATTTATTTAATATCATTTCGAGCGAGTTGAAATGAACCCAATTAAAACGATTGATGAAATATTAGAAATTAGAAAAACTCTCAAGTCTGCAAATAAAAAGGTTGTTTTTACAAACGGTTGTTTTGATATACTACATGCCGGACATGTTGATTATTTGACAAAGGCAAAACAATTTGGTGATGTATTAATTGTTGCAATAAATTCAGATTCTTCTGTAAAAAAAATTAAAGATTCAAAACGCCCGATAATTCCTCTTTCGGAAAGAGCTTTTATTATTAGCAATCTCAAAGCTGTTGATTATGTCATATCCTTTGATGAAGAAACACCTTATGAATGCATAAAAAAAATTGTGCCTGACATTCTTGTAAAAGGAGCTGATTGGCCAATTGCTAAAATAATTGGAAGAGATATTGTTGAAAATGCTGGTGGGAAAGTGGAAACAATTCAATTCATAAATTTTCAGTCAACTACAAACATCATTGAAACAATTCTTGAAAAGTTTAAAAATTAATGGACGCTAAATCAGAAAAAATAAAACCTAAACGTTCAACGTTCAGAAAAATTATTAATGTATTTATAGGAATTTTTTTAGGTATTGTTTTACTAGTTGTTATATTCATTGGATATAGTCAAACCAAATCCTTTCGAGATAACCTTCGATCATTTGTAATGTCTGAAATTAATAGCTCTATTAATGGAAATTTAACAATTGAAAAAATAGACGGTACAATTCTTACTTCAATATTTTTAAGAAATACACTTCTTACAACTTCTGGCGATACTCTGCTTTATGTAAAAAATATAGAATTAAAAACAAGTCCTTTACAATTGTTTTTGAGCAAGATCTTTTTTAGAAAAATATTACTCGAAGATGTTAAAATTAAATTACTTCAAAATGAGGATGGAACTTGGAATTATTCCACATTATTAAAACCGACTGAGGAGGATACTACTGATTCTGATTTTCCATTTTTGATCCAAGTAAGTGATTTGCAATTTAAAAACATTAATCTTATTAATCAGAGCTATCAGTTTATTAATTCTACTAACACTTATTCTACTATAAATTTTGATGATCTTAGAATATTAAATCTCTATTTAACCGGACAAGCCTTTCTAGACATTAATAATTCAGATTATCTATTTCTTCTTAATGAACTTTCATGCAAGCCAAATCTAACTCGCTTTACCATGCAGAATATTTCTGGAGATTTTGCAATTACAAATAAATTTATTGATGTAAAAAATTTTACATTTATTACAGACAGCAGCGATGTTAGGTTTAGTGCTCGACTGGATGAAATTAATTTATTTAGTGACTTCAGTTTAGAAGATTTCAAAAATTATCCAATTTCATTAGACCTAGATGCTTCATCTTTTAATTTTGATGACCTCTCATCATTTATTGGTAGTACTGAAATTCTAAAAGGTAATCCAGCTATTGAATTAAAAGCTAATGGAAAATTTGGTTCTTTCAGATTTGATAAACTAGCAATTGACTATAATACTACGCATTTCGAAGCCATTGGTGAGGTTAAGAACTTGAATATTCCTGAACGGCTGTTCATAAAAACTGTGATTAAAGATTCCGATATAAATTATAAAGATGTAAATAAATTACTCCCGACACTTGAACTTCCCGAATTCGCAAAACTTTCTCTTACTGGAGCTAATCTATTCTTCGAAGGTGAACCTACTAATTTTAAGTCAAAGTTCGAAGGAAATATTGAAGAAGGATCAATTAAAGTCGAGTGTTCCTTAAATTTTGGTTCAAGTCCAATAGTGTATGATATAAAATTTGAAACTAGTGATCTCGATTTAAAACCAATTATCGGCATAACTAGTTCTTTAAACTCGATTGGATTTTTAAAAGGAAACGGAACCTCCCCTATTGAACTAAATTCTGAATTCAATTTCCATTCTACAAATTCCATGTTAGATAACAACCAAGTCGAAAATTTTTCAATTGTATCAAAAGCGAAAGAAGGAATAATTAACTTAGACATCGAAGCAAAGAGTGATAAAGCTACAGCTATTGTCACTGGTAAAATGATTTATGATAAAGATACAATCCCTACATATAGCATGATTGGTCAGCTCAATCATATTGATTTAGGTAACATATTAAAAGAAGATTATCATAAAAGTGATTTAAATTTTTATTTCAGTGCTGAAGGCAAGAAAACAAACCTTGATGATATGATAGGAATATTTTCATTTGGTATTGATACTTCAATGTATCGAAATACTAGAATTAAAAAATCATCAATTGATATTGAACTAAAGAAGGATATCGGTAAAAGAGAAATAAATATTGTTTCAGATTTTGTGGACTTCAATATAAACGGTGATTTTTCTCTTAACGATGCAATTGATGTTGTAGTATACGAATCAAGAACTATTGCAAAAATTATCTCAGAAAAACTAAGTGAATTAAATCCATTGGCAGTATTAGGTGGAAATGCAGAACTATTTACTGGAAATGAATCATTGCCAGAAATTATCAATACTAATTTGAAATTTAATTATGATTTCAAATTTAAAGACTTCGCTTTGATTTCTGAACTGATGGGATATGAAAGGTTCGATATAATTGGAGCTGGTGTTGGTTCTATTACAAATAGTCCCCCTTATTTCTCAATCGATACAAAGCTCGATTTAAATTATTTCATATTCATGCAAGACGGATCAACCATTTATTTATCAGATGTTAATACTGATTTGAAATTCACACGCGACAATAATGAAATATCATTTGAAAAATTGCTTGGCAAGGCATCATTAAAAGGAAAAAGATTTTATTCTGCGGGAAATGTCAGAAATATTTTAGCCGATTTAGTAATTGATAAAGGGATGCTGAACTTTAAAGCTTCAGCTGAAATTGAGGATTTAGTTAAAGCTGATGCAAGTGGCTCAATTTTAATGACTCCGGTTGAACAGCAAATTAAACTTGATAAGTTATCAATTGAATATGATAATATTGTTTGGTCAAACAAAGATGTAGTCGAATTCTTCTTTAATCCTTATCGATTCAATATTGCTAATTGTAAATTATACAACGATACTTCTTTTGTTAGTATTAAAGGTATAATTGAAAGCAGCGGTGACCAAAATTTAGTACTTCAGGCAGCAAATGTTTCAGGAAGGATTTTGGGCAGATACATTTTCGGTATTGATGATTATAGATTCAAAGCTGATGCTGATATCAAAGCTACGATCAGTGGCGGATTTGATGATCCTTATATTAATACATCAATAAAATTAAATAACCTCTCCTACGGAAGATTTAAACTTGGATATCTGGATGGATCAATAAAATATTTAAATAAGAAAGTGACAAGTGACATCGTATTTATTGACTCGACACAAAACATTAGCAGACCATTATTAACTTTAAGTGGAACCATTCCAATCGATTTAAGTTTTGCTTCTGTTGAAAATAGATTTTCAGAATCTGAAGAGATGAATTTAAGATTATTCTCAAAAGATTTTAATTTAAGAATACTAACAAATCTTTTACCAACAATTTCTGATCAAAGAGGAAACCTATTAACTGATTTGCATATTTCCGGGAGACCAGATAACCCTAAGTATTCTGGCTATATGATAATCCGAGATGGATATTTCAAGTCTAAAAATACAAGCCTTCCATATTCATGCGGACTAAAAGTTAAATTCGAAAATGAAGGAATGTTGATAGATAGTTTAATTATTGCCAATGCTGGAAGCACCAACTTCCCTGGTAGTTTAAAAGGAAATGGTTCAATTATATTTGATGGATTTACACCAAAGGATATTGAAATTAGATTCAATGGCGATCTTGCTTTATTTAGTGACATTTCGAAAACAACAAGTCCGTTTCTTTATGGAGACCTTCAAGTTGGAACAGAAAGAGATTGGCAGCTAACTCTTAGGAATAATAGATTGTTTTTGAAAGGTGATGTCTTAATAAAAGAATCAAATTTGACTTTAACAACATCTGAACAAACCTCGCTTTCAAATAATAATTATAACATTGTCTTTGTTGTTGATTCATCAAAAATTGACAAAGAACTTCTTCGCTTTCAGGAAATTATTGCTGCAGAACAAGCAAAAAAAGATCTAGGTCGTTTATCAAATGAGTCCCAGGTTAATATCGATTATGAGCTTGGTGTTAAAATTGAAAACAGTACACGGATTAATATTATTCTATCGCAAGCTGTTAATCAAAAACTTCTAGTGGAGTTGCGAGGTGAACTAAATTATGAAAGTATTTCCGGTGATATACGAGCTCAAGGAGCATTTGAATTAATGTCTGGCTCAAAATTAGAATTCTTCAAAACTTTTGATGCTGATGGCTCCATCAGATTTGAAAGCGATCTTACAAATCCCTACTTGGATGTAATAGCAACTTATAAAAGCGATTATATCGATCCTCGAAGTATTAGTGCTGCACCACAAGAAGTCGCAGTTAAGATAAATATCAAAGGTCCATTAAATGAACTTGGTAAAAATTTGGCTACTAATTCTGAAAGCATGGGAATTTATATAGGTGCTAGGAATATTCAAAATAATGTTCGAGAAACGAGATATGATTATGCTGATGCTTTTTCTTTCATCCTTATTGGGAAATTTAAAGACGATCTTACTGCTCAAGACCGAGCACAAGTAGCCGGCTACTCTACTGCTATTGGGAATACGGCAACTTCATTTTTAGGTTCTATTCTTACAAGTTTTTTGAACTCTGCTGTAGGCGATTTGGTTAATAATGTTCAGATAAGTCAAACTGGAGATTTTACTAAGTTTTCTCTTTCAGGCAGAATTCAAAATCTTAGATACAGTTTTGGAGGCACTACAGAAGTGTTTCAAAATTTTGGAAAGGCTAATATTAAAATTGAATATTTATTTAATCCTAAATTTCTAATAAGATTAGAAAGAAAAGATCCAATAGCACAGACTTATATACTTGATAATAAAATAAACGAACTTGCATTAAAATACAGAATAGAGTTTTAATGAAAAAGGAAATCAAATCGTTTTTTAAAAATCACCCTTCACTAAAAATCAAAACTAAAGAGCTTGCAAAAACATTAAGCATAGTTGATGCATACGTTTATGCTGAACTAAAACATTCTCTTCACTCTCTTGTTGATGAAGGCTTTCTTGAAAAGCAAGGCAAACGATTTTCCTTATGCAAATTTGGTACTGATAAATTAATCGGTCAGCTTCAGTTAATTGGCGAAGGTGATTATGGATTCGTTGTGCTAAAAAATTCTGACGTAAAAACAGACATATTTATTGCTGGTAAAAATCTTAGCACTGCATTTCACGGTGATGAAGTTGAAGTGACAATCATTGCAAAAAAATATGGTAAAAATATTGAGGGTCAAGTAATAAATGTTGTTGATAGAGCAAATAAAGATTTTGTTGGGGTATTAAAGAAGAGCGGATCATTCTATTTCTTGATACCTGACAACAAAAAAATTCACCGCGATATATATATTTCAAAAAAATTTCTTAATAACGCAAAGATTGGAGATAAAGTAGTAGTTAGCAATATTCAATGGAAATCACCAGAATTAAATCCAGAAGGAGAAGTCAAAGAAGTTCTTGGAAGAGCTGGAAGTTATGATGCCGAGATAGCATCTATTGCATTGGAATTTGGATTATCATACAAATTCCCGAAAGAAGTAATTAAAAGCGCAGAATCATTCAATGAGGAAATTCCAAGTTCAGAAATAAATAATCGAATTGATCTTAGAGATAAAATCGTTATAACAATTGACCCGGAAGATGCAAAAGATTTTGATGATGCAGTTTCCATTGAAGAACTGGAAAATGGGAACCTATCACTTGGAATTCATATTGCCGATGTAAGTCATTATGTGACGGAAAATTCGCCAATTTATAACGAAGCAATAAATCGTAGCACCAGTGTATATCTTGTTGGTAAAGTAATTCCAATGCTGCCAGAAAAACTCTCAAATATTATTTGTTCATTAGTTCCTGGAAAAGATAGACTTACTTATTCGGTTATTGTGGAAATAAATACCGATGCAAAAATAATTAATTATAAAATCGAAAAAAGCATCATTAACAGTAAAAGAAGATTTACATATGATGAAGTTCAAAAAATTATAGAAACTGGTGAAGGTGAATTCGTTTCAACTATAAAAAAATTATTCGAAACATCACAAAAACTAAGAGCGAAAAGAATAAAAAAAGGAAGTATAAACTTTTTCTCCCCTGAGGTTGTCTTTAAATTAGATAAAAATGGAAAACCTATTGATATTAAAATTAAACAAATAAGAGAAAGTCATAATCTTATTGAAGAATTGATGTTACTAGCAAATCAGATTGTAGCTGGTCATATTAAATTGGAGAGTTCTAATAAATCAGCTCCATTTGTTTATAGAGTGCATGATTTACCTGATAAAGAAAAAATAACTGAGTTTTCAAGATTTGTAAAATCATTAGGATATTCTTTCGATACAAACGCAGCAAATAAACCGCGACAATTCCAACATATATTGGAACAAGTAAAAGGAACAGAAGAAGAAGCTGTTATTAATGAAGTTGCAATCAGATCAATGGCAAAAGCAGTTTATTCAACAAATAATATTGGGCATTATGGATTAGCATTCAAAAAATATACTCATTTTACTTCACCAATACGTCGGTTCCCGGATTTGGTTGTGCATCAATTGATTTATGATTTTAATAATAAAAGGGAGAAAAATTTATCCATAGAAGAATTGGAAGAAATTTGCAATCATGCATCTATGCAAGAACGGAATGCTATCAATGCAGAGCGATTATCTGTTAAATTGAAACAAATTGAGTATTTAAAAGGTAAAGTAGGTAATATTTTTCATGGTATTGTTTCAGGAATTACAAATTTTGGTATATTCATAGAGTTAAGTGAGAACCTTGCTGAAGGGATGATTCGATTTAGAGATTTAGAAGATGATTATTATATATTCGATGAAAAAAATTATTCAGTAACTGGAAAAAGAACCGGAAGAAGAATCCGGCTTGGGGATAAAGTAGAAGTAAAATTAATTTATGTTGATGAAGAAAAGCGTGAGATCGATTTTTTATTATTAGATAATTAAAAACGATCGAAAGGTTAAATCATGAAACTAAAATATTTAGTAATACTGATATTATTTTTATCAGTAAATATATCTTTCGCACAATTTGGACAGAACAAAGTTCAATACAAGAACAGTCAGTGGTTCTTCATTCAGACAAAACATTTTGATATTTATTTTTCTAATGGCGGAGAACGAATTGCTGAATTCACTGCTGCTTCTGCAGAAAATGCGTTAGAAAAATTACAGTCCGACATGAATTATAGAATCAATAATAGAATAACATTGATTGTTTATAATTCGCATAATGATTTTCAAGAAACAAATGTAACAGATGAATATACTGGCCAAGGTGTAGGAGGTTTTACAGAACCTTTTAAAAATCGTGTCGTGTTCCCTTTCGAAGGCTCATATAAAAAATTTGACCATGTAATTTACCATGAGCTTGTGCATGCTGTAATGCAAGACATGTTTTATGGCGGATCGATCCAGAATATTATTACTAAAGGTATCACTCTTCAATTGCCACACTGGTTTATGGAAGGAAGTGCAGAGTTTCTTTCGCAAGGGTGGGAAACAAACACTGATATGTTTATACGAAATGCAATAATCAGCGAATCATTACCAAATATAAATCAACTTACTGGTTACTTAGGTTATAGAGGCGGTCAATCTGTTTTTAAATATATTGCTGATACATATGGTCGGCAAAAGATTGGTGAGTTAATGAACAAAATACAATCACTTGGTTCTTTCGAAGGAGCATTGAAAGCTTCAATCGGAATTAGTACAGAAGAATTAAGTGAACGTTGGAAGAAAAGTTTAAAAAAAGAATATTGGCCGGATATTGCTGTTAAAGATGATCCGGATGAATTTTCAAAAAGACTTACCAATAACAAAAAGGATGGCGGATTTTATAATATGAGTCCGGCTTTTTCTCCTCAAGGTGATAAAATTGCATTCTTATCGGATAGAGATATTTATCTCGATCTTTATATTATGGATGCAACTGACGGAAAAGTTATTAAAAAAGTTGTTGAAAGCGGCAAAGCTACAGACTTTGAAGAACTTAATCTCCTTCATCCATCATTAACTTGGGCTCCCGATAATAAAAGAATTGCTCTCTCTTCAAAAAATAAAGGTTATGATGTAATCACTATTATCGACACCGAAACAGAAGAAAGTTTTGATCTGCCTTTTATTTTCCCTGGAATTGAATCTGTTAGCTGGTCCTATAGCGGAGATAAAATTACATTCAATGCACATAATTCAATGCAGTCAGATATTTATGTATATGATCTAAAAAGCGAAACTTTAGATAATCTTACTAGTGATATTTTTAGTGATTTCGATCCATCATGGTCTCCGGATGGAACAAAAATTTTCTTTTCTTCTGATAGAGGAGAACCCGAATCAAGATATCATATTAATGACCTTATGATTTTCGATCATAATTTTAAGCAGCTCGATTTATACGTTATAGATTTTGAATCTAGAGAAATTGAAAGAATTACGAACTGGGAATTCAGTAACGAAAAATCTGTTGTAGTTTCTCCCGAAGGAAATGAAATATTGTTTGTTTCAGATAAAAATGGAATTAATAATATTTATAAAAAATCGTTGGTTAAAACCGAAAATCTTTCAAAAAATTCTTTGGCAGATTTACCGGCTTATCCAATTACAAATTCTTTGAGCGAAATAAATCAACTTTCAATTTCTAACGATGGTAAAAAATTAGCTTTTACTTCCTTATACAATCTAGGTTATAATATCTTTACCTTGAATAATCCATTTGAAATGAAACTTAATGTAGATTCTCTTCAGCTTACAACTTATATGAAACAGTTAGTCAAAAATAAATTCGGCAATCAGGAAATATTTAAAGATGAAAAAAATGTTAATGAACAAGATTCGATAAAAGTTGCCGCGAGTGCTGATTCAGTTAAAAATCAACAAAAGAGAATTTTTACTGGTCAATATACTTCAGGGAAAGAAGAAGCCGATACTAATAAAACAGATTATAGTAAATATGTTTTTGGTAATGTAAATCAAACAGTTGATAGCAGCCGTATTATCAACCGTCAATTATTGTTTACAGAAAAACTTGATAACAGCGGAAATTTTCTTGTCAACAAATATAAAATTAGTTTTTCTCCAGATTTAGTTTATGCTAATGCTGGATATAGCACTTTATATGGCTTACTTGGAACAACAATTCTTTCATTTAGCGATGTTCTTGGAAACCATCGCTTAATTGGAATAACTAGTCTTCAAATTGATGTTAAAAATAGTGATTACGGTTTAGCCTATTACTATTTGGAAAATAGACTTGATTTTGGGATTGAAGCATTTCACACAGCTCGATTTTTATATCGCTTTGGTTTATTCGGTTCTGAACTCTACCGTTTCAGAAATTTCGGTGCAGTAGTTTCTGCAAGTTATCCTTTTGATAGATTTTACCGAATGGATGCTTCTTTAAGCTTAATGAGCGTAACTTCAGAAAACCTTGATAATATTTTTGTTCCATCAGAAAAAACGACATTTGTTGTTCCATCAATAAGTTTTGTTCATGATAACGTAATGTGGGGTTATACTTCTCCTATAGAAGGCTCACGGTACAATTTTACAATATTTGGAAATCCAGGCATTTCAAATAAAAGACAAAGTTTTTATTCATTAGTTTGGGATTATAGAAAATATTTCCGGTTCTGGTTTGATAACGGTTTTGCATTTAGACTTTCAGGAGGATTTTCTGGCGGTGGTAACCCTCAAAGATTTTTTATGGGTGGAATTGATAATTGGATAAATAGAAATTTTGCTACTCAGGATATACCAGTTACAAATGCTTCCGATTTTGCTTTTTTATCACCAGCTATGCCTCTACGCGGTTATGATTATGCTGAAAAAATTGCATCAAGATATTCACTCCTTAATTTAGAATTAAGAATGCCCTTAATTAGATTTTTATTAACTGGTCCGCTTCCAATTTTCTTCCAGAATATTTTAGGTGTAGCTTTTATTGATGCGGGTGCGGCTTGGGATAATTCTGATGCACTCAAACTTTTCAAAAAAGATCAGTTTGATAATACAGTTACACAAGATTTATTAATTGGCACTGGAGTTGGTCTGCGATTATACTTCATTTTCCTATGGCGATTTGATGTAGCATGGAAGTATAATTTAGATGGGTTTTCAACTCCCCGATACTACATCTCAATAGGCTTAGATTTTTAGCAAGAAGCTATCCCAGAAAAAATAAAAATCTGGGATAGGTTTCTACTCTTTTTTGGTTTCTATTTTTTTCTCAGAACTTGATTCTGTACTTGTTTTTGGTTTTGGTGAATTCACTTTATAATCTGTATGATAAAATCCGCTCCCTTTGAACAACGGACTTAATCCAGCACCGATTAATCTTTTGATGTGCCCACCACAATTTTCACAAGTTTCAAGCGGTTCATCAGTCATTTTTTGAAAATACTCAAATGTATTTCCGCATTCAATGCATTTATATTCATAAGTTGGCATTCAATTCCCTTTTAACATTCTAAAAAAAACGCACAAAAATAATGACATCTTATATTAAATCAAATTCTATTATGTTATTCATTTTTTTTGCATATTTAATCAACAATTTTTGAACAACAATGATTAAAAATATTTTTGCATTTATTTTTCTTATAACATTATCAAGCTGCTTGAACTATACTCAGATAACCACTATTAAACTTGATGGCTCAGGCAATATGTTTATTCATTATTGGATGCAATGGACTTCCACTAAAGATTCAATAATTGTTGAACAGCTTGGCTTATTTGATAAGGATTCTGTTTATAAAGAATTTACTTCACAATATAATAATATTACCAACGTTGAAGTCTACCGCGATTTTAATGACAGCACTATTCATTCTAAAATCGAGTTTCAATTTAGTAGTCTCGATTCTTTAAATAGCATTCAAGTTTTCAGAGATTCAAAATTATCGATTAAAGACGGTGAAAAAAACACAAAAATATTTTCTCAGTTTATCAAACCAATTGCAACTGGCTTTGGAATTGAAAATAGTAAATTCTCGTTAACATATATATATTATCTGCCAGGTGAAATTCTTAACCATAATGCTACTGAAATTGAAAGAAATAAATTAATATGGAAGTATAATCTTAGCGAAATTGGCTCGGGCAAGTTTGTTACAGCTACTTATCGCCCATTTAAACTTAAGGAAACACCCGATTGGATTTATATCAGTGCTTTATTTGTCTTAGTTATTGTTGTTATTTATTTATTTAACAAACGATTAAAGTAAAAATCACAATTGTTGGACAATTACTCGTAAGTTGACTAACCACCTCTATTTATTTATATTTGGCGACTATTTTTTAGAATAAAGTGACGAAAAATTGGATTCGGAACCTCTAATATTTTCCGGTAGATCAAATCCAGAACTAGCTGACAAAATCTGTGAGAATTTGAGTTTAACTCAAGGTGCAATAGATTTAAGAACTTTTAGTGACGGTGAAATTTGGGCGAAATATAAAGATAATATTAGAGGTAGGGATGTTTATATTATTCAATCAACACATCCCCCAGCAGAAAATCTGATGGAATTGCTGATCATGCTTGATGCTGCAAAACGCGCATCTGCAAAAAGGGTAACAGCTGTAATGCCCTATTTCGGCTATGCACGTCAAGATAGAAAAGATCAGCCAAGAGTTTCAATTTCTGCTAAGCTGACTGCAAATTTAATTACTGTTGCTGGTGCTGATAGAGTAATAACAATGGATCTACATGCAGCTCAGATTCAAGGTTTTTTTGATATTCCTTTAGATCACTTATATGCTTCGCCAGTTTTTACAGTCTTATTCAAAAATAAATTTGATGATTTTGTTGTTGTCTCTCCCGATGTCGGAGGCATGAAATTAGCACGCTCTTATGCTAATAGGCTTAATGCCGGATTAGTGGTAATTGATAAGAGAAGACCTCAGCACAATATAGCCGAAGCAATGAATATTATTGGCGAAGTTAAAAATAAAAATGTTCTTATTGTTGATGATCTGATAGATACTGGCGGAACATTTGTTTCTGCAATTAAAGCTCTAAAAGAGCGGGGTGCAAAAAAAATATTCGGTGCAGTTACTCACGCTCTTCTCTCGGATGATGCAGTTAAAAGAATTGATGAAAGTGAAATAGATGCATTATATGTAACAGACAGCATCCCATTGAGAGATTTATCAAGTAAAAAAATAATAGTGAGATCTTCTTCAGAATTATTGTCTGAAGCTATAATTCGATCCTTTCAAAATGAATCAATAAGTTCTTTGTTTGAGATTGATAAAGATAAAATTTAATTTGAATTTATTTAGGAGTACTTAAGAAATGTCTGAAGTTAATATTAAAGCTGCGAAACGAACTATTTCAACAAAAAGTTCGGTTAATCAATCTAGAAAGAGTGGTTTCGTGCCTGGAATTTATTATTCAAAAGAAGAAGAACCAATACCAATTACCTTAGCGGAAATGTCATTGAAGTCTTTGGTTTATACCACGGAAACACATTTAGTAAATCTACAAATAGATGATACTGATGTTAAGAAATCAATTTTGAAAAATGTTCAGTTCGATCCGGTTTCTGATAAAATTGTACATTTTGATTTTCAGGGTATTTCGCTCGACCAGTTAATTGAAATCGAAGTGCCCGTTACTTTAGAAGGTCAATCTAAAGGTGTTAAGGATGGTGGTTTAGTTCAGCATACTCTTCATAAATTACATGTCTCTTGTTTGCCTACAGATATTCCAGAGCATATTACATTAAATATTTCAAATCTTGGAATCGGTGATTCAATACATGTTAAGGATATTGTGCTTGATAAAGTTAAAGTCCTTAACAATCCTGATGTAATCATTGTTTCTATTGTGATGCCAAGAGCAGTTGCTGAGCCTACTACACCAACTGAAGGTGAGGTTGCAGAAAAGATGGAACCTGAAGTTATTGGTAAAGGCAAATCGACTGATGATGAGGAATAATTGAATCTTGTTTTGCATTGTTGGACTCGGCAATCCTGGTGCTAGATACCAACTTTCAAGGCACAATGTTGGTTTTATTATAATAGACCATTTGGCAGAAAAACATGGTCTTAAATTTCACCCTTCACAAGGTGACTATTTTATTTCGGAAGGTTCTTTAAGATCTTCCGATTTTTTTTTAGTAAAACCTACTACGTTTATGAATAACAGCGGACTTGTAATTTCCGATATTGTGAATAATCAAAATGTAGAATTAGATAATATTTTAATACTTGTTGATGATATTAATATTGATTTAGGTGAAATTCGAATTCGCAAAAGTGGTTCTGATGGAGGACACAACGGATTAAATTCTATCATCTTCCATTTAAATAAAAATAAATTTGCTCGATTAAGATTTGGTGTTGGAAATAAATTTGATAAAGGTTCACAAGCAGAATTTGTCTTAGATAACTTTAATAGTGTTGAATTAGATTTTATTAAAGATAAAATTGAATTTTCAGTAAAACTGGTTGAAGAATTTATTTTTGGTGGTTATAAAGCGATGTCAAATTATTTTAGTAAATCTATTAAAGAAAAGAAAGATAGCATAAGCCAATCTGACCAAAAGATCAGTAAGGAGAATTAAATGATTTGGGTAATATATATCATTCCAATATTTGGATTAGCGGCACTCATCTATTCATTCGTAAAAAATAGATGGATCTCTTCTCAAGATCCAGGTTCTGAAAGAATGATAGAAATTTCAAATTATATTAGAGAAGGTGCGATTGCATTTTTGCAAACTGAATATAAAATACTTACAATATTTGTTATTGCTGTGGCAATACTACTCGGTTTTGCTAATAATGGCAGAGCTGATTCATCTTGGTTAATCGCATTATCATTTATAGTTGGAGCTTTTTGTTCAGCTCTTGCTGGTTATCTCGGAATGATGGCAGCTACTAAATCAAATGTCAGAACAACTAATGCAGCTCGTAAAGGTTTAGGCCCGGCTTTACAAATTGCTTTCTCTGGTGGTTCCATCATGGGTATGAATGTTGTTGGATTAGGTATTCTAGGTCTTGGCTTATTATTTCTCTTATATTCTAACTTATGGGATGTAACAAATCTCTTTGATCTTGGAAAAATTATAAATGTGATTTCTGGTTTTTCACTTGGGGCTTCATCAATTGCATTATTTGCACGAGTCGGTGGAGGAATTTACACAAAAGCTGCTGATGTTGGGGCAGATCTTGCTGGAAAAGTATATGAAGGAATCCCCGAGGATGATCCTAGAAATCCAGCAGTTATTGCAGATAATGTTGGTGATAATGTTGGTGATGTAGCTGGCATGGGTGCTGATTTATTTGAATCCTATGTCGGTGCTATTATTGGAACGATGGTTTTAGGTGCCGTATTTGCAAGTCCGGATGTTCCTGAAATTGGATTAGAAGCAGTATTACTTCCCCTGGTTTTAGCTGGTGTGGGAATTATTTTTTCTATAATTGGTGCTTTTTTCGTAAAAGTGAAAGAAGGCGGTAATCCTCAGCGTGCACTTAATACTGGTGAATTCTTAGCTGCTGGTTTAATGTTAATTGCTTCATATTTCATCATAACAAATATACTCCCCACTTCTTGGAATTTTAATGGATTTAATTACTCAAATATTGGTGTTTTCTATTCAACTTTAATAGGCCTGGCTGCTGGTGTCTTAATAGGTATGATAACAGAATATTATACAAGCACTGATAACAAACCAGTATTTGAAATTGCCAGCCAGTCTATAACTGGAGTTGCAACAAATATTATTGCTGGTCTTGGTGTAGGTATGATGTCTACTGCATTACCTATAATAATTATTGTGATTGGAATTATTGGTGCTTATTACTTCGCAAATTTATATGGAATTGCTATTGCTGCGCTGGGAATGCTTTCAACTACTGGAATTCAATTAGCTGTTGATGCCTATGGACCTATTTCAGACAATGCTGGTGGTATTGCAGAAATGTCCGAACTTCCTAAAGAAGTAAGACAGAGAACGGATAAACTTGATGCTGTTGGGAATACAACTGCTGCGATTGGTAAAGGTTTTGCAATTGGTTCAGCTGCATTAACTGCATTAGCTCTCTTTTCAGCTTATATGCATCAAGCTCAAATTAAAGTCATTGATATTGCACAACCCATTATTATGGGCGGAGTTTTTGTTGGTGCAATGCTTCCCTTTTTATTTTCTGCAATTGCCATGGGAGCTGTTGGTCGAGCTGCCAAACAAATGATTATTGAAGTTGGAAGACAATTTAGAGAAATTGGCGGGCTGCGTGAAGGTACAGCAAAAGCTGAATATTCTAAATGTGTTGAAATTTCAACAAGAGCAGCCATAAAAGAAATGATTACTCCGGGTATTATGGCGATAATTATCCCAGTTATTGTTGGGTTTATCAGCAAAGAAATGCTTGCTGGTTTACTTGGGGGTCTTACAGTAAGTGGAGTGTTATTAGCTATTTTCCAATCTAATTCAGGAGGTGCTTGGGATAATGCTAAAAAACTTATTGAAGGCGGAATTCAAATTGAAGGTTTTAATTATGTCAAAGGCTCAGATGCACATAAAGCCGCTGTCGTTGGGGATACGGTTGGAGATCCTTTTAAGGATACATCAGGACCTTCATTAAATATATTAATTAAATTAATGTCAGTAGTATCATTAGTTATTGCGCCGCTTATTAAATAATCTTATTTTTACACCCTAATTTTATTTACCCTGCTTCCTTTCTGTTTAAGGAGGCCAAAGTCCAGAGGGAGGTGACTTTTAATGCAAACCAAAACTTACGAGAGTGTTGTAATAATAAATGCAGCACTTGAAGATGTACAAATCGAAACTACTGCCGCTAGAATTCTTGAAACAATTACTACACACGGTGGAGAAATTATCGAAGCTGATAAATGGGGTAGAAAACGTTTAGCTTATCCGATAAAGAAATCTAAAAGTGGTTATTATTTAGTTCTCCGATTCATTGCTCCATCTAGTTTAATTGCAACGTTGGAACGCAATTATAGATTGGATGAAAACGTGATCCGTTATTTAACAATATCCTTAGATAAATTTGCACTTGAAGCTATTGCAAAACAAAAGGAATCTGTTAAAAAAGAAGTAACCACTGTTGAGGAAAGTGTAACTAACGAAAGTAAAGTATAACATTTCATTGGAGGTAACGATGGCTGATTTAAAGATGCCAGAAATTAACAGCGTTATAGTAGCCGGCAACTTAACTAAGGATCCAGTATTCAGACAAACATCAAATAATACTCCCGTAGTTAATTTCCACATTGCTGCTAACAGAAGATACAAAGACAGCAGTAATCAATGGCAAGAAGATGTTTGTTATGTTGGAATTGTTGCATGGAATAAATTAGCAGATAGTTGTAGAGATCGTCTTAAAAAAGGAAGTGCTGTCTTAATCGATGGCGAACTTCAAAGTAGAACATTTAAAACTGATGACAACAAGAATAGAACAGTTGTTGAAATAAAAGCAAAAAGAATTCAATTCTTAAACAAATTCAGCAAAGGCACTGATAATGGCACTACTGATTTTGATGCAGTTGAAGACGATGCTGACTTTGAAGATAATTCATTTGATAAATTTTTAACTGATGAAGAATCAGATTTAATGAAAAATGGTGATCAAAAATGAGGAAAGAAGTAAAAGTAAAAAAAGTAAAACGTGTTATTGATAGCTACATTGACTATAAAGATTCTAAACAATTGCAGAGATTTTTAACTGACCAAGGCAAGATTATTCCTAGAAGAATAACTGGGCTAACTGCAAAACAACATAGAGAATTAGTTACAGCTATAAAAAGAGCACGTCATTTAGCAATTCTTCCATTTATTTCAGAAGCAGTAAAGTAAGGGAGTGATGAAATGAAAGTAATTCTGAGAAAAAATTTTGATCAGCTTGGAAAAGTTGGTGAAATTGTTAATGTGAAAGATGGTTTTGCACTGAACTACTTAATTCCTAGACAAATTGCATATCAAGCAACTGAAGGAAATATCAGTGCATTGAACGAAGAAAAGAAACAGATTCAAAAGAAAGAAGCTAAAGAATTAGAATCAGCACAAGCACTAGCTACAGAATTAGAAAAAGTATCAATCACAATTCCAGTAACGGTTGGTGAAGAAGATAAAATTTTCGGCACCGTTACAAATCAAATGATTGCTGATGCTTTGAAAGATAAAGGATTCGAATTAGATAAACGTAAGATTGAAATTACTGAACCAATTAAATCGTTAGGCATTTACAGCATTTCAGTTAAACTACATCCAAATGTTTCTGCAATTGTAAAAACTTGGGTGGTGAGAGAGTAGTTTTTGTCGGTTTTCCCGACACCTAATTAAAATGCAATTATTTCATTAACTAAACTTTAGATTTGGAATGAAAGAATTAAGACTTAGAATAATATTGATTATTGGGGCTATTGCCCTTAGCTTGTATTTACTTTTCCCAACATATCAAGATTATCAAAACAATCAAGATGTTTCGAGTAAGCTTGGTATTTTAAGTGATAGTATTAAAAAAGTTAATTCAACTATTACAAATATTGAATTAAAAGAATTTATTCAAAACAAAAAAGATAGTATTCTTGCCAGCAATCCAGAATACAGAACCGCTAGAGAAAAAAGAATAAAACTTGGTCTTGATTTGCAAGGCGGTATGTATTTAGTAATGGAAGTAAATACTGCTAAATTACTTGAACGTTTGGCCAAAGACACTGATGAACAGTTTAATCAATTGTTAAAATCTGCAGAGTCAGAATCCAAATTATCGGATGAAAATGTTGTTTCCATTCTTTCAAGATTGATGAAAGAAAAAGAAATACGAATGAGTCGTTATTTTGGTTCGATTAGAGAAGATGATGCCGATATTGAAAGCAGATTACTTCAACAAGAAAGCGATGCAGTTTCGCGCGCTATTGAAGTTATTAATAACCGTGTTGATCAATATGGTGTTTCTGAACCTAGTATTCAAAAGCAAGGTTCAAGAAGAATAATTATTGAATTACCCGGAATTGCAAGAGAAGAAGAAGCTAAAAGATTATTACAAGGAAGGGCTTTATTAGAGTTCAAGCTTGTTAAAGAATCTGACTTTGCGATTCCGATTATGAATAGAGTTGATGAAATTCTTGCCGGAAATATCAACAAAGATTCTATAGCTGCTATCGATTCATCCTCTCAAACTTTAAGAGATACAACTAAAAATATTTCTGAAGAACAGTTTGCAAAAGAGCATCCATTCTTTTCTATCGCAAGAATGATTGATCCTCAAGGTCGTATTCCTGATGCATTTGTAAAAGAATCTGATCGCGCTATGTTAAATGTTTATTTGAGCAGACCAGATGTCAAAAAAGTAATTCCTGATAATATTGAATTTGTTTACGATGCTAAGCCAGAAATTGATGAGAATGGAATTAAATATTTTCGATTATATATGGTATCAAAACAAGCTGAGCTAACTGGTGGTGTAATAACTGACGCATTAGCAAACATTGATCCATCAACATCTGCACCAATAGTTTCGATGCAAATGAATTCTGAAGGTGCTAGGGAATGGGCGCGAATAACCGGTGCTAACATTGGTAAAAGGTGTGCGATTGTTTTGGATGGTGTTATCTATTCAGCTCCAACAATTCAAAGTAAAATACCAACTGGCAGTTCACAAATAAGTGGAATACCAAATCTAGATGAAGCGAAATTATTAGAGATCGTTCTCAAAGCTGGTGCATTACCAGCACCGATAGATATCATCGAAGAGCGAACAGTTGGTCCATCTTTAGGGCAAGATTCTATTTCGCAAGGTTTTAATTCAGCATGGATCGGGTATCTATTTGTTGCGCTGTTTATGGCATTTTATTATCGCAAAGCTGGTACCGTTGCAGATCTGGGAATTATTACTACTGTGTTATTTATTATGGGCGTTTTAGCCGGGTTTCAAGCAACTCTAACGTTACCAGGTATTGCCGGTATTGTGTTAACCATTGGTATGGCTGTTGATGCAAATGTGCTTATATATGAACGTATTAGAGAAGAATTATCAACTGGAAAAACAGTGAAAGCTTCTGTGGAAAGCGGATATAGACATTCACTATCTGCCATAGTCGATTCTAATATCACTACATTCTTCACTGGAATTATTCTATATCAATTTGGAAGCGGACCAGTTCAAGGTTTTGCATTAACACTTATGATTGGAATTGCTGCAAGTTTATTTAGTGCATTGGTAATTGTAAAAGTTATGTTTGAATTTATGGTAGCCAAAGGTTACAAAATTAATGTTGGTTAATTAAGGAGATAAAGTCATAATGCGAGTTTTTGAAAACTTAAATATTGATTTCTTGGGAAAGCGGAATATTTTTTATTTGATTTCTTCTATAATAATTTTGCTTGGAGTTTTAAGTATTGTTTTCCGAGGATTAGAATATGGAATAGATTTTAAGGGTGGCAGTGAAATAGCAATTCAATTTGAAGACCCAATTGATATTGCAAATGTTAGAACGCAAGTTGATAAAATTGGTTTAGGGAATGTAGAAGTAAAAACTTTTGGCGGTTCAACCGGAATACTTTTAAGAACTGAATTGCAAGAAATTCCAAAATCAGTTTTACCAGTTGTGCGGACAAAAATAGAAACAATTATCGGCAATATTTATCCTGGAATTCAAAAGCAGATTATCGATACAGCGGCTACATCTATTACATATTTTTTCCCTGATCCTCAAACAGCAGAAGCTATAAGTAATAAATTATATGAAGTTGGTTTTCAAACTGCAAAAGTTTCGGAAGAACCTACAAATACTGGTATTGTAATTCGTCTTGGAATAGCTGATTGGATTAAAGAGAATCTGACGGAAAAGTTTGCCGGCAACCCTTTTACAGTTTTGAAAGAAGAAAAAGTTGGTCCTAAAATTGGTCAAGAACTTAAAACAGATGCTGTTGTAGCTATTATTCTTTCATTGATTGTAATACTAATATATCTTGGATTTAGATTTAAGTTCACATTTGCAGTTGGTGCTGTTGCTGCATTATTCCACGACGTTTTAATTACACTAGGAGTTTTTTCTGTTTTATATGGAGTGATTCCAGGATTAAATTTAGAAATCACCGTGAGCATTGTAGCAGCATTTCTTACATTAGTTGGTTATTCCATTAACGATACAGTAGTTGTATTTGATAGAGTAAGAGAAGATTTGAAAATTCATAAAACCCTTGAGCTTGAACAAAACATGAACAATGCAATTAATAAAACTATGAGCAGAACCATAATTACCGGAGTAACTACTTTAATTACAGTACTTGTAATTATGTTAGTTGGCGGTGAAGTTCTTAAAGGATTTGCATTTGCACTGTTCCTTGGAATACTAACCGGTACCTATTCTTCTATTTTCGTAGCAAGCGCTTTTGTTCTTGAGGTTGCAAAAAGAACAAAACAAAAAGTACAGTTTTAATCTCATAAAAAAACCGGCTCAAGCCGGTTTTTTTATTATACACATTATAATATTTTTAGCAAGACAAAAGTAATATCATCATACTGATCGATTTCACCTCTAAAAGAGTTTAAGCTGCTCATCATTTGATTTCCTATCAATTGAGTTTTCTCAATTTGATGTTCGGACAAAAACAATTTTAGTTTTCCAATTCCAAATAACTCTTCTTGCTCATTCATTAATTCTGTTACACCATCTGAAAAAAAGAAATAAAGGTCGCCCTTTTTAATTTTAATTATAATTTCTTCAAGGGACGATTCAAATATGTCACCTTTATCGAGTCCAATTCCTACTCCTGAAGGCTGATAAAGTTCATAAAGGCTATTATTGAATTTCAATAATGGTGTATGACCGGCTCTGCAATAAATTAATTCCCTTTTTTCTAAATCTATTAATGCTAATGAAATTGTAATAAACCAATTTTTTTCTATTTCATCATACATTTTTGCATTTATTTCACTTAATATTTCTTTCGGAGAGACACGGTCTCTACAGTACAATTTCATCATTGTTTGAAGTTTGGACATATATAGCGAAGCACTCAAACCTTTTCCGGAAACATCTCCAATTACAATAAACAATTTTTTTTCAGATAATTTAATCAAATCAAAATAGTCGCCACCAACTTGCATAGCTGGAATCATTTGACCGAATAGCTCAATTCCATTTAATTGTGGAAATTTTTTTGGAATTAAACCTTCTTGGATAATCCTTGCATTTTCCAAATCACGTTCAATTTTCTGCTTATCAGCTTCGCTTTCATAAAGTCTTGCATTTTCTAATGATAATGCTGTTTGACTTGCAGCTGAAATTAATAAATCAAGATCTTTTCCAGAAAATTGTGATCCAGAAAATTTTAAACCAAATAATAACAAACCAATTACTTTTGATTTTATAATCATTGGAACAACGGTATATATTTCTTCCTCCAATAGTACTGCAAATTTGCTTTCAACATTACTCTTAAAATCTTGTTGTTCTAATAATGGTCTTTTACCAAGCATTATCTGGTTTCGGAAATAATTTTGGATTTCACCAGATTCATCAAAGATTTTTAAATTTGTGTTATAAAAACCTTCTTGCCTAACAATACGAAAATGATTTCCATGATGATTATGAAATAACATTAAACCAAATTTTTTCAATTTTAGAGACTTTATATACAATTGCTGAGTTGAATCCATAATGTTTTCAATCCCAACAATACTAGCCACTTCATTACTAAACTTCAATAGACTTTTTTGAAGTAAAAATTGCTCGGGGTAAAATTTTTGTGTTAAAAGATCTTGGAATTTGTCTTTAGTAGACTGGAAAACAACTGCAAAAACAACAAAAATTAATCCAGCAATTATACCTTGATATTCATCACTCAAAACTGAACCAATACTTTGACCAATTACATAGATTAATAAAAAATATAAACCGGCTAATGTTGCTGTAGCTGTTCCGTATACTATTGCATTTTTTATGACAATACTAACATCCATTAAGGAATATCTAAAAATTGAATATCCAAACGCGATAGGTAAAAGTGCTATAAGAATAATTGGAGTGAAGAAAGTTGGATTGTTAAATATTAATCCAACAACAGCACTTGCAATAAAATTAGTATATATAATAGCAGCTATTCCAATAAAATAAGCAATAAGTATTATAAAAATTGGTAACCGTTCTTTTTTAGATTTTAATCGTGTATAGTTAATCCATAATAAAACAAATCCGAAAATAAAGGCAGCCAAAATCATAATGCCACCAATCTGGTTCAGAAGAATATATACACTCAAGTTTCCATTTATATACCAAAAAATTATTTTTATTATTAAACCAAGTGTAAATATTAATGCAGCAATAATATATAAAGTCTTAGGGAACCATTTCTTTGATACGTAAATGAATTCTTTTGGAAAAATCGAAAAAAAATGGATAAGCATAAAAGTTATTAAAGTAAATCCAAGAACTGCAATATTATCAACCAACAAATAGAGGAAAGGAATTTTAAATATCGGACTATCAACAACATTACCCCGATAAAGCATGCTAGTTGAACTTAATAAAACGAACATCAAACCAATTTTAAAAAATAATCTTTGAATTCTTCCTTCAGGCTTTGCCATAAATACAATAAATCCAACAACAAGCCAAAAAGTTGCTAATAGATTTATTGCGAGTCCGCTAAAATTAATCAGCTTTTTAACTAATACGGGGGCTTCAAATATTACTTCACCTCTGCGAACAGTATAAGTTGCATAATCTCCTTTTTGAACTTTATCCAATATTTGAGTTGCAATGAAAGTGTTTCTCGTTCTTCTTCCATCAATAGCAATTAATTCATCTCCATCTCTAATACCGGCATTCCAAGTTACACCTTCAACTTTTACTTGTTCTATTAAAATAAAAGTGCTGTCTTTTGTTAAATATTTTTTCTGTGTCCACAAACATTCATCATTTGATTGGGCAGTTATATTAAATATAAAAACATAATTTATTGCACTTATAAATAAAAAGAGTGCAGTTATTGCTACAGCTACTTTCATTTTGTTTTTAGTAAGAAATATTTTTAAACCATTAAACATTATTTAACCTTTAATACAAGACAAGTTATATCATCACTTTGTTCAGTACCCGATGCAAATTTTTCTACACTTTTTTTAATTTCATCAAGTATTTTGCTAGAAGCTTCATTACATAAATTTTGAGATAATTTTTCTAACCTTTCATCGGTAAATTCTTCACCTTTATCATTCATAGCCTCGGTAATTCCATCAGTAAAAAGCACAATTACATCACCTTTTTCCATTACTATTGTATCAGACGCATAAGGTATAGTTGTAGGTAATACTCCTAAGATTATTCCTCCCTTTTTCAATTTATTTAATTTGCACTTTTTAAAAAACAGTGGCGGATTATGTCCGGCATTTACATATGTGAATTCACAAGTTACCCTATTAAAAATTCCCCAAAAAAAGGTAATAAAACTGCCCATACTTGTATTTTCCGAAACTAAATCATTTATCAAATTTGTAGCATCACTTAAAGGAAGATTTTGTTTTATTATTGATTTTAAAAATGCTTGAAGATTTGCCATTAATAATGCTGCTGGTACACCTTTTCCCGAAACGTCAGCAACCGCAACTAAAATTTCATTATCGTTAACTTTTACAATATCGTAATAATCACCGCCAACCATTTTAGCTGAAGAATTATATGCTGAAATCTCTAGATTTGTAAAACTTGGAATCACTTTAGGAAGTAAATTATTTTGAATGTTGCGAGCAGTTTCAAGATCTTTCTCAAGTCGTTGTTTGATTAATGTCTCTTTGAAAAGTCGTGAATTCTCAATCGAAATTATCGCAAGACTACCCACCGAAGAAACAAATTCTATGTCGGATTTGGAATAAGGCAGTTCATTTTTCCTTTTACCAAGAATAATTAAACCTCTTGTATTTCCTTTTACTTGCATCGGAACAATTAAATCTACCCCCAGATCAGCAAATGGTTTTAACTCTCCTTTCAATTCGTTTCTACCAATAGGTGTATAAAAAGAACTCGCATTACATTCCTTCAAACTATTTTTTAAGAATGTTTCATCAAAACGATTTTCTAACAATGAAAAACTATTATCATTACAAATCACAATTGCATATCTTGAAACGAGCATCTGGCCAATCAGAGAGTATACAAGTAGCTTACTAATAGATTCTTCTTGTAATACACCACTAAATTCTTTACTTAAATCGAACAATGAACTAAGCTGGCTGACTTTTGCATCCAGATTTCGATTAACAGTTTTCAGCTTATCAACGATTTGTGAATTTTCTATTGCAGTTGCACCAACATTTAAAATTGTTTTTAAAAACTCTAAATCCTCAGTTTCATATGGTTTCTTTGTAAGCCTTTGCCCAAGAATTAATATACCTTTTAAGCCGTCTGACGAGATAATTTCTTGGCAAATTGGGAAATCATTCTCTACTAAAAAATTTGATAAATGATTATTACCAATAAATTCAGAGCGGAATATAAGCGGAAATTTTTCAAGCGTATTTTTTGAAATCCCTTTTGAAGATGATACTTCTAAAATATTATCTTCATTAAATAACGAAATGATGCCTTTAGATGAATGAAACTTACCAAAGCAAGTAAGCAAAATATTACTTAAAGCAAAATTCAGATCAAGACTAGAGTTAACCAGATTGCTGAAATCAACAAGTGCGGCAAAATTTCTTAATGTTGAATTGTGATCTTGTGTTTGCATCCCTACCGGGTTAAATATTTAACTAGTACGACCTCGTTTTTATTGCCGGATTTAGTAGAGTACTCTACCTCATCCATCAATTTTTTTATCAAATAAATTCCCAAACCACCAACTTTCTTTTGTTTATAATATTCAACAATATCTGGCTCAGGAACATTATTGGGATCGAAGTGAAGACCATCGTCAGTAATTGAGACTAAAAATTTTGTATTATCGAATTTAATATTACAACAGATTTTTCCTTCTGGAGAAAATTTATAGGCGTGTTTAATAATATTTGTACAAGCTTCGTCAACAGCGAGAACTATCTTGCCGGCAGTTTCTTCAGAACAACCGCAGTCATCCGCAGCTTGCTTTATGAAGTCCCTAATCTGAGCTAGATTGTCCGTACTGCTTTTAACAATTAGCTCTTTTTCAAATTTTCGATTTGGATAATTCAAGGTTTACCTTGCTCATTAAACTTGGTTATGGCATCATTTTCTTCTTTGTAAAATTCATAGAGTATAGGGAAACCAAGCAGATCGAAAATGTTATAGACACTCTCTTTCATATTCGAGAATTTAATATCGCCCTGATTTTCCCTCATCGTTTCAACATATGCCATAAACACACCTAAACCAGCGCTGCTGATATACTTTAAATTGTCAAAGTTAACAACTACTTTGAAATTTTTTTCATCAATCAGTTTATTGAAAACACTTTCGAGTTCAGGTGCGGTGTGGGCATCGAGATACCCTTTAACATCAATTACACTTACAGAGCCAATTCCCCGCAAGTTGACATTGAAATCCGCCATTAAATATCTCCATTTATTATTTAATTATTTTTATTCCATTTTAGTAAAACTAATGTTATATCATCATGTTGAGAATGATCTTTAGAAAATAAACTTAATTCTTTCATCAATTCATTTGAAATATGATTTAGACTTTCTTCACCATTTTTCAGAATAATTTTTTCGAACCTATCGTAACCAAAATCTTCATCGGATGAATTTTTTGCTTCGGGAATTCCATCTGAGTAGATCGCAATAATGTCATTATTTTTCAATTCAATTTGCATTTCTTTTAATGTATTTGCAAATCCTTGTGAATAATCCAATCCAACTCCTATTCCAGAGGGCTGTAACCGAGAAACATTTCCTTTAGAAACGTGAAGAAGAGGTGTGTGCCCAGCTCTTGCAAAATTAAAATAACCATTTGAACAATCTATTACACCATATACTATTGTGACGAAACTTTTTTTATCTAAACTTTCTTTTAATATATCATTTACCTTAATCAATAAGTCTCGAGGATTAATTATTATCCGAGAAAGTGATTCGAAAATTCCCTTGACTTCTGCCATAATAAAAGAAGCAGAAATGCCCTTGCCAGATACATCTGCAACAACAAAACCAAGTTTATTATTTTCCAATCTGAAAAAGTCGTAGTAATCACCGCCAACTTCAAATGCTGGTACAAACAATGCAGATATTTGAATAGTATCAAATTCCGGTAACTTACTCGGTAAAATTTTTCGCTGAATATCTCTCGCAACATCCAGCTCTTTTTCTAGCCTTTCTTTTTCGATTGATTCTGCAATTAATTTTGCATTCTCCAAAGCAACAGCCGCATAGTCTGCAAAAGCTTGAAGTGATTTTTTATCATCTTCATCAAAATAAATATCATGTTGCCTCGCAGTAAATAAATACCCATTAATAAGTCCATGCACTTTAAGTGGAGCTATTGCAACTGAGCGGAAATTATTCATCTCCTTCTTTATTACTAAACTCACTGAATCATAATAAATTGTCTGGACTTTTTCATTTTCTCTATATTCATTAGAAAGGATTATTTTAGACAGCTTTTCAGCGGCAACGTATCCAATGTTATTAACTGAATTTAATTCATACTGGTTCTCTTTAAGTGTTACAAGCCAAGCTGAATTCGAATTACAAACTTTTGTAGTAATAGAAGTAATACTGTCGGCTAATTCTTTAAAATCAAAAACTTGCGTTATAAGTTTAGTTATATCCATCAATGATGTTACTTCTTCGGCTTTTCTATCAAAAGCTTCTGCTGTTGGAAGATGAAAAAGTGTTGTAAAGAAAACCACTGCAAAATAAATTGTTCCGTAAATCATAATTAACTTAAACAATACATCCAATCCCGGAGAAAATGACAAAATAATTTGATGAATAATGTTTGTTTCGCCATAAAGACCAACGTTGAAACCAAACAAAATTGAAAGAATAACGGAAATTAATAATAAGTATACTTTTTGACGTTTTATCAGAAAAGCAATCCATGCAACTCGTATAGAATTGAAGCAGATTAAAATTATACTAACAACAAAAAAAGCATCTCTAGGGTAATCATAATTTGCATCTATTTTTAACAAAAGATTTGAAAAAAATGTTAGTGAAATAAATATGAGCATTGTATTAAAATAAGTAGATGGATTTTTTTTCTGGCGCAGAAAAAATAATTCTCGAAAAACTGATATGACATAAACTAATGTTGCAACAAAAACAAATACAACTAATAAAGTAATAAGAGAATTAAAAAGATTAGAACTTTCGGTAGATGAATTTACTTCTCCAAAAATAGAATCAGATACAGCTATTATAAAAAATATTAATGCCCCAAGGATTCCGGAATTCAAAATCATGGAAAGCGGAGAATCAGATTTGGTACTAAGAAATGGATGCATATAGTAATAAGCAAAAAGAATAGATAGGAACAAAAGAATTTCATTCATGAATGAAAGTATAAAAGTATCATGATCAGGAAATATAATGTTAAATAGAAAAAGCACAATTAAGGCTAGAATGGAGTTCTCTAATCTACGTGCACGAGTTATTTGAATAGTACTATTTAATTCCATTGTGCTTAGAATTATTTTCTTGCTTTGGATTTATTCCTGACTTCTTTTAATTTTTCTATTTTATTTAGATATTCCTTGAAAGCTTTATTCTGAATACTGAGTGAATCCTCAAAAGCAAACTTGAATGCTTTGCCTAATGAATCCATTTTAACTCCAAATTCTTCCCATTTTTTCAAATCAAATTTTGTCAGTAATTCTTCAGTGTATTTTGCAACATCCGATGGATTATTAAAATTAATTACATTAGAAATTTCCTTTGGCTTAATTGGTGGTTCAACAGAAACCATATTTTTTTTCTTTTCACTTAATTCGAATTTTATATTTCTTAGTTTTTCGGCAACCTTATCCAAATTTACTTTAATACTATCTTCTAAACCAAAAGCCGACACAATTGAAGGGATGGGAACAACAACTTTCACTAAGTTAGTATCAAGATGAATAGAGTATTTAAATGGCAGAGTGTGAGAAATTTTTGATTTTGTTTTTGTTATTTCTAGTTTATCGTCTACATTAACTTTTATTTCGTTTAAATTCTTTAGATAATCTTTCTCTTCACTTTTAGTATAATGGCTAAAACTTATCGGGCGTTGAAAAACTGTATCGGGTGTAATAAAAATATAATCTTCTTTAGGTAGAGTTTTTAAATTAGTAGAGTACTTATGAATTTTATTTAAATCAAAATCAATTAGGTTCTTCAAAGCATGGCTGCTTGTTTTCTTACCTATATTTTCTGCAAATAAAATTATTTCAGTCAATAATGATTTTTGAAGAGAAGATAGTTTTGGATTAACTGCAATTGTGTTTTTATCATTTACTAATACTGAAGAATAAATTTCGTTTTTGTAGGAATTTAAAATAGAATCAACTTTTTGATTCTCTTTTTCAGTAAGATTTAGATAATTCTTAAACTGTTCATAACTGCTTTTGTTTTCATGTATATACTTTGGTTGGATTTCATATATCAAATCACCAGAAGTATTATCAGAAACAACAAGAACTTTTTGTTTTTGCTTATCGACTGGGATTTCTTGATAAACTGCAAAATTGAAGACGTCATCTGTTGTAATTTCTGTTGAGGATAGCAGTGGTCTTAAATTTGATGTATAAAGAGAGATTAGACTGTTTTTGCCGGTCTCAAATAATCTACTTATTTCACTTTTATTATATCGAAAAATTAACATTAGAAGGATAGATAAAACTGCTAAAGAAATGAACAGAGTGTTTTTTTTGATATAAATAAACAATTTGGATTTTATTTGCGTCTCATCGCTCATTATGCATTCAATTCTTTTTGATATGGTTCTAAAATTATTTTCAGACTTTCACGAGCTCTAAAAATACGCGACTTGATTGTTCCAACTTCAGTATTGAGGGCATCAGCAATTTCTTTATAACTTAATCCCTCTATATCTCTCATCACAAGTGGCTCCTTCAATTTATCAGGAAGTTTTGATATTGCATTTTGTACTAAATTTGGTATATCAATATTTTCTGAAAATGGTTTACCAGCATATTCCCGATCAGTATCACCAAGAGGAACAAAAATACTTCTTACCCTTTTCTTTCTTAAATAATCTCTGCATTTATTGACTGTAATTCTGTAAAGCCATGTTGTAAACTTCGATTCGAATCGGAATTCTTTTAGCTTATGGTAAACACTGATGAATACATCTTGCGATATATCATCAACAAACTCAGCATCACCAAGTGTAACATAAACTAGATTCCTCACCTTTTCTTTATGCTTAATTACAAGTGTTCTAAAAGTTGTTTCTTCTCCCTTAATAAAATTTCTAATTAAGATAAAATCTTCATCCTTCTCATTATCTAGACCAGATGGATTTTGTATTCCTAATTCTTTTGAAGAATTCATAATTTTAGACGACTTTTTGTTCCTTATGTTCCCAAATAACGGCTAGTACTTAATTTTGAAAATTAATTAAGCTTTATTTTTACTCAAGTATTCAATAACTTGTCTATCAATATAAAGATTTGTCACTTATTATTTTCAAATGTTAATAAATAACCAGCAATAAATTATAAAAAATTTAGTTTGTAATTATTTAAATAAATATAAAGGAGAATTTATGAAGGTCAAAACATCTGAACAATACGGAGCTGTAATTGTTGAACTAAAAGGAAATGTGATGGGCGGACCTGAAGCTCAGGAATTCGGCACATTACTTCATAATTTATTAAATGAAGGCAAAAAAAATGTTGTTGTAGATCTTGCTGGTTGCAAATTTATGAACAGCTCTGGACTCGGAATGCTAATTAGTGGTTATACTACTATTAAAAATGGCGGAGGTTCATTAGTATTAGCAAACGCTACAGAAAAAATTGAAAGTTTATTAATCATAACAAAATTGATTACAATTTTTGAACACTTCAATTCAGTTGATGAAGCAGTAAAAAGTTTCAAATAATCTTTTTTAAGCTCCGCTTCTGCGGAGCTATATCCTACCAATAATTTAATGCTGGAGTTATGATGAATGTAACTATTTTGGTCGGTAGTCAATGGGGTGACGAAGGCAAGGGAAAAATAGTCGACATTTTAAGCGACCGATATGATATAGTAGCAAGATACCAAGGCGGTGCAAATGCTGGTCATACTGTCATCATAGGTGATAAAAAATTCATTCTACATTTAATCCCATCAGGAATTCTTAGAGAAAATATAATATGTGTAATTGGTAATGGAGTGGTAATTGATCCGAAGGCTCTATTGGATGAAATAAAAATTCTTGAAGATTCTGGAATTAATATTAAAGGGAGATTATTAATTAGTCAAAATGCTCACCTAATAATGCCTTATCATAAAATTCTCGATTCTATAAGTGAAAGCGGTTCTTCAAAAATCGGTACTACTGGTAGAGGGATTGGTCCATGCTATATAGATAAATTTGCTCGAAAAGGAATTAAAATTGTCGATCTACTTGATAAAAATATTTTAGAAGAAAAAATAAAGTGCAATCTTGAAGAAAAAAATAATATCCTTAGTAAAATTTATAATCACGATGAATTAAACGTCCAAGAAATAATCGATGAATATTTAGAATTTGATAAATCGATTGATCAATATATTATTGATGTCCCTTCTTATCTTAATCAAGCTATCTCTGACGAAAAATCGATTCTTTTGGAAGGGGCACAAGGCACTATGCTTGATATCGATCATGGCACATATCCTTTTGTAACTTCTTCGCACCCAACTTCTGGAGGTGCTTGTACTGGAACTGGTATCCCCCCAACAAAAATTACATCAATTATAGGAATTGTTAAAGCATACACTACACGGGTTGGTTTAGGCCCATTTCCAACAGAGTTACTTGGAAATGAGGGAGAAAAGCTCAGAGAAGAAGGTGCTGAATATGGAGCTACTACTGGAAGGCCAAGGCGATGCGGCTGGTTTGATGCTTATCTTTTAAATTATTCAAGACAAATTAATGGAATTGAAAGAGCTGCAATTACAAAATTGGATGTGCTAAGCTATCTTGATGAAATTAAAATTTGTGTTGGCTACGAAATTAATGGCAAAAAGATAAAAACATTCCCGTCAGATTTAAATCAAATGTTCAAAGCAAAGCCAATTTATGAAGCTGTGCCCGGCTGGAAAGAAGATATTTCTCAAGCAAAATATTTTGACGATTTACCAAATGCTGCGCAAGACTATCTATCCTTCATTTCACAAAAAAGCGGATTTGAAATATCTATGATTTCAGTTGGTCCGCGTAGAGATCAGACTATAGAGTTATAATATTTGCAATTATGAAAATTTCGACTATAACTTCAGCATTAAATTTGAAATTGATATTAATTATCATTGGAAGTGCTATAGCGCTTGGAACTCTATTCTATACTCAAAGTATTGTCTCTAAACTACAAGAAAGAGAAAAAGAAATTGTTCAGCTTTATGCCAGCAGTTTAGAATTCGTTGCAAGTTCAGAAAACATAACAAATGATTTCACTTTTATATTCCAGAACATTATCCAAAGAATCGATTTCCCATTAATATTAACTGATGCACAAAACAAATTAACTTCCATCGTTCCAGGAAAAGGATTTAAAAATATTGATATTGGCACTGAAAAAGATCCAAAAAAAATTGAATTGATGTTAAACGAAAAATTAACCGAGCTTTCTGAACAGCATGAGCCAATAGTCGTAAAATCACCCGATGGTATAGTAATTCAAAAAATATTTTATGGAGATTCTGATATAATCTATCAATTAAGGTTTTATCCATATCTTCAAATTATTTTCGCAATAGTGTTTATAATAATTGCATACTTGAGCTTTAATTATATACGGAAAAACGAGCAAAGTAATATTTGGGTTGGTATGTCAAAGGAGACTGCTCATCAGCTTGGAACCCCTATATCGAGTTTGATGGGCTGGGCTGAAATGCTTAAAATGAATTTTAAGAATCCGGATAAGGTAATCAATACTGCTGATGAAATAACAAATGATTTAATTCGTTTAAATAAAATTACGACTAGATTTTCAAAAATTGGTTCAAAGCCAGAACTTATAGATGAATCACCTTATAACGTTATTAATAGGGTTATTAATTATTTTGAAAGAAGATTGCCGCAACTAGGTAAAAATGTTGCTTTGACAATTGAAGGAGATGAATCATCTAAAGCTAAATTAAATGTTGAATTGTTTGAATGGGTAATTGAAAACCTTATAAAGAATTCTCTTGATGCAATTGAACATAAGCAAGGTAAAATTAAATTTTTGATTTCAAGAACTAATAATAACATTGAAATAGAAATTACTGACAATGGTAAAGGGATAGACTACAAAAATTGGAAAGATATTTTTAGACCAGGATTTTCAACAAAACGCAGAGGCTGGGGATTAGGATTAAGTCTTTCTAAAAGAATTATCGCAGATTATCATCAAGGTAAAATATTTGTTAATAATTCAGTTATTGATGAAGGAACTACAATAAAAGTTGTTCTTAAAGCCGTTTAACTTTACCAGAACTAATCGTAAGAAAAACGTCATTTTTTTACAATTCTCTTTTTCTTCGAATGTTTTATAAATCTAAATTTGCATAAATTTGCATACTTTATTTTTAACAGAGTTAATATGACAGACAGAATAAAGCGACCATCTTGGGATGATTACTTTCTTAAAGTTGCTATGTTGGTATCTGAAAGAGCAACATGTCCAAGAATGCACTGCGGATGTGTACTTGTAAAGAACAAGCAAATTTTGTCAACTGGTTATAATGGATCAATTCCGGGCGATGCACATTGCGAAGATGAAGGATGTATGATTGTTGATAATCATTGTATTCGAACTATACATGCAGAAATGAATGCAATATTACAATGTTCTTCTCATGGAATAAGTACATCAGGAGCTATTGCTTATATAACAAACATGCCTTGCACTAATTGTGCAAAAGCATTGATAACAGCTGGGATTAAAGAGGTTGTGATTTTTTCTGATTATCATGATACACTTGCAGAAGAATTTTTTTCAAAAGCTAAAGTGACCATAAAAAGACTTGCAATGCCAAAAAGTGAAATTGATTATGATTTCAATAGCTTTACTTCAATTAAAAAATCTTGATGCAAGGAATCTTTAATATATTTAAAGGAAATGTGTAGACCCATTAAATTGAATTATGCAATTAACAAATGAATATCTTAAGAAATATTTAAAACCAGATAATTTTTTTAATAGAGATCTGAGCTGGTTGGAATTCAATAGACGTGTTCTCGAAGAAGCACTTGATCCTGATTTGCCTTTACTAGATAAAATTAAATTCATTTCGATTTTCTTTTCTAATCTAGATGAATTTTACATGATTCGAGTTTCAGGCTTAAAAGAACAGATTAGAGCCAATATTTTTGATGCTTCGATAGACGGACTTACACCTTACGAACAAATTAAATTGATCGAGAAAAAACTTCAGCCAATGCTAAAACAGATTTATGATTATTGGAATGATGTAATTGTAAGTGAATTGAAAGCTAATAAAATATTCATTTGTGAGCTTTCTCAACTTACAAAAGATGAAAGAGATGGGCTGAATAAATATTTTTTAAAAGAAATTTACCCGGTTCTCACTCCGCTTGCCTTTGATCCAGGAAGACCATTTCCATATATCTCAAATCTCAGTTTAAGTTTCGCAATTCTAGTAAAGAAACCAAGCGGTGAAAAACATTTTGCACGTGTAAAGGTTCCGAGTATCTTGCCTAGACTATTAAAAATTGATCAAATAGCGAAAACTAAAAATGGTGGGCAAAATGGAATTTCTAAATTTATTTGGATTGGTGATTTAATAAGATCCAATTTAAATATTTTGTTTCCAGGTGTGGAAGTAATTGAGGCATACCGATTTAGAATTACACGTGATACTGATTTAGAAATTCAGGAAGATGAAGCTGACGACCTTCTTCAGTTAATCGAAGAAAATATAAAACAAAGAAAATTCGGATCTGTTGTTCGTTTGGAAGTTGAAAAACAAATGCCGGACTATATGATTGATACATTAATTGAAAACCTTGAGATAACACGCGATGATCTTCATGTAATTGATGGAATTTTAGGATTAAGTGATGTTATGACTTTATATGATCTTCCATTACCGCTTTTAAAAGAAAAACCATTCCATGCAGTTATTCCACAAGAATTTGAAGAGGAAGAAAATATTTTTTCTCTTATAAAGAGAAAAGATATATTACTGCACCATCCTTATGATTCCTTTATTCCAGTAATAGATTTTATTAAAGAAGCATCTAGAGATCCGGAAGTTCTTGCGATAAAACAAACATTGTATAGAGTTGGGCTTAATTCTCCCATCGTTAAATATTTAATAGAAGCTGCTGAAAGAAAAAAACAAGTGGCTGTACTTGTTGAATTAAAAGCCCGCTTCGATGAAGAGAATAATATTTATTGGGCAAGAGAACTTGAGAAAGCCGGAGTTCATGTTGTTTATGGACTTGTTGGATTAAAAACTCATGCTAAGATGACCTTGGTTGTTAGAAAAGAATTAGATGGGGTTAAAAGATATGTTCATTTAAGTACCGGTAATTACAATCCAACTACTGCGAGATTATATACTGATATTGGGTTATTTACAGCCAACGATGATGTTTGTGCTGATGTAACAGAAATTTTTAATTATTTAACTGGTTACTCAGAGCAAAAAAGTTATAGACAACTTTGTGTTGCACCTATTAACAAACGCCAGAGATTTCTAGATTTAATTGAGCGAGAAATTAAAAATGTTAAAACTGGAAATTGCGGATATATCATATTCAAACTCAATTCGTTAGTTGATCCATTATTAATTGCAGCTTTATATGAAGCATCAAACCGAGGTGTAAAAATTGATCTTATTGTCCGCGGAATATGTTGTCTAATTCCGCAAGTACCAGGTCTTAGTGAAAACATCAAAGTTATTAGTATAGTTGGAAGATTCTTAGAACACAGTAGAATATACTATTTCGAAAATAATGGCATACCAGAAATTTTCTTAAGTAGTGCTGATATAATGCAAAGGAATCTTGACCGAAGAGTGGAAACTTCATTCCCGATTTTAGATGAAACACACAAAAAATTTATAAAAGAAAAGATATTAGATACTTGCTTATTGGATAATGTTAAATCGAGAATGTTATTACCTAACGGAAATTTTGTGAATAACTCTCCCACTTTTAACCAGCCTAAAATGAATCATCAAGAATTTTTAATGGCTAATGCTACACAACCAATTATTAAAATAAAACCACGCGAAAAAGTATAATACTTATTTAGGAATTCTAAAGGAGATTCCTAAACCACCAAATAAATCCTTTTCACTTTTAAACAATAAAGTCCCTAAAGAAAAATCAATTTGTAAGTTAGAAAGATGCAAATATGTAATTCCGGCATCAAAGTTATGTACTGGTAAAAAAGTCTTATGAAAGCTTCCGTACATTTCTACAAAAAAACCAATTTTTGATGTTAATGATGTTCCAAAAGCCATCGAATAATAATATTCAGTTACATTAATACTGCTATTATTAACTAAACCCAAATTTATTCCAAGAGAAAATTTTTCACTAATTTCTTGTGACAGAGCTAATTTTAAAACTGGTTCTATTCTATCTGGTTTTAGATTTTGATGACCAAAGGGAAGCATTAAATGAAGTATGACGCTTACGTCTGAAAGTATTTTTTCATTTTTTCGTAAATGATATTTGGAACCCACAAAAAATCCTTGCAAGCCATTTGTTAATCTTGATAAGCCTGAACTTGTAGATTTACCATTAAAATATTCCCCACCAAATCTAAATTCGAGTTCATTTGTGATGCCGTATCTAATTAATGTGGATGCAAGAATTAAATTTTCGTTTTCAAATTCAATTTGATCTTCGCTGAATTTTTGTATCTGATAAATAAAACCAGTCTCAATTTGAAATGTATTGTATGGCACAATAACTGCCGATTCAGTTTGATCTGGTCTATCCGTTACAAGTGGAACATGTTCAATTTGACCTAACACTGTTGTTGTGTAAAAGATCAAAAAATATATTGTTCTAATAATTATTTTCATCATAGATTAAAAAAGTCCCCAAATTTGAGCAGCAATTAAACAAATCAATAAACCCATAATTATAGGTAAAATGGTTGAGACAATAGTCCATTTAATGCTTCCAGTTTCTTTGTAAATAGTATAAATAGTTGTTGAGCAAGGATTATGCAAAAGACTAAACAACATTAGATTTATTCCCGTAAGTGTTGTCCATCCTCCAGCTTGTAATACTTGCGCGATATCTGAAACATTATCAAGCTCGAACATAACTCCAGCCCCACTACCTATCCCCATTAGTTGAGCTGAGAGTACTGTTAACATTAAAATTGTTGGAATGACAATTTCATTCGCTGGAATAGCAATTATGTATGCTAAAATAATTACACCATTCAAACCAAAAAACAAAGCATATGGATTTATCCAATCAATAAAATATTGCCCAATGCTTATTTCAGAAATTTGAACATTAGCCACAAGCCAAATTAAAATACCAGCTGGCAAAGCAAATACTACTGCTCTCCAAAGAACAAATAGTGTTCTATCAATTAATGAAGTATACAAAGTTTGTAAAATTCTTGGAGGTCTATATGGCGGTAATTCTAAACTAAATGTGGAGGCTTCACCTTTTAAAATAGTTTTTGTAAGTCCCCAGGATACTACAAGACTAAATAAAATGCCTAACAATGCAATTGAAACAACAGCACCGGCAGAAGCTAATCCACTAAATTCTGAGGGGAATATATT